>NZ_VTZU01000045.1 GCF_008370685.1 Aquimarina sp. RZ0
TCTTTGATAGCCTCCAAAGCAACCTTTGCCTTGAATGCAGAACTAAATTTTCTTCTCGATTTTTTCATATGTACAGCATTAAATTTACAATTTAAGTAGCTGTCTTAAAAATGGGGAGTATTATAGTTATCTGATTTTATCGATAAAGAATTAGATAGTAGCGTAAAAATAGTTGGATACAACTATCCAGATGTTGTACTCGATTGTCGAGATTTAAATCTAAAGGTGGCTTGCCGCGAGGTAGTTTACTATTCTAATATTCCTTTTTCTCTTTTATTCTTGTGCGTATTTCTAAATTTACTTTTTGAACTAAATCGTACAAACAAACTTAAAAAAAACCTTCTCTGATTCGGTCTTAACTCATTTGTGTACTTGAAGTTAGATCCGTTAATACTTTGAACAACTCTTCCAGAATTAAATGGATCTAAAACAGATAACACTAAATTCCCTTTATTTTTAAAAACTCTTTTGCTTATCCCGAACTTAAAATACTGATTCGAACTTTGAAATGTCTGAAAATTGACCTTATTTTTAGGACTATAATACCAACTTAATTCAATCTTATAAGATTTTAGTCTTATAAGATTTGTAATAGAGGTATTTACTCTATAAAAATCATTATCCTTTATATCTTCATCAGATATAGTTCCGTACTTTCCATCTAACTTGATGATAGAATTTAACCATTTTGGAGAATTCATATTATATGAAAGGTTAATGCCAAAGGTAGAAGCCCTTCCAATATTTTCCGGTCTACTTATAGTTACATCGCCTTCAGCATCAAAAACAGAGGCATATTGAATTATATCCCTTACAAAGTTTGTATACAATGTTGTATTTAAAGAAGACTTTTCAAATTCATTAAAAGATTCCAATTCTATAGTATGGGTTGATTGAGGTTTTAAATCAGGGTTACCTATTCGTATTCTTTGTAAGTCTACACTAGTATTGAAACTGTTAAGAAAGCTCAAACGTGGTTGTCTTAAGAGGTTGAAATAATTTAAACTTATTTCATTATTATCTCCATATTCATATTCTAAATTTACTTGCGGTAACAAATTAAAAAAGGTTTTACTGGCTGATTCACTTGAATCCTGATTACTCAAATTACGCTCAGTACTTATAAGTCTAAATCCGATGTTAAAATAGATGTTTTCGAATTCATTCGAGTAGTCGCCAAAAAGAGTATTATCAAATTGGGTAAAGGCAATATTGTTTTCAGAAGCAGCATTAAGAGTACTCAAAAAAAATTGCTCCTGATCTATAGTACTTAAATCAAACCGATACCCTATAGAAAGATAGCCATTATTTCTGATAGTCCAGTCATATCGGGATTTAAGTTCAATCTCATTAGATAATAATCTGTCAAAAGCATTGGTTGTAAAATTGTTATCTGTTGATGAAGATTCTGAAAACTCCTCTGACCTTTCTCTAGATTCGAATTCATATTCTACTTCTACTTTTAATTGCTCTCTTTTAGAATTAAATTTGTGTTCATATTCGTGTGCTGTTACTATAGAAAAGAGATTGTTTTCAGCATCATTTATCTGAGTTGTTTGTGTTATATCCCCAGATAAAGTATTCCGAATTCCATGAGTAGATAAAGTGTTATTCTTATTAAACAGGGAAACGTTACCTACGAGTTCACTATTTTCATTCGGTAAATATTCATATTGAATCTCACTGAATTGATTTAGAGAATTCTTATTATTGTCATTAGTTTCAACCTCTAAATTTTCTGAACTAGCATTGAACGTTTTTATGGATTCTTTTTTTGAACTAGCTATATTATTTTCCTTTTTAATACCATACAAACCATATCCATTAAATGCTTCTTTGTTTAAAGCCAGATGAAGTCCTCCCTTGGTAGTTGACGGTACTCCAAAAGCAAAATTGACACCACCGATAAGTCCTTTCCGTTTACGGTCAGTGATAATATTTATTATAGGAGCTGTTTCAGCTTCTTTTGCAGAAGGTCGAGTCACTACTTCGATTCTTTTAATCATATCACTAGGGAGCATTTGAAGCACCTCTGATTTTGATAGATTTGATTTTCTTCCATTAATTTGTACAATAGGATCTTTACCACGTAATTGTACGGTGCCATCAATATCGACAGAAATTGATGGGAGATAACTCAAGACATTAGATATAGATCCAGCAACATCTTTAAGTGTATTGCCTATGTGATAAATTCTTTTATTATTTTTACTTTCTGACCAAAAATCTTTAGTGGTTACAACAACTTCATCTAGCTTTTTTATATCTAAAGGTTTAAGTGGAA
This sequence comes from Aquimarina sp. RZ0, assembly GCF_008370685.1. Taxonomy (GTDB): domain Bacteria; phylum Bacteroidota; class Bacteroidia; order Flavobacteriales; family Flavobacteriaceae; genus Aquimarina. The sequence goes on from NZ_VTZU01000045.1 coordinate 2,285, forward strand.
TTTTTCCTAAATTAAAAGTGTTATTCTTAAATTTAGCATAGTTTATCGGAATAAGATGTATCTCGAAATTCTGATGCCCAACCGAAAGGTTATAATTTCCTTTGTCAAAAGAGATTTGAAAATTTCCTGTACTATCAGATTTGGTGTTTCGTATAACTAAATTATTTTTTAAATCAATAATAAATATGTTTGCATCTTTTACAGAGGTATTATTACTAGCGTTCAACACGCTTCCAGTTATGATGTATTTGTTTTCTTGAGAAAGAAGTATTGTTGTATACAAAAAAAACAAAAGCTGAAAGTATCTTTTTGAGTAATCCATATTTAATTTTGTTTTTTTATCTCTGTAAGTAAGACATCTAGCTGGTAATCGTCAATGCCAAAAATTTGGTCAATTGATCTGTTAATTTCGATGTCAGGATCAGTACCTATCCCATCGAATAAATTACCATTTTTTTGAAATGACAACATATGTGAAAATTTCAATCGTAGTCCGGATAATTCATAGGATTGAGCCAGTCCGCTGGAGCCATCACTATTAACACCAGCTAAAGTGATGTTTTCTAAGTTTTTAAATGATGAGGCAAATACACTAGCAGCGCTAAATGTCAATTCATTAATCATAAAATAAACAGGCTTGTCAAAAAAATAATAGTTATTGAAATGTTCATTGTTTTTTAATACCATATAATGGAAACTACTATAATTTGCATTTTCAAAAAAATTATTATCCCTCAGTTTTATGGGGCGTTCTTGTAGTATAATGTTTTGTGTTTGACGGCTAAAATGATCTAAAGGATAGAGGTTACGTTTATTTAAATTTTCTCTTATGAGATTTGTAACCTTTCCTTTGTACTTAGCCATATTTGCAACAAAAATATCATTTGGCTTAATGAAATAATTAGAAAAAAAATTAATGATATCTCTACTTCCTCCTGAATTATTTCTAATATCAATGATAAGTGCAGTAGCATCTTGGATAGAATTCATATACTCTGTTAACCATTGAAAGAAAAGTTCATTTTCAGATTTATTGTACATTTTTGGAAGCCTTAAATAAGCGATACCATCTTCATAACTACGTTGAAGAGTGCTATATGACTTTTTAGTCTTTTCATATGGAAACAAATGTTTGTTTATTTCGCGCCATTTGGTTTTAAAATTTACAAGCTGGCTATAAATCAAGGTGTCTTTTTTTCTATTTTTACTTAAAAATTTAAGTTTGATACTATCACCGATTTTTAAACCATCTTTTACTTGATAAAATTCATTCATTTTTTCTACTCCCAAAGAAAGTCGTGCACGTTTAGGAGCATATTTATTTAGTATATCGTGTCTAAGTATAAAAGTGTTAATATTTTCATCTTGAATTTCAGAAAGGAGAGGATAATTTTCCAGATAAAAAGAATAATTAAGCTTAGGAAGTTGACGAAGTGCAATTACTTGATTATCAATCCATGGAGCTAAGGAAAATGGTAAATAATACTGTTCTTCTTCTTGCTCTGGTGTTATTTTTTCTATGCTTGCGTGTCTATCTCCTAATTCAGAAAGTATATGCCTGATATTAATTAAGAGTTCATCTTGTTCAATATATTCTCTGGATTCAAAAAGTTTAATTATTGAATCTATCTTATTATTCACTCGCTCTCTATGAATATCAAAATAGGGAGATTTTTTGGATAGGAGCTCATAAATTGTATGTATGGTAGATATCCTGGGGTTATCATATTTTTCTTCAATTTGATATTTAGAAATAATAAAGTGGCATATAATAAATATTAGACATATCATAAAGATGGTGATACCTATATTCAATAAGTATTTCATTTATAGAGAATTTTGAAAATAAAAAATAATCTCTTGCCAGGGAACTTTTATAAACTGAATAATAACAAAAGTAATGATATAAAATTTTCTCATTTTTATCGAACTTTGCGCTATTCCTAAAATTAACAGAATTGAGCTAAACCCAATGACCGGAAAGATAAAATAGGTACCAATACAAAAGATCAAAAGAGCTATATCTTTGGCAATACTATTGTTTTTAGAAAATAGAAACAGTGAAGCGACAAGTCCTTCAAATACGAGTCCGAAAAGCTGAAATGAATATAAAATGTACCCCATAAATGTCGTTGAGGATAACTTGACAAAACTATTATTGATAGGTAATAAATTTAATATTGAAATTGAATTTCTGTTATTAGCAAGTACTTCATAAGGGGTATCTATAATAAAATGCGTTACTAGCATGAATCGTGAGTCAAACAAAAAACGTCCATGCAGAAAACCTGGGGATCCAAAACCATTAATTATTTTTTGGAAGACTGCAAAGAACATCACAAGTCCTATCAAAATTTTGGCATTAGATCTTAGATACTTCAAATCTTTATCTGTCCATAAATACGAGGTGATGAGTAATACCCAGTAAACAAATAATATTTTATGGTTATCGAGAATATAAAATTGTAAACTATTAAAAAATAAAAGCAATAATGATATAATAAGCCAAAGAATTTTGTTATTACTATAGTGACTAAATGCGAGCATTAGGGCACAGGTGATTCTCATAAAAATATCTAAACCCCATCCTGTACTTCCGTCAAGAACAAGTAAAACCAGTGAGAATTTAAAAATTAATTCTTCAGAGAAAGACTGGTAATTTTTATTATGTTTTTCCAGGATTGTAAGTAGTGAATATACCATAGCAATTATGAAAAATTAATTACTTATTTCAATTTCACCTATAAAACTCTTTTTCACGGTTAAATCATTTTCGAAAAAATCTGTTTGAAATAACCTAAGTTTTATACGTTCTATTTTTATCGCTTCTTCTGCAAGTGCAGTAGCATCATTTTCATAATAGGTAGGCTCGTATACGAACTCATAAAACTTATTATTGTTATTAATATGATTCAGTGTATTTTCATCTATATTAGATGGAAATTCTACGTGATTAGGCTTCAAATAAGAATTTATAATTTGCTTACCTAACTTTTTTAATTTTTCTTTTTTAGGGAAATTCTTAGTAGAAATAAGAAAGTTTTTTGATATAGGAATGCTAAACTTACTACTCACAATATTGATTAATATAGAATCTCCATCTTTTTTATAACCTGTTGCGGTTATATTAGTATTCTTGTTGGTCGAGAACATCCCAAAACCACCACCTTTCCAAGGAGTAAGAGAATCAAACTGAGAATTATATAATTGGATGAATGCTATTACAATTAAAACGTAGCAAATCAAATAATTATCCAGGTTTTTTAAAATTTTCATATCAATTAATAGTAAACTGTAGATTTTTTAAGAATCTACAGTTTACTATTTAAACTTTAACTGTTTAGAGAGAAATGGTAGCCTCATTATATTCACCTATAGACTCAAGTGCTTCAAGTCCTTCTTCTCTCTTTTCATTACCTTCATCACTTAAGGTTGGTGAAGATGCTACTGTTACTACATCAGCAACTCTAGAATTTTCGAATTGAGTTAACCCTGCAGCCCCAAATATGGCTAGCGCAAACAAACTGTAAAATAAACCTTGTTTTTTCATAATAATAATAATTGATTTATGTTTTACCTACTTTCAGGCTTTATAGTCGCTGTTTCGGCAATTCCGACTGTAAATATCTGTTTTTAACATATTCGTTTGGTTCAGAAATTTTAATCGATGTACTTTTTGAGGTTTTTTAATTTCAACCAATAATTTCCTGATAAAAAGTATTTACTAGACTTTATTCCAGCACTTAGCTTTCCTATATCAATATAAATAGTCAGTTAATATACTAAATTGTATTATTTTTATGAGGAAAATTCCGCAAATAAATAATTATTTAACATTAATTTAAAATAAGGGGATTTATAGTGTAATTTAATGACCTAAAAATGAACATCAAGTTGCTATTAGAATTTGATTTGTTATTGCTTTATAGATATATATGATAGGATTTAGTTGTTTTTGTTAAGGGAGAAAATACAACAAATTGGTAGGGTAAATACTCGAATTTATGACCTAAATCTGGAATCCTATTCATTGCTTATACTTACTAAATCTGTGCTGTTTTTGACTTTTGGAATAGTATAGAATACGTATGTGTCATTAGTTGCAGGGTGGTAAAAGTATATATCGAATCGTAGTTTCTGTATCTTCTGTTGTTGTTTGTAATGTATTTGTCTGATTAGAAATAAAAAAGGTTTCTACCTCTTTGGTTTTCTTTTGAAGTAAATTGCAAATACCAGGAAGGAAAGGTTTTTGTTGATATGTATTATTTTTTAGTATTGTTATGTACCCTCTTCCCTTATTCGGGCAAAGTAATTTAGATATTGCTCATGCCTACAAGACATCTTGAGATGTTTTGTTTGAAATTAGTCACATAAAATCAGATATTTTTTATTTTGAAGTATCAACGAAAAGCGGCAAATTTTAATACATAGAATTCGAAGAAGCTTATTGCCTAATTTTAAATCAGCAATGGTTTTATATAGGTATTATCATTTTTATATTTCTTAATATCAGTCGCTATATTTGGCTATTCTCTCAGTTGTAAAACATTCTCCACATCAGAACCGATTAGCCTCTTAATCTAATTGACGGAATTTTGAGATTTTTTTAAGAACAAAATTTTAGCGTTTGTCGAGATGTTAACAACCATATATTTTCTTTGGATATACTTACTTTTTGCCCTAAGTTCGCATATCCAGAGAAAGAATTAAGTTATGATTATAGAACCTAGAACTCGTGGATTTATTTGTCTGACTGCTCATCCAAAAGGATGTGAGCAAAATGTGATAAATCAAATCAAGTATGTAAAATCAAAAGGACAAGTTGATGGTCCTAAAAATGTATTAATTATTGGGGCCTCTACAGGATTTGGACTGGCTTCACGAATTACGAGTGCATTTGGTTCTAATGCGGCTACGATAGGAGTCTTTCTCGAAAAACCGCCAAAAGAAGGCAGACCAGCTTCTGCCGGATGGTATAATACTGCAGCTTTTGAAACAGAAGCACATAAGATAGGTTTGTACGCCAAAAGTATTAATGGCGATGCTTTTTCTCATGAGATCAAGCAACAAACAATTGAATTGATTAAAAAAGATCTCGGACAGGTTGATTTGGTTATTTATAGCCTGGCTTCTCCTGTAAGAGTACATCCGGAAACAGGTACAAAACATAAATCTGTACTTAAACCTATTGGTGCTCCCTACACAAATAAAACTGTTGATTTTCATACTGGGGATATTTCAGAAATATCCATAGCAGTGGCAGATCAAGAAGATATTGAAAATACAGTAGCAGTCATGGGTGGTGAAGATTGGAAAATGTGGATTGATGCTCTACAAAAAGTTTCACTTCTTAGTAATGATTTTAAAACTATTGCCTATTCTTATATCGGTCCCAAACTTACAGAACCTGTATATAGAAAAGGGACTATAGGTAGAGCAAAAGATCATCTGGAAGCTACTGCTTTTGAGATTACAGATGCATTAAAAGAAATTAATGGAAAAGCCTTTGTCTCTGTAAACAAAGCACTTGTCACACAGGCTAGCTCTGCAATCCCTGTAATTCCTTTATATATTTCACTACTTTATAAGATAATGAAAGAAAATGAAGTACACGAGGGCTGCATTGAGCAAATACAACGACTATTTGCAGAAAGACTATATAGTGGTGGTAATGAAATCCCAACTGATGAGCATGGTAGAATACGTATTGATGATTTAGAAATGAGTGAGGATATACAAACTAAGATCAAAGATTTATGGGAAAGTGCTACTACAGAAACCCTAGCTACTATTGGTGATCTGGATGGATATAGTAAAGATTTTTTTAACCTATTTGGTTTTAAGGTAGATGGTGTGGATTACAATCAAGATGTCCAGGAAATAGTAGCGATTCCCGGACTACAATAGTAGTGCAAAGAACTAATAAAATTAGACACTATTATAGAGTATTTAAATCCCTTTTGAATACAGTTAATTTATGGTGGTTTTCATATATCATTTTTTAACTTTGATTAATTCGTTTTAATAAGCGTGTAAAATAGATATATGTTTTGAGTTCCTGTGTTGTTTTTATTTGAGATATCTATAAGCCAATAAGAATTCTTAATAACTTTACTGTAAGGTTTCTCATCAAATTGCTACTTTTACATAAGAAAAAACGAAAAGACAATGACAGATACTATAGAAAGAATAAAATGCCTTATCATAGGTTCTGGTCCTGCAGGGTATACAGCTGCAATTTATGCTGCCAGAGCAGATCTTAAACCAATAATGTATACAGGTATGGAACCGGGAGGACAGCTTACTACGACTACTGAAGTTGATAATTTCCCAGGTTATCCCGAAGGTATTGATGGGCCAACGATGATGGTTCAATTACAGCAGCAAGCAGAACGCTTTGGTACCGAAGTTAGAATTGGAATGGTTACCTCTGTTGATTTTAGCAAAGAAGCAGGAGGAATCCATAAAATTACTGTTGATAACACTACGCAAATTGAAGCAGAAACAGTTATTATCTCTACAGGGGCAACCGCTAAATATTTAGGATTACCCAGCGAGCAAAAATTGCGAGGCGGTGGAGTATCTGCCTGTGCCGTTTGTGATGGATTTTTTTATAAAGGACAGGATGTGGCGATTGTAGGAGCTGGAGATACCGCTGCAGAAGAAGCAACCTATCTTGCTAATATTTGCTCTAGTGTGACAATGCTGGTACGTAAAGATTACATGAAGGCTTCCAAAGCAATGCAGCACCGTGTCAATAACACTCCTAATCTTACGGTAAAATATAATACTGAAGTAGATGAAGTATTAGGAGATCAGGTAGTAGAAGGTTTACGAATGGTGAATAACCAGACTGGAGAAAAAGAAGATATCTCTATTACAGGTTTATTTATTGCAATTGGGCATAAGCCTAATACTGATATTTTTAAGGGTCAGATAGATATGGATGATACCGGATATCTTATTACCGAAGGAAAATCAACAAAAACAAACATTCCAGGAGTATTTGCATCAGGAGATGTACAAGATAAAGAATATAGACAAGCCGTTACTGCTGCTGGTACAGGTTGTATGGCAGCTTTGGATGCAGAACGTTATCTAGCTACTATAGAAACTAGTGAAGAGGTTTCTGCATAAAAGATATTTTCTAAATTTAATTTAATTTTTTAAAACCTACTAATTTTTTTTAGCAGGTTTTTTTTCTTCATTAAAAATGGTTTTATTTTGTTTGAGAGGGTCATGCTATAAACGATTCATCTTTATAATTTCTTATCAGACTTCTATATTAATTCAGTTTAAAAATTACTCATAAAAACTTGCTTTTTTAGTGGATACTTTACAGCAAAAAAGCTGTAACCATACTTTAATTTTCTGTCTTATCTAAACAAGAAATTCCTTTTTTTATTTAAGTGCTTTAAAACAAGATTGGTATCATGCGTTTCCAAATTAGGTTCAAGATTTCTAAGTAAAAAATGCTCCGCTAGCCTCGAAATCGAAATGTTTTGTCCAATAAATGTTTTATGGACCTTGCCCTGATGTAGTTTATTACAGAAACAATACAAAAAGGTATCGATTTTTGAAGGGAATTATATGAGTAAGTTTATAGATTTTATACGTTTTCAAAAAAAATGGTAGGGTATTTTGATTGCTATTTGTTTTAGGAAGCAGGAAGAGTAATAATAGTATTAAAATTAAATTTTTACTTCTAAGTATGAGTTGTTCTGATATGAATAGAAGTTGATACATATCTTTTTGAAATACAGAAAAAGAAGAAGCACTATCATTATAGTTTGTAAAAGCGAATGTGCTAAAATAATACATAAAAGCTAAGTAAATAATTCTTCTAGAGCATTTGGTAGCAATACTACTTAGCAAGTAAAAAAATGAAAACGAACAAATGAAATTAATTAAAATTAAAAAACAGATGAATGATCCAAAGATGAATACCATCATGTGTTGCTTTTTGCTGATACTTTTATTTAGTCTGGTGAGCTGCGAAAATGATGATGTTACCCAAAATGATACTACACCGCTAGAGGAGAACCCTAATCTTACAATAAGATCTTCTTTTGGAGGTACGCTTTATGTTGATGGTAAATATATAAATAAGACGTTACCTGCTGATATTAAACTGTCTAAAGGCACATATTTATTGTCAGTTGGTGCCGAGGGCAATGAGGCTGGATATTACAGGAAAGAAATAACGATTGATAGTGATTCTATACCACAAGAAATCGAATTTACAAAAGAAGATATGGTCAATCCCAAAAAGTGGAAAGTTCTTTGGGTGACATATTCAAAAACCAGAGCTAAAGATGGTTGTCAGATTTCAGTATCACAGAATTCTATTGATATTGCTTACAATATATTTTTAGATCATTTAGAAAAGATAGAAAAAGATGCTTTTCACGCGATCACCTGGGAGGTGGTGCAAAAGAATTATACAACAGAAGAAGCTCCTGTTGCAAATGAAAGTGAGAATAATACAGAAGAGGAATGGGGATTGGATTGGACTATATCTTTGGAACAACTCAAGAAAGATTTTGATTTTAATGATTTTGACTTAATTTCTTTTTATTGGCCAGCTAATTCTGATAATGAAACTTCTTGTGACGGCTATCCGCTTAATTATGGAGGTATAGCATCTCCTATTCCTAATGGAATGAAGACTATTGTTGGAGTAATGGAACATCCATTTATAAATAATAGATATGGTATTCAACATCCTAGTGCGTATACCCATGAATGGATGCATACTATAGAAAGATTGTATCCATTAAAAGGTTTTGAGTTACCCATAGATCCCGGAGCTTGTTGTACGGCTCACTCTGGAGAAGCTTTTGGGTATGTTAGTAGTACTGGTGTAGATACGTTTTATGAAGATGTTTTTAAGGGGAAAGTGTTTTCAGAAGAAAGAAAAGTTTATCTTGGTATAGGACCAGAAGCGTTATGGCTATACCAAACCAGAAATTTTGAAGCTTCGTTACTAGATGCAGAAAGGCGTAAGGTAGCGATTGATTAAGGTACTGAATGTATAATACGATTTGTGATTAAAAAATTAGTATAAATTCATTGAATTATTTTTTCTTTATGCAAGGCAAAAAAATCAAGCATAGCTATAGCTACGGTTTATTTTTTAAACGAAGTAGAAAGGAAAAAGAAACGATGAATATGCGAAATTTTTAGTTATAAATCGTATAAAAGGGTAAGCGTTTGGTAAACAGTGTATTGTTTGCAAGACGCTTATGCTTATTTAAGCAATCCAGGGCCATAATCACTCTTTTTTCTATATAGAATAGCTTCATTGGCAAAAGCGGTTATATCAATTTTTAAATCTTCTTCCCCCAAAACATATATTTCTGCAGTATCTATAGCGTTTATGGTAATCTGTTTATCACATAAAATATAGCTGTCACTGGAACCTTCTGCAGTTACCGAGGCAGTATTCGTTTTTAGTTTTTGCCCATAAAAATCTGTATTACTATCTGTTCTAAGCTTCATAGATGTTGCTTCACCTTCAAGTTTAGCAGATGCTTTTTGATATAAATCTATTTTTAAAATATCCGTAGCCAGAATTCCTTTTAATTCGGCATTATCGTTTATCTGATAAAATGCTTCACTAGTAGTCGCGTGCAAATCAATTGTAGATTTATCATTTATAATACTGGTTAAATTAGCTGATTCAATACTTAAGAACACTTCTGTTTCATCATTAGATTCTACTCGTAGGTTTGTTGATTTTAGAAGAGAGGCAGATTTTAACTGTACTTTATTATAGACCAAAATTTTTTTTAATTCCTGTGCATAGGATATTCTAATGTTTAGTTTTTTGGAACGTTTAATGTTTTTTTTAGACTTTATTTCCAAAATACTATCGTGTACCTCTACCGCAATAAACTCTTGTAGATTACTATCCGCTTCGATGGTTACAATATTATCAGTATCTTCTATTAAAGATATTTCAAAATTATCGTGTACTTCTATACTATGGAAAGGATCTAATGATCTTTGCTCTGTAATTACAATTTTATTTCCTTTTATTTTTTCTTTTTGGGCGTAGCCATTCCCAAATACAAAAACTATACATAGAGATATGAATATTTTTTTCATCAAATAAAGTCTTTTTTAATATTATTTTATTGTTTCAAAATGCTATAATCAGAAAATAACCTAATAAATAGACAAGCTAAATATACAAGTGTGCCAGAAATAAGTCAAAAGATGTACCTAAATATAAAGCTTCTTTTAGGTAAGAAGCTTTTTTTCTCTATTAACTGCAAAAACTGTGATTCGATTAGGAACTTATTATTGGTCTATAATCCTATTTTCGACTTGAATTTACTCAATAAAACGTTATTTTTTTACCGGGTAAAAGAAAAAGAATAGATAACCATAGTTCTAGTGATGCTGAACTTTTGTTTTTTTGGCTTCTTCTACAATTTTTCCATTTTCGCGAACGATCATTTTTGATATGGTACCATCAGAAGTTTTAACAAACTCGAAGGTTAGAGGGCTTTGTTTATGAAAAAATACGGTTTCTGATTGAGGATATACGATAGCCTGCATTTTTGAAGCTTTGATCTCCAGAAGATTTTCTTTTTTTGATATGATCACTTTTCCTGTTTGTGGAGCTTGATATGTTCCTGTATATTGATTCAAAATTTTTTCTGATAACAAAATTTCTTTTTTATCAGTATTTTGTGGTGCTGGTTGATGATCATAACTGAGTGCTCTACTCATTTTCCATTGATTATTCTTGTGTTGCCAAACGTGTGTAAATTTTGCTATTTCTGTAAGTCTTTCTGTTTTTCCTTTTTCCAGAACATAAAAAAGATGCTCTCCGGTAATAATTGCACCATAGCTCTGTAAAGGATATATGGATACACTACCTTTTATAACTTCTCTTCTCACTCTAGGGTTTTCGGGATTACATAATCCACCTTTTACACTTGCCATCATTTTAGAGAGTCCGGATGTCAAACCTCCCTTGTCGTGATAGAACTCAAAATCTTCTACAAAAAAAGTTCTGAACGTATCAATATTACAGGTGTTATAGGATACCCAAAATTCTTTATCTAGTTTAGATATAGTTACTTTTAGATCTTCGTTATTGCTGTGATGAGTTTTTGTTTGGGCAGTATTTAAATTGACCGAACATATACTGATGTAGAGAAAAAGGTAGACTTGTGCGATGTTAATTTTTAGCATTGAGTATTTGTTTTTTGATTGATGAATGATGACAAACTGCCTAAAAACTTATGGCCTTATAGGATAGGATGTTACTAAAAACTATAAGTGCTTTTAGGCAGTTCTTTGATTGATTAGTTGATTGATTGGGTTGTCTTCTTTAATGTTTTCTTACATTACCTCCGGAGTTATCGTTTTCAGAAACTTTTTCAGGATCACCATAATAAACTACATTTGCACCACTGGTAGCTTTTCCTGTAAATTCTTCTTTTGCGTGAATTTTTATGTTTGCACCACTTGTTGCACTTGCTTTAGAAACTTGACTAAGCAAATCATTTGCTCTGATATCGGCTCCACTTGTTGCATTGGCGTTATGATTTTTGACTTTTCCTGATAGATTCATTAAAGCTCCACTAGTTACAGAGGTTGTTAAGCTTTCTGCTTTAATTCTAAGTTTAACATCTGCTCCGCTTGTAGCGTTAATGGAGAGATCTTTTTGTACTAAGGGTTCTTGAGAAGTTATCTCAGAACCGCTGGTAGCACTTATTTTACTAAGTTTGTCATAAGAGACATACACTGTTTTTTCGTCAGCACGATAAATATTTTTATCAGATGTAATGTATAGTACTTCTTTTTCTACATAAACTTCGATGTATTGGTGTAGGTTTTCATTGGCTTCAATGATTACTTTTCGATCTTCACTTTTTGTTAGTACAACGTCTAAACCTCTACTGGATTTAATAGTTGTAAAGTTTTTACTTATAGTTTTTTCTTTTCGAATCACTTCTCCTTCACCTTTGATTCCGTCAAAAACTAAGTTACAAGAGCAACATAAGGCAGAAAGGCATAAGGTTATTATTATTTTGGCTAGTGTCGTCATAATAGTGTATTTTAATTTATTAAACTGTTCGTTTTTTGATTTTGATTATTGTTAATTATCGGTTTTTATTTTTACACCGTGCTCGTCAATTTTGATGTCTACTTCATCACTTTTGATTTGTAAACCATCTTCATCTATTTTTAGGTTTGTATTAGAATCATCAGAATTCAGATTTATGTTTACTCCATCGGTATCTTTGTGGTCTTCTTCCCATTCATTGTATTCCCACTCTTCTTTTGGGCAGCTACTACATTTTAATTTTCCATCAATTAATTGGGTATAATTCCCTTCTTTTCCATCCAGTGTTATATAATCGTCGTATTGCCACGAGTTATTAAATCCGGATGTATTATTATCCGCATAAATAGTCATTCCTTCTGGGATGTGTAAAATAACCTTTACTTCCTGATCATTATATTTACTTTTATAATCAGCAATTGCGTAGCCATTTAATAATAGAGAATTGCCTTTTATCTGATAATCGTATTGTATAGTAGCTGCTCTTTGTTTAGCATTCTCATAGCTGTTACCTTCTGCAGTTTTTTCGATTGTAATTTTGGGGATAGAGTCTTCCTTGTTTTCTTTAATAAATACTTCGATATCCTGAATTACTAATACTTTGTTGTCATTTTTATCTCTTTTAATTTTAAAATCATTTCTATGACTTAGGTATTTTATATATCGGGTATTACCTACCATTTTGATCGTTAAGGTATCTGTAGGGGCGATATCAATTTTTCTTGCATCTTCTATAATTTCGGCATCATATGCTTCTTGAGTAGCTTGTCTAATACCGACAATAATTAATCCTACTATAGAAATAATCCAGATAGCTAATAATCCAAGTTTAGCTGGTGTACCTATAGATTTTAGGTTATTGATCACAATCTTGAGCCCAAGAATAAATAAAAAGAAGAAAGGGATACCAACAGCAAAGAGTGTTAATAGAGAAATCAGCCATAAAGGGACATTAGGGTGATTCACTACATCTATATATTCTGTAAAAGGAGTTTCTATGAACTCAAAAGTTCCTACGGTGAATAAGCTGATAAATAAACTAATGAGTGTAACCCCAGCTACGAATATCAGTAGTACTCCGATAAATTTTACAAAAACCTTTAGAATGGCTAATAATACATCTCCCAAAGCATCAAAGAAATTAGAAGATCCACTTTTTACTTTGTTAGAATATTTTTGATAATCGACATCTTTTACCTTGTCTGCTACATCATTAAAGCCTTCTTTTATTTTTTTTTCAATATTACTAATGTTTACAGCCTCTCCTTTCATGGCCAGAAAGTCTGCGGTAGTTTTCGCTTCGGGAACAAAAATCCAAAAAGCGATATAAATCAAAATAAAAGCTCCACTTGAGAATATTGTAAATAGTACCCAGGCGATTCTTAACCAAATGGGGTCTATACCTAAATAGTGACTTAATCCTGAGCTAACACCGCCTACATATGAATTCGTTGTATCTCTGAATAATTGTTTGGATTTTGGAGTATGTTGATAAGAGGAAGTTGGTTCATCTTCAAAAATTTCTTCATCTAATCTATAATCTTCCGGCTGTCCCATTATAGTAATTACCTCATCGACTTCTTTGGTGCCGATTACTTGTCTTTCATCCTTTATTTTTTCACTAAATAGTTCTGCAATGCGGGCTTCAATATCAGCAATAATTTCGTCTCTACCCTGAGGATCTGTAAATGAACGTTTTATAGCTTGAAGATAGCGTTGCAGCTTTAGGTAAGCGTCTTCATCTATGTGAAAAAATATGCCTGCTAAATTTATATTAACTGTTTTGTTCATTTTTATTTCTTTTTTGTTTAGTAACTAAGGTTACCGCATTTTGTAATTCGTCCCAAGTGGTATTTAATTCTTTTAGAAACAGTTTTCCTGTTTCTGTCAGTCCATAATATTTACGTGGAGGGCCTGATGTAGACTCTTCCCAGCGGTAACCGAGGAGTCCTGCATTTTTAAGTCTGGTAAGCAAGGGGTATATTGTGCCTTCTACTACTAACATCTTTGCATCTTTAAGGGTTTCTAAAATCTCCGCAACATAGGCGTCATTATCCTTAAGAATTGAAAGTATGCAATATTCCAGAACACCTTTGCGCATTTGCGCTTTTGTGTTTTCAATCTTCATAAAGCTGATTTTTTTTTAAAAAGTTAAACTGTTCATTTTTTGATTGATAATTGATAATTGATGATTGTTTTTATTTTAGTAGATATTGATCAGAATATACTACTATCGTTATACAAACTGTTGCTAAAAGATAATTGATGAGATTAAATTTTAGGTTATATCGCTGTTCTTTTGATGTTTTGATCAAAAGGATTAATAATATGAAACTTACAATCAATGGTAATATCCAATATCCTAACCCCATCCATTCACTAATACGAGCCTCATCATTTGGAGTAATAATGGATATGAGCATTGCCAATACTCTCGAGTAAAAAGCAAAAAACAAAAATGGATACCAATAGTCATTTTTTGTTCTCCTTATTATATAAAAAACTATAAACGCCTGTGTAATGGTGAATAAGGGTCCTGCCGCGCTTACTAATTGTTCATGCCAGGCTGATTGGTATGCTCCTTCTGATAAAAATACAGAATTAAGTGTCATTCCCATTTTGTAACCCAAGAGTTCCCCAGTGATGAAATGGGCTAACTCGTGGAGAAAGAAGGAGGATACCACAGCTATGATAGTAATTAGAATATATTTTATATTGATTGATGAATTCATTCTAATTTACTTTATAAATCTTATCGTTAAAGGATAACTATATGCATCTCCTTTATTTGCTCTTAATGCTGCCGAAATAATAAAAATGATTTCTAAAAAGAAGCCTATTAGAGCAATAATGCCGACAAAAGAAGCACCGATTAGCGTTCTAAAACCTCCTCCATCAGAGAAATTGATATTTAGATTATTAAAATGAAAAAAATCATAAAAGGAAGTATCACCAAAAATATTAAATATAAAGAATGGAAATGATATCATCCCCAGAATGATAGTATATAGTAAAATACTTAACTGAAAGTTGATGGCTTCTTTACCATGATTGTCTATAAAACTTGATTTCTCCTTATTTGTAGTCCATAAAAGTATTGGAACTATGTAATTTCCAAAAGGAATAAAATACTTAGAGAATATTCCTAAGTGTATAAAAGTTGCGATATTTCTTAAGTTATTAGTTGCCATTTTTAAAAGTATATAATAGTTTCTTATACAAATATATGGTTAAAAGAAGGTATTATGCAAAACATAGTACCATATTTTAACATAAATTTATGATTTCATTTCATTTTGTATGTACATTCTTTTTCAATACTTTAGAGCAATCAAATGATATACTATGAAGATTACTCCCAGAAAACTTAATATTTTTTCAATGTTCAAGTTACCATCTGCCTGGTTGTGTGGAGTGCGTGTAAAATCTATAAATGAATCTAGTTGTGTAGTCAGCGTAAAGCATAGATGGATAAATCAGAATCCATTCAATTCGATGTTTTGGGCAGTACAGGGAATGGCTGCAGAAATGAGTACGGGTGTTATGGTAATGGGATATATAAGAGAAAGCGGAAAAAAAATATCAATGCTTGTGGCTACTAATAATGCTGTTTTTACTAAAAAAGCTACAGGAAGAATAACATTTACCTGTAGTGATGGGCATTTGATCAAGGAAGCAGTCAAAAAAACTATTGAAACTGGAGAAGGACAAACTTTTTGGATGAAATCTATAGGTACTAATACAGACGGAGTAGAAGTGTCCAGCTTCAATTTTGAATGGACTGTGCGAGTTAAGAATTAATTAATGTTTTATAGAATAATAAAAAAAATGTAACATTTTTAAGAATAGGTTTACTAATTAATTACTTGTAATTATCAAATATAAACCTATTCTTAAAAAACTTAATTGTGTGAAGATAGCACGTTATATACTGATTGGTTTAGCATTAATTAGTACATTTTTTTTTACTTGGTTCTTTTTATTTTTTTATAAAGTACCTGATCTGGATATTCCTGAAAATGCATCTGAACAAGAAAAAATTGTATTAATAGACAGTTGGTTCGAAGAACTAAATGCTCAAAATAAATTTAATGGCGCCGTACTTATTGCTAAAAAAGGGAAACCTCTTTTGATCAAAGGACATGGGTTTACAAACTATCATAAGAATGAAAAAATAACAAAAAAATCTTCTTTTCGGTTAGCTTCTCTTTCTAAGCAATTTACTGCTGCCGGCATTATGCTATTAAAAGAAAGAGGACTGATTGAGTATGATCATTTAGTGTCAAAATATATAGATAATTTTCCATATCAAGAAGTTACGATTAGAAGTTTATTAAATCACACATCAGGTGTTCCCGATCGATACCTAGATCTTGCTGAGGATTATAAGAAAGCTGTTGATATCTTAAGTAATAAAAAAGCTGTTAACCTGCTTATAATGAATCATCCAAAAGCGGAGTTCGTACCCTTTGAAAAATATGAATATTCCAATACCAATTACATTCTTCTTGCGAGAATAGTTGAGGTAGTGTCAGAACGAACCTTTGAAGACTATATGAAAATAGAATTATTTAATCCTCTAGGAATGCAAAATACCAGAGTTTGGAATTTATTATCTAAAGAAAAAACATTTAAAAATAAAACCGGTGGTTTTCATACTTTTTTTGGGTACGCTACCGAGATGAGACCTACTTTTGTTGACGGTGTGGCTGGTGATGGTGCAGTATTCAGTAGTGTAAATGACTTTTTGATTTGGGATCAATTTTGGTATGAAAATGAGTTACTTACTCAAGATAACTTAAAAGAAGCATTTGAGATTCCTTCTTTAAAGAGTGATAACGTATCAACATATGGTTTTGGATGGGGAATACATGATAATACAACACGACATTACGGTATGTGGTTAGCTGCAAATACATTTATTATCAGAAATACAGATAAAAAAACATGTATCGTATTGTTAGATAATTCCTTTAATATTTTTTTTAGGAAAATAGTTGAGCGGTTACAGTAGCAACTGACCATTAAGTTTAAATAGTAAACTCTAGTACAAGTATAAATGATATTAAAACTAAATTAATTATGACAGCACACGAAATTGATTACGTTATTTATGGAGAAGAAATGCAATATGTAGAGATAGAATTAGATCCGCAAGAAGGAATTATTGCAGAAGCAGGAAGTTTTATGATGATGGATGATGGTATTAAGATGGATACTATCTTTGGAGACGGTTCTCAGAAAGATCAAGGATTCATGGGTAAAATTTTTGGAGCAGGAAAAAGATTGCTTACTGGAGAAAGTTTATTTATGACTGCTTTTTATAATGAAGTAGTCGGTAAAAAGAGAGTAAGTTTTGCTTCTCCATATCCAGGAAAAATTATACCGATCGATCTTACAGAATATGGAGGTAAGTTCGTATGCCAGAAAGATGCATTTTTATGTGCGGCAAAAGGAGTTTCTATTGGGATTGAATTCTCTAGGAAACTGGGTAGAGGCTTGTTTGGAGGAGAAGGTTTTATTATGCAAAAATTAGAAGGTGATGGTATGGCATTTGTCCATGCAGGAGGTACTACGGCAAGAAAGGTATTACAATCTGGTGAAAAATTAAAGATAGATACAGGGTGTATTATAGGTTTTTCTCAAGGCGTGAATTATGATATTGAATTTGTAGGAGGTATTAAGAATACTATTTTTGGAGGAGAAGGATTATTCTTTGCTAATTTGACGGGACCAGGAGTTGTATACATACAGTCTTTACCTTTTAGTAGATTAGCGAATCGAGTATTGGCATTAGCACCCAGCGGAGGAGGTAAAAGTAAGGGCGAAGGTAGTATTTTAGGAGGTTTAGGTGATCTTTTGGATGGTGATAATAATTTTTGATAAAGTTAAATAAGGGTTAAAGAACATTTTTTTAGTTTAATTTGACTATATTGTAGTAACAACTTTAAATATTGTAAGCATAGTCCTACTTTATTTGTTTTAAACCTAACAATTAAACCCTTCATTAATTTATGGCTAGAGCGATGTTTGATTACACTAAAACGGTTCTTAAAAAAGTTAGTTTTGATGTTAATCTATTTACAAAGGAAGTTATAAAAGCTTTAAACAGGCTTCTTCCTCACGAGATTGAAGAATTAAAACTTTGGATTCAATCTTTAGCACTAAACAAACCAGAGTTAAAACCTTGTTTGATTTATTTAAAAACATAAAAAAAAAGCGACTTTTTAGTCGCTTTTTATTTTTGATAAAGGACTAATAATTTTAACATTCTGAAACGTAATAGCTCCTTTTACAATTCCGGCAATAGTAGTATGCAAAGCTTCTATAATTTGCATTTTTAATTCACTTTTATTGAATATCAGACTCACTTCTCTGGCAGGAGAAGGTTCATTAAAGAAATGTAAATTGCTTTTTTCTTTTTCGCTAATATCTAATGTATGTAAATACGGTAGTAGCGTCATTCCCAGACCTTCATTAGATAGTTTAATTAAGGTTTCAAAACTTCCACTTTCTAATTGAAAACTCTCTTCTTTATAGCTTTTTTGTGTTTTGCACAAATTGATAATCCCGTCTCTAAAACAATGACCATCCTCTAATAAAAGCATATCATCAACATCGAGATCAGAAATATCTATTTTTACCTTTTGACTTAATCTATGGCTGGAAGGAATATATCCTACAAAGGGCTCATAATACAATACACGCTCTTTAATATTCTCATTTTGTAATGGTGTGGCGGCAATTGCAGCATCAAGATGTCCATCTTGCAAACGCTCCATAATAGTCTCTGTTGTCAGTTCTTCTATTTTTAATTTAACTTTTGGGTATTTTTTTATAAAATTATGCAAGAACATTGGCAGTAAAGTTGGCATTATAGTAGGAATAATACCTATTTTAAATTCTCCTCCAATAAACCCTTTTTGCTGGTCTACTATATCCTGTATACGTTCACTTTCATTTACTATATTTTTTGCTTGTTGCACTAGTTTTTTACCTACTTCAGTAAGTTCTATAGGCTTTTTACTTCGATCAAAAATCAGAATATCTAATTCGTCCTCTAGTTTTTGAATTTGCATACTCAGTGTGGGCTGAGTTACAAAAGTTTTTTCTGCTGCCTTAGTAAAATTTTGGTACTCTGCTACCGCAAGTACATAACGTAGCTGTGTTATAGTCATTTTTTATATTTTGGGTTACAAAAGTAAAAAAGCTATTGACTAAAACTATTAAAAAATAAATAAAAATTTATTTTATCTATCATTGTGGTTTTGTATACGCTATTTACTTTTTAATTGGGGTCATATGTTTATCTATGAGAAAACTTTTGTAAAGGGATATTCTCTTTTTAGGTACGATTATGAAGTTTAGTTCGTCCTATAAAAGTAACATTTTTATTTGTATATCAAAGGTGATTTTTTTTTCTATTTTAAATATTTAACGCAAAAAAAATACAAGTATTCTTGTTGTTTATTGGATTTGTTATTATTGCATATATCGAGATATTTATAGTGCACATATCTTTTTAAAAAAAGCTATTGTTTGCAATGGTAATAATGATAAATGGTGCTGCTTTGAAACTTGGTTAACCAAATGTTAACCTTTATTCTGTGCAGTTAACCTTTTGTGACAGATAGCATAGTAGCTAAAAAAAAAATATATGTTTTATTTGTGTAAATCATAACTGAAAAGTGACTGGTTTTAATTTAAACACAATTATATTATGAAAATTTTTAAACTTGCTCAGGGTACTCTACTATGTGGTTTTATATTTATTTTTGGAACATATACAATAAGTGCCCAGATATTAGAAGAAGTAGAAACACTTCATAAATATCAAAAATTAAAGGATTTTAATAAAGAGGATCAAAAAAAAATAGATCTTCAAAAGTTTGTAAAAACGAATCAAAAAACCGGGAGGCTTAAAATTCCTTCCGGGGTAAATCCTTTTTTAAGTAATTCGCCGAATGCAGGAAATTATAAGGAATGGAGTGAATTTGTCAAGGAGATGAATAGCAGGTACTATGAAAAAAATGATCAAAAAAAGTCTTCTCCATTACTTTATGAAGAACAAGAACGAGATTTTGAAAATACGAATGATATTCCTTCAAGAGCAGAGGTTATTCCAAATTTTGGGAGTAAACCTGATCAAAATGGTACTATATTAGTTAGAGGATTTGCCAATGCATCTATAAATTCTGTTCCCTCAGTATCTTTAGGAGATATTCTAGAAGAAGAAAGCTCAGATAATGGAACTGTTTTTTCAGCCACTCCTTTAGAGTTTACCGAAGATTTTCAGACATTAATGGGTACAGCAGTAATTGGGGATGGCTCAGATAGTTCTTCTGGGACTCAATTAGGAGATTTTGATGTATATTCTATTGCTTTATTAGCTGGACAAACTGTAAATTTTAAAGTCCTTTCAAATGATCCAAACAATCCGATCAATCCTGCTATTATTACAGCTACCCAAGATTTAGGTTTTCCCATATCTGATGGATCTGTAGTCGTAGAAGGAGTGGATTCTGTAGAAATTAATTTTACAGCTCCTGATGCTAATACATATTATTTTATGATTGCTGATTTTGAATCTTTTTTTGATGATGTTGATGACGCTCTGGTAATAAATGTATTTGATACAGATGGAAGAGGAGGTGTTGGTCTGGAAGGAGGTTACACTTTTGAGGTTACTTTAGGAGGCCGTTTAGAAAGTGATTTCTATTCTGTACAACTCGAAAAAGGCGATGTATTTGGTCTTGCCAGTAATGGAAGTGCAATTATAACAGAATTTTATACACCTAATGGAAAAATTGCGAATGGAACAATATCTGCTCCTGCATTTCCAATAATAGAAGAGTCCCCATTACCAACTAACGGAGAATTGGTTTTTTCTTATATAGCAGAAGAAACGGGTACTTATACGTTTCGACTGATAGGCACTTTTGAAGCATATGAAGCAGAAATAGCAGTGTCCAGACCAGGTTTTGAGACGATAAACAAAGGCAAAAAACAAGTTATTTATTTAGATTATACAGGAGGAATTATTACGCCCAGACCTTTTATTGCGATCCCTCCAGGGATTGACCCTAATATACCTGGATTAGATGAAGAACTCGAATTATCTCCTTTTGAGGATTTTATGGAGAATTGGGGGATAGAGAATACTTTTTTCAATAGAATACGTACAACATATGAAATAACGAATGTTGTAAAAGAAAATATAGAAAGAGATCTGGCTGCATCAGAAATTAACTCAGATTTTGATGTAATTATTATTAGTGATTATGGTAATCCGGTTTTGGGTAAAAAAATACCTGAAATTCTTGATAAAGTTGGTATACCTTTTAGTCGAGTTATAGTAGGAGGTACAATAGAAGAGTCCGGATTTAGTACTATTGGACTGGCGAGCGTAATAGATACAGGTAATTTTAGTCTGGATGATGATGCATTTGTATTGTTGGATCTTTTAAGCCTGACTGATGAGACTGATCTAGCTTTTGAGAATAGTATTAATTCTATTCCATTATCAGAAAATGCTACCAGAAGTGATGCCGTTACTGTAACTTTAGGAAATATAATATCTCATGAAATAGGTCACTTTTTAGGTAATTTCCATACAGATAATTCTAATGATATTAATAATATTATGGACCAGGGTGGTAGAGGTATTTCTTTTGCAGCAGGTGTTGTTGAAGGAGGCGCTTTTGGTGACGAAAATACTGTAGATGTCGATTTTGTTCAAGATAACTATTCTGTTTTAGAAGGGTTTACTTCTTTGTCAAGAAACCTTACGGATGTAAATACGGCATATGCTTTAGGTTTTAGATCTCGTTTTCGAACAGAAGAGAATTTTGATCTCCCTACCAATATAGAGGCTCTGGAAAATCAGGTATTAGCACAGTTGAATAGTATCGCGTCTGGAGAGCAGGCATATAGCTGGCCTAATCCGCAATCAGCTAATGAAACGTCAAAATTAATTTTCTCTTCAAAACAAGCTGGTCATACCGTGGTGACCTTGTATGATATGCAAGGAAGAAAAATTAAAGAAATTTTTAATGGATTCGTCAGTAAAGGCAAAAAAAATGAAGTGACACTAACTCCTTCTCAGTATAGCCTTACCTCGGGAATATATTTTTATGAGATAAAAAATTCTGATAGAAGGATTACTCATAAATTTTTAGTTAAGTAATACGATAGTTTTCTCTATTATAATATTTTATCGTTTAAATTATATTAATAATTAAAACCGAGATAATAATACGTTCAAGTTGTTATATTATCTTGGTTTTTTTGATCTTTTTCAAGAAATCAACCAAATTATAGCGAATAGAAAAAGCATAAACCACTCCAATGCAATTTCAATTTTGAACTTATACGATTTATAACTAAAAATTTCGCATATTCATCGTTTCTTTTTCCTTTCTACTTCGTTTAAAAAATAAACCGTAGCTATAGCTATGCTTGATTTTTTTGCCTTGCATAAAGAAAAAATAATTCAATGAATTTATACGAATTTTTTAATCACAAATCGTATTACCCAATGAATTAAAAATAATTTGATTCAGTTTACGGTGATTTTTTACCTAAGAACTGGGGTAAACAAAACATACTACTTGCTATTAAGGCAGGATTGCTATAAAAAAATATAATTATATTTTACAGCAAATTCAAACAGCAATAGAATATGGTCTAATCAACTTTTATTTTTATGAACTAATTCTGGTTCTGTATTAATTTGATCCAGGTATTGTTTTAAAGATAGCTCTTCAGTGAGGTTCATTTTTGATTTTGCCCTATTTCTACCCATTTTTATAGCACCAATTCCTACGTGCATTAATTGGGCTGATTCTTTTAAGGATAATCCTAGCTTGATTAAGATACAATGTTTTATGTCATTTTGAGAGAGTTCCGGATGTTTGTTTTTTAGGATAATTACCATTCCAGGGTATTGAGATTCCAGGCGTTCTGAGAATACGTCATCATTAGCGGTTTGCATTAAAAAAGAATTCAATTTTTTTTCAACTTTCTGAACCTGAGCAGCATTATTTTCTTTAATGGCTATTGATAATTCTTTTTTTATCTCAGATAATTCTGATAAAAGTTTTGCTTTGTTGTTTGCTAGCATGGAGAGTTCTGTTTCACGAACTTCTATATGATTTCTTAAGATTTCTCTTTCATTATTTTTAAGCTCTTTAATTTTTTCTTTGGATTTAAAATACTTAAGATATATCCAAATGCTTGTAATGATTAGTAATAAGCATACTAAACCGACTGATAAAATAATAATATACTGCTGCTGTTTATTATTTTGTAATGATAGGATTTCTTTCTCAATTTCTATTTTTTCCTGTTTTCTTTGCTGATCAATAATTTTGATCTTTGTATCATAATAATCGGTAAAAGCTTTTTGCTCTTTTGATCGTATGTTTTCTATAATTTTATTTTTTTTCCAAAGGCTAAAAGCGGCATTTTTATAGTCTTTCTTTTTTTCATAGCTACGAGCTAAAAAAGTGAGTGCTTCTATCTGGTTATAATCTGACATCTCAGGATAGTAGCCATCTTTTGCAGCTATAGCCTCTTTCATATAATATATTGATTTATCTATATTGCCAATAGTATCATAAGCTCTTGATAAAAAATAAGCGTTACCCTGTAGTCCATCAGGTCTATGTTTTTTTAGTTTTTCTACGATATGGAGACCAGAATCAACAGCTTTTTGAAACCTGCCTTGTAGATAGTAATCATTAATCATATTACTTTTTACAAAAAGTAAACTAGCAGTGTCTTTTAGTGTTTTGGCTATGTTCAAAGCTTTTAAGTGTATTGCATAACTTTTTTTGGGTTTCAGTAACTTTTGATAAGCCTGTCCTAAATTAATTAAGATATGTAATTCTACAGAAGAATTGATCGAAATAGAGTCTTTAGAGAATGATTCTAAAATGTCAATAGCTTTTTGATATTGTTTTTTGGCCATATAGGTATATGCTAAAGCATTTTTAATGGATACAACAATTTTTGTGTTTGAAGTATCAACATATTCATATGCCTTCTTCAATTCTACCAGAGATTGTTCTATCATCTCAAAATCTACAATCAAATTTGATCCCTTCTCATAAAAAAAAATTGAAATCATATTTTTAGTTTGATTTTCATATCCTCCTTTTTCAAAATTATGGGCATAATGCATCATGCTATCAAGGTTTTTTTGATAACTGAAATAATTCATGAGTTTAGAATATGCCTGTAATTCTGTGCTTTTATTTCCAATCTCTTTGGATTTTTTAAGAGCAATCCTATAATTAGTATAACTACTGGAAGAAAGGTCTTTTAAAGAGGATTTTAGCAAACTATCTATTTCTTTTAAGGTAATAGAATCTTGAATTTGTGAAAACGAAAGGTTATATGTTGATAAGTATACGATAAGAGTATATATGAGTTTTGGTTTTAAGAAAAAGCTATATTGAATCTTCTTATATTTCATTTTGAGTAGTTTGTTTATAATAACTTTTTTTTTACACTATAGTATGTGCAATTATTCGATCCTTTTTATTGAAAAACCTAATAATACTATAGTTAAGAGAATCTTACCTTTTTTTGTTAACCAGAAGTTAACCCTAGTTGTATCGTGAAGTTAACTCTTTGTTAGCTAATAAACAATGACATTCATAGGATTATTGATTTTGTTTGTAAACGAATTTAATCGGGAGATATTTCTTGATTTTTTATTGAGATATCGTTTTGACCGGATACTAATAATTTTTAACAAAAACCAATACTTACATAATTTTAAAATCATGAAAAACAAATTCACACAAAAAGCTCTCACGATAATGACGAATGTTATTATCGCCATTGTATTTACTTGTACAGCAAATATTTTTGCTCAAAATAGCTGTACGTTTAATCAGAATATACGCTTTACTACTCGTTTTGATAATTGTGGACAAGGAGGGAGAGTCACTGTAGATTATTCTGGAGGGCAAGCACCTTATAATATTTCTATCCGAAACTTGTTTTCTGGAGATCCTGTGACTGCAACATTAGATACGACTTCATTTCCTGTATCATTATTTCCAGGTTCTTTTGAGATTAAAACTACTGATGCCAATGGCTGTGAGGATACTACGACTTTTGCAGTATATGCAGCTAATTTCAAAGTTAGCGTGTTGGATTGTACCGATAGTGGTAGAAGACAAATACAATTCTCTAATAATAACAATAGCTTTCTAGATGTTTCTGTAGCTATTGGAAGTTTTGGGTTTAACTTAAGCGCTGGAACATCTACCATAGTAGAAGCTCCAGAAGGTACTTATATTGCTAGAGTAAGCAGGAGAGGTTGTGCTCCATATAATGTTACTTTTGGAGTTAATGCTTGTTCAACAACAAGAGACAATCAAAGCTCAGCAGCCCAAGAAATAATTATTGGTACTAAGGATATTATGGGAATAGGAGCTAAGGTATATCCAAATCCATTTAACAACGAATTTACGTTGGATTTAATAAATACGAATGTAAAAATATTGGGTACTATGGATGTCTCAGTTTTTGATATCAATGGAAAAATAGTCTATAAAGATGTGATTACAGATTCTAAAACCAATATTAATCTAAGCAAACTAGGAACTGGTTCTTATTTTGTAAAAGTATTAGATGCTAAAGGAGCAAAAGTTCTTGAAGAACAAATTATAAAAAACTAATAATAACATATACCTTATCCTTTATAGATTGTCCTCTATATGATAGGGATTTAAAAGAGACTGCCAATATAGGGTAGTCTCTTTTTTCTTGGTATAAGTTTGCAAAAATCTAGAATCTAATTTCTAAATCTAAATTTTCGGTTCCTACTTCGAATTTGGCATCATTCCACATTGGGGGGCCGTAACTCATATTGTTATTAGAAACGCCGTAGTTTTCTATGGGCATTCCATTATCTTCAAAATCCATTCTATTATTATCATTAGCATCGTGTACACATGAAATTCCATATTCTCCTGCGCTAACATTTGTAAATGTAATGGTTGTCTTACCATCTATTATTTTACCTTTTGCAGATTTAATTGGTGCAGCTGTCATAAAAGTTGTTTCGTCATACAGCCCAAAAAGTACAGAGCCATTAGAATTAGAAACATTAGGAACGGTTACTGTGATAGTGACCCCTTCTTTAGTATTCTGGGCATTTGTTATATAGTTTACGGCGGTGATTGCTAAGAATAATACAAGTGTTTTCATAAGATTTAAAATTTAGTTCGTTTCTTTTTGATGATCCAAAAGTCTATAAATCTCAGAAGTGATACTAAATTATACAACCCAATT
Source organism: Aquimarina sp. RZ0 (assembly GCF_008370685.1). Classification (GTDB taxonomy): domain Bacteria; phylum Bacteroidota; class Bacteroidia; order Flavobacteriales; family Flavobacteriaceae; genus Aquimarina. The sequence goes on from NZ_VTZU01000045.1 coordinate 28,680, forward strand.
GTAGAATAATTAGGATGAAGTGAAGCATTAGAGTATGTTTAAAAACCCTTCTGCCTGCTGGTCATTACTTTGACAACCTTGACTTTACTTCAAATAAGCAACATATCTCGATATGTCGTCGATTTGAAGTGTCGTCAGAATACCAAACTACTGACAATCAGTTTGCATTGTTTTTAAACATGTTCTTAGTATGTTGGAGATAAGATCTGGAGTCAAAAAATGATAATACACCCTATTGTATTATTCAGGATCTGGGTTATATCTAAAAAAAAGAACTTATTTGTTCATATAGTTTACAATAATCCACGGGCTTTAATTTCCAGATATTTGTTAATTGTATTTATTGTTAGATCTTCTGGTGCAGTTAGTACAGTTTGTATTCCGTGTTTTTGGAGTTCTTTAACCATTACCTTTTTATCATAAGAAAACTGTTGTGCAATCGTTTGATCATAGATAGCTTGCAAGTCTTCGGTTTTCTGGTGGATAAGCTGATCTAATTCTGTGTTTTCGAAGAAAATAACTACCAGAAGATGTTTTTTTGCTAGCGCTTGTAAATATGGAAGTTGTCTTTTTAATGATGAAATATGTTCAAAATTGGTGTATAATAATAGAAGACTACGCTGATTGATTTGTCTTTTTGTGTGTGCATATAAAAATCCAAAATCTGCATCCAGGAATTGTGTTTTTATATTATACAATGTTTCGGATATGTTGTTAATATATGTTTTCTTTCTACTAGCAGGCAAAAAACCGGATACCGTATTAGAAAAAGTGAGCATACCTACTTTATCATGCTTCTTTAAAGCAATATTAGAAAAAGCCAATGTACTGTTTATGGCATAATCCAGAAGACTTACTTCATTAAAAGGCATTTTCATCGTACGGCTGATATCTATTATAGAGTAAATAGGTTGAGATTTTTGATCCTGAAATTGATTGATCATTAAATTACCATGCTTGGCAGTCGCTTTCCAATTAATGATCCTTACATCATCACCAGTGACATATTCTTTAATTTGCTCAAACTCCATAGTATGTCCGATACGTCTTATTTTTTTAAGACCAAACTGTGTAAGTTTACTATCTATAGCCAGAAAATCGTATTTTTTCATCTGGATGAATGAAGGATATACTTTTACCATAGCAGATTTATCAAAGCTATAGCGTTTTTTTACCAGTCGAATTCTAGTCATTACATAAATATGTAAGTGTCCAAAAATATATTCACCACGTTCTACCGGGCGCAGTGAGTACTCAAAATCCAAAACAGATGCAGGAGCGATATTTCCTTTTTTAAGAAAATCACGTTTTTGAAACTGAATAGGTATTTCATCAATGATTTCTGTATAGATAGTAAAAGCGTATTTATTTTTTATTCTAATAGGGATAGCATTAAAATCACTATTAGAGAATTTTTCAGGCAATAACCTATTGGCTTCTATTCCGTTTTGGTTATTAAACAAAATGACAATATCAAATAAAAAGACGATTAATAATCCCCATACTAATAACCAGGCTATTGGATACAACGCATGAAACCAATAAGAAGCTAAAAACAACACAGATACTATAGCGAGTATATAAAAAACGCTGTTGCTTAGATATAAGGATTTGTAGAATTTGATCACTATTATCGGGGAATTTCTACAGATTGCAGGATCATTTCTATTACATTTTCGGTGGTCATACCTTCCATTTCACGTTCTGGTGATAAAATGATTCTATGTCCTAAAACAGGTAGTAAAGACTTCTTAATATCTTCTGGAGTTACAAAATCTCTACCATGAATAGCTGCAAAGGCTTTGGAGGCATTCATAATTGCGATTGATGCTCTAGGTGAACCCCCCAGATATAGATGAGGATGTGTTCTTGTTTTGGTCACAATCTCTGCAATATATCCCAGAATTTTCTCTTCGATTATAATTTCCTGAGTTTTATTTTTAAACTCAATTAGTTTTTCCGGAGTCAGTACAGGATTTACCATTTCCAGTGGTTTCAATGCCTTTCTTTCGTGATGTGTTTTAAGGATGCGTACTTCTTCTTGCAGGGATGGATATGCTACTTTTATTTTAAACAAAAACCGATCTAATTGTGCTTCTGGTAAAGCATAGGTTCCTTCTTGCTCTATAGGGTTTTGTGTGGCTAATACCATAAAAGGGGGTTCCATTATATACCGGATTCCATCAATAGTAACCTGGCGCTCTTCCATGACTTCAAAAAGGGCGGCTTGTGTTTTTGCAGGAGCACGATTGATCTCATCAATTAATACCATATTAGAAAAAATAGGACCTTTCTTAAATTCAAAATCACTGGTTTTCATATTCAATACAGAAGTTCCCAGTACATCACTAGGCATCAGATCTGGTGTAAACTGAATTCTATTGAAGTTGGTTTTAAGCGTTTTGGCAAATAGTTTGGCAGTAACTGTTTTTGCAATGCCCGGAACTCCTTCTATTAGTACGTGTCCATTTGATAATAAAGAAACAATGAGAAGCTCTATAAAATCTTGCTGACCAATAATTACTTTAGCTAATTCAGTTTTTAATTGTGCTACAACCTGTTGTAATTCGCTGAGGTCTATCCTGTTTTTAAAATTTATATTTTGTTCCTGAGTTTCATTACCTGTAATTTCTTCGTTTTCCATGCCTTACATTTTAATCTTTCTTTTGACTATAGTTATGTTGGTATTCTGTTTTCAATACTGATTGATGATTAAGATTTATCCTTAAATTCTGTAATAAGTTTATGTAGTTGAATCAGTTCTTCTTTATTGATATTATTTTTTCTGTTAAGTTCCTCAAAAATTTTAAATAATCTTTTAGTATCGTCTATATTATTATTACTTCTGGCAGCAATATCCAGCAATGTTTTTTCATTCAGGATATTTGTGGGTATTCTAAGTTCTTGTCGGATGTAATCCAAAAACAGTAAATTTTGTTTTTCTACAATCTCATTATGCTTTTGTTTTTCAAAATACATACCACTAATAGTCCTTGTAAAGGCTAACGTTTGATTTTTTAATGGAGTTATAACTGGAATACTTCGCTGTTTTCTTTTTCCTTCAAAAATAACAAATAACAGTGTTCCAAAGATCAATATGTAGTATGACCATTTCAGGTGTCTATTTTGTAAGAGAAAGAAAAGGGGAGAAGAATAGAATTTTTTTCCAGACTTGTAATAATTATCCCAAAGAATTTTTTTGGTAGGATTAATATATGCCAGTAAATTTTGAGTGTATTGATAATTTGTGTCTGTTAGCATAAAATAATTCCCGAATGCTTCAGGAAAATAATGTAATAATATTTGTCCTTTGCCAAAAGGTTTTTTGATATAATTTAATTTCGGATCTTTAATTTTTAAGCTATCGTTATATAATTGTGAAACGCCAAGAATAGTGGTGTTTAGGGTGTCTATTTTGCTAAAATATGGATTCGATATATTGCGATCATATAGATACGGAGTTTCTTTTTTTAAGTTTTTATTTACCAATTCTACAATTGGTTGTGTATCTATATTATCTAATGCGACCATATGATCAGTATCAAGAGATAAGGTGTCTAGTAGGTTACTACTTATAAATTTTGCAGATATGAACAGTGTATTCCCTTTTTCTATCCAGTTTAATAGTTGTTTTAATTCACTGTCATCAAATCCAATAGTTCCATTAACAAAAAAGTAGGTACCTGTTATAGAATCATTGTCTGTAAGAAACTCATAAGGAGGTTGATTAATATCTTTTAGATAATCTGCTCCAAAAGTTTCTTCTATCATTGAGTAAGAAACAAAGGTACCTAAGGGAATCTTATCTGTCCTGGCATAACTCGGAAACCAATTCACTTCTTCTGTTTCATTTGCTTCCAAAAAGACAAATAGCCCTATAGCAGCAACAAGAATAATAATTATTATTTTAGAATTTTTATTGAGCAAAGTGAGAAGTTATACGATTGGTTAATGATTTAAATTTTTGTTCTGCGGTATGAAATGATTTTTCATCAACTTCAAAACTTCCATACCATATAAAGTCATACAATCGGGTAATGTTTTGAAATTGTTGTTTTATAGCACTATCAGTTAATTCTTTTGTGTAATCAGTATTTGTTTTTTGAGATTCCCAAACAATTAACTCCTGATCAGACATTTTTTTTAATACAGAAAGATAATAATATCTAATAGCCAACCGGTGGTTATTTTTTTCTAAAGCCTGTTTAATCAGTTCCTGAATATCTTGATTGTGTATAATATCTTCATCTTCTGTAATGATTACCTGAGAAGCCTGTTGTTTTTCTAATAACATATCTTTTGGATTCACCTTCATAAACAAATAAATGAGTAAGCATACGATTGCGATCACTATAATATATGGAATTGCCAGAAGAAAAAAACTGAGAAATCCTGTTGCTACCGCTCCGGTACCGAATAACCATTCATACAATTTGTTCCATAATTGTCCAAACCACTTTTTGAACTGAGTCCACCAGGTATCTGTTTCTTCTAATTCTGTATAATTAAAATCATCTTGTAATGCGAATTCCCTGAGTCTCTCTTTATTAAATTTTCTAACCTCTTTGGTAGTATCCAGATCATATATTATTTCCTGAGGAGATACCACTGCAGTGGTATCTTGTACCTGTGCAGATATAGAAAATGAAGCTGTAAAAAATAGAATGTATAGTAGTATTCTCAAATTATTCTGATTTACCTAAAGCGTCTATCTGCTCTAATGTTCCTGTATGATTTTTTCTTTCATTTATATTGTAATATATAAAAGCACTAGAAATTGCTGTTAACAGATATATAATGATGTATTGTAGTACTGAAGCTAATGTGCTCAGAGTAACCGATATCCAATCAAGCATTGTAGATGGATCCGAAAGAGTGCCCTCTGTTGCGGCAGTAAATGTTTTGAAAAACATGTATATGATAGCAGGGATAGAAAATACCATACTAATAATATATGCCAATATCAATATGACCAAAAGAGTAGCAAAAGTGATCCACCATTCATTTTTGATAAGTTCAAAACTCTCACTAATTGAATCAAATACTCCAATATTTCTGAAAACCAATATAGAAAATACCAGACTCATAGGAACATAAAAATAGATTCCTGGGATAAAACATAGCAAGAACCCAAAACTGGTGATGAGTGTTGATAAGATTGAAAGGCCAATGATTTTTCCAAAATTCTTTTTTACACCTTCTATGATCATTGATTGATCGATGATCCCGTTCCCTTGGATATATACTCTTATATAGTGTAGAATAGTTCCAAAAACCAAACCATAAAAAAGCACTGTACTTGCAAACATGAAAAATAAAGAAACTATAAAATTTGCAGAGGTAAATATCTGGGTGTTTCCCCCTATATTAAACAGGTCCAAAATATTAGATGATTGATGTGTGTAGTACCCTACTGCTATTATAAGGATAGCAAAGGAAAAACCAGTCGTTCTGAATAATATTGAAAATAGAGGTTTGATATTAGTTCTCAAAAATGCAAATACATCTTTTAGGATATCACCTAATTCTCTTTTCTTTTTAAATTCGATATAGTTGTTATTCATGAGTCAGAATTGATTTTTTATATAATTGTCTGGGGTATATTACATAATAAAACAGAATTAATCCCAGAGATAAAGTAATGATAAAAATAGCAAGCCAATCCGGCATTTCTGTATGACGGGTTACAAAACCTTCTAAGAAGCCAGCAATAATAAAAAAGGGAATTGTACTGATTACAATTTTTAGCCCTGCTTTTACACCGTTAATAAAAGAAGTCAATCGGGTATATGTTTTGGGAAATAAAATAGAATTACCTACAACTAATCCAGCGCAACCTGCAATGATGATAACAGAAATTTCTATAGTTCCGTGTATCCAAATTGTTCTGGCACTTTCCCATAAAAGTCCTTTTTCGTAAAAAAAATACTGAAAAGAACCTAACATAATAAAATTTTGCATCAACATATAAACAGTACCAATCCCTAGCATAATTCCTAATATAAAACAGTTTAGCGCTACTCTTATATTATTAATAGTGATTCCCAGAAACATATTTGTTTCTCCCATTTTTTTATAAACAGCCATAGGATCTTCATTAGCGATGTTCTCCAGGGTCATATTTACATATCCATCACCAAGAATAGATCTCACAAATGCGCCGTCAGTTGCAGAAGAGTAAACGCCTACAGCAGTAAAAAGAACAGAAATTAAGAAAACAATAAGTAATTCTTTTTGATAAGCATAAAATTCCAGAGGAAACTCCTTTACCCAAAAAGAATAAAAACGATTTTTCTTTTCTTTTTTAGTTTTATAAATCTTTTGGTGCGCATTAGACGCTAATCCATTTAAGTAGTTAAATGTCTGGCTTTTAGGATAGAAGGTGCTAGCGTAACTTAGGTGATCAGTAATTTCTACATACAAACTAGAAAGCTCATCTGGAGTTATTTGTGCATTATTAACTAGAACGCTTTCAAATTTTAACCATTTATCTTTATTTTGCTTCACAAAAGCCGCCTCACGCATGGATCAAAAATTAGGAGCTTCAAAGAAACATAATTAATGGATAATTTTCAAATAGAAACAGCTCAAAATGTAAGTATTCAACAAAATACTGCAGGAATAGGAGAGAGGATCTTAGCGTATCTTATAGATCTTTTGATTATCATAGGGTATTTTATTTTGGTGCTTTTTTTTATTGGATTATTGAATTTGGATGTTGGAGATCAATGGTCTATTTGGCTAATGGTTGGTCTTCCACCATTTTTATATTTTTTACTGTGGGAAACTTTTTGGGACGGTAAAACCCCAGGAAAAGCTACGATGAAGTTAAAAGTTGTAAAATTGGATGGATCCAGACCTGCATTTTCGAATTATTTGATTAGATGGTTACTTCGTTTACTAGATATTACGCTTGCCTCCGGAGGAATTGCAGTCGTAGCTATATTGTTTAGAGGTACAGGGCAGAGACTGGGCGATATGGCGGCTGGAACTACTGTAATCAGTGAGAAGCAACGCGTCAAGTTTCATCAAACAATTTTGGTGGATATTCCAGATGATTATAAACCGACATATCCGCAGGTTACAGTATTTAGTGATGTTGAAATGAGGAAAATAAAAACAATTTTTCAGGAAGCAAGAAAACACGGAAATCATCATATAATTTTGCAATTATCATCAAAAGTAAGTAGTTTAATGCAAATTACGCCAGAAGAAAAACCATTGCAGTTTCTATCCAGGGTGTTAGAAGATTATAATTACTATACGCAGAAACTCTAAGAGCGATAAGAAAATAGAAATATGGAGGTTTGACTTCTGCCTGCACATAAAAAACGCACTAATTTGCTTATCTAATCACTTGTGCCTTAATAAATATATTTTCTTTTGGCCATTCACTGCTGTCCACAGGAACATTAGATATTTTATCCGCGATATTCATTCCTTTTACGACTTTACCAAAAATTGTATGTTCTCCATTGAGGTGATGTGCTCCATTTTTAGCAACGACAATAAAAAACTCATAAGGAGTAGAACGATTAGATGGGTTATCAACCCACTGTTTGGATAAAGCAACAGCTCCGCGGGTATGGGTAAGTCCTTTTAAGGGTTCTTGGGGTAGGGTATAATCTCCAATTTCAAAACGTCTTTGTGCCATCTGATTACGATCACTATTCCCGCCTTGTATTACAAAACCTTTAGCCACCCTATAAAAAAAGGTCTCATCAAAATATTTTTGTTTTGTGAGGTAAATAAAGTTAGCTCGATGCATAGGGGTTTCTTTATACAACTCAATATGGATGTCGCCATATTTTGTGTTTATTTTGACTAAAGTTTCAGGATTTTCCTTACCATATTGTAGAAAAAACTCCTTCATTGTAGCATTAGTAAGCTTAAAAGGGTCATTATTTTTTGATATAATGCTATCCTTTTTTTCTTTAGTCTTTATTTTTATAGTGTCTGCAAGAGAAATATTCTCTTTATTGCTAGTTACTGATGTTACTTTTTTTCTAGAATGTGTATCTTCACAACTATAGATTAGAAAGAGACTCATTAAACTATACAATAAAACCATTCTAGTAAATGACATTCGAAGCTTTTAAAAAATTAATTCCAAAAATACAGAAAATGTCGGTACCAGGAGAATCCTCTCATTTTATTATGGCTCCAGAAATGAGAAAACGAGCATTACATAAAATCAAAATTGAGGAAAAAAACCCCAGGAATGCGGCTGTAATGATGCTTTTTTATCCTAAAGGTGATATGACACATCTAGTCTTAATTTTACGACCTACTTATGAAGGCGTGCATTCTGGTCAAGTAGCATTACCTGGCGGAAAAGTCGAAGCGTTTGATGTAAGTTATAAAACTGCAGCATTGCGTGAAACCTGGGAAGAAATAGGTGTGCCCATAGAAGATATTAGTGTTTTAAAAGCGCTTACCAGCATATATATACCTCCATCTAATTTTTTGGTACATCCTTTTCTGGGAGTTGCATATGAAAAACCTGTTTTTGTAAAACAAGAAGAAGAAGTAGCAGAAGTACTTGAGATTTCTCTAGTACAATTATTGGATGACAGGAATGTAACTTCTAAAAAATTGTCAACATCATATGCCCAAAATATTGAAGTACCATCCTTTGAATTAAATAGTTATACCGTTTGGGGAGCGACTGCCATGATGCTTAGTGAACTTAAAGTGTATATAAAATCTGTGATAGCAGTATGATTTTGTATATTTGACACCCATTTTCCTTCTAAAATTTAGAAGAATTTAACTGAAATACTATCTGTTATTTGGTCAATTATTGTGGTTTTTAATAATAAAATAATTGATAATCAATGATTAATGTTGAATTGTTAGATGGTAATTAGGTATTAATAAATTAACACTATTTATGGGATTGTTTAAGAGAAATCCTTTTGGTCATATATTATTATTAAAAAAGTGGCTTATCCGTATTTTGGGAACCTTAACACATAGGCGTTATAGAGGTTTTAATGAGTTACAGATAGAAGGGAGTGAAATTTTTAAGACACTTCCTGATAACAATGTTTTATTCGTATCAAATCATCAAACATATTTTGCAGATGTTGTAGCGATGTTTCATGTATTTAATGCGAGTTTAAGTGGTCGTACAGATTCAATTAAAAATGTAGGTTATTTATGGAAGCCCAAACTTAATCTGTATTATGTAGCTGCCAAAGAAACAATGAATGCTGGTTTATTAGCAAGGATATTGGCATATGCGGGAGCTATAACAGTAGAACGAACCTGGAGGGATAAAGGACAGGATATCAATCGTCAGGTTAAGATGAGTGATATAACTAATATACGTAGAGCGCTCGAAGATGGTTGGGTAATTACCTTTCCTCAGGGAACCACAAAACCTTTTAAACCTATCCGTAAAGGAACAGCACATATCATAAGACAATATAGACCTATTGTGATTCCTATTGTAATTGATGGATTCAGAAGATCTTTTGATAAAAAAGGAATCAGAATAAAAAAGCGGGGGATTCTTCAGTCTATGGTAATTAAAAAGCCGCTGGATATAGATTATGATAATGATTCTATTGATGATATTGTTAATAAGTTAGAATTTGCAATAGAACAACACTCTTCTTTTCTAAAAGTGATTCCTCAGGCAGAATTAGAAGCAGAGGAAGAATTAAATAAAAAAAGACGCTGGGAATATTAATAATCTTTTCTTAACACAACCTTTTTTTGTTAGCTACCTAACATTTAGTATACTTTCTAGATGTTAACAAAACGTTGGTTAAGTGTTAATTATTTTATAAATAACCAAATATGAGAATACAGTGATGTTATGTTGTATTTTGGTTTAATTTTCTTTATTTCAGTTATTTACGTTTTTATTTTTATTTTTTTAAAGCTAATTATATCATAATAGATTTTTAGCTTTTGTAAGTTAGAAATTCTATTTCGTACCAAATAAAAGTCGGGAAGCTTAAAAATTAAATATCTTTTCTTGATTACTCACATAGTATTCGGCCGAATTATGAGTGTGTAGAAAAATACAAATTATCTTTTACTATAATCACGAATAAGTGATACTTGAATTAACAAGTATTGATATAGTATTTTGATGATAATGAAAAACAAAAACTAAAAAAACAGGAAACAAAAAATGAAAAATTTAAAATCAAACTTACTTGTACTTTTGGCCATGGCATTTGTAATCACTTCTTGTAGTGATGATGATGATGTCATAACAGATGGAGGAAATTCTAATGATTTCGTAGGAGCAGTGTATGCCATGACTAACGGAAACGGTCAGGTTGCAGGTAATGTACAAGATGCGAATACAATTATTACATACGGTAGAAATGCAGATGGAACTTTAACACCGATTGGTCCTGTACCTACAGGAGGAAATGGTGGCGATTTTGATGGAGGAGAAGGGTTAGATCCTTTAATTTCTGCATATGCATTAACAAAAACAGATGATAATGAGAATATCTTAGCTGTAAATGCAGGGAGTAATACGATTACTTCATTTAATATACAAGAAGATTTTTCACTAGAAATAGCAGGAACCCCACAACCTACAGGAGCAGAAGGCCCTAATAGTATTGCGTATACTTCTAGTAACGCTGATGGCGTAAAGGGAATAGTATATGTATCTAATATTACTCGTTCTGAATTTCTTGCTGGAGGAGAACCAATGCATCAAGGTACTATAACAGGTTTTTGGTTATTAGACGACGGAACCTTGTCACCAATTGCAGGATCTACAAGAGATTTAGCAAACAGACCTTCTGCAGTTCAATTTTCTCCTGATGGAAATTGGCTAGTGGTAGCTTCTATAAATTCTGGAGCCGCAGCATTAGCTTCTGGAAGTGAAGATGAAATCGTGGTATATGGAGTAAATAGTGATGGTACTTTATCGGCTTCACAGGTTGCTGGCGCAACTTCTACGCTGAGAGGAAATACAGATGGAAGAAACCTTCCATCCGCAATTGGGTTTCAGATCGTAGGTAATAATTATGTAGTGGTTACAGAGGCGAGAGAATTTCAACCTGACGGTACACCACCAGCGTTTCCTGCATTGCAAGACGGATCAGTTTCTACCTGGCAGATACAAGGAGACGGAAGCCTTACTCCAATTAGTACAGATGTGCGATCAGGAGAAGGAAATACTGGTAGAACTGCTTGTTGGTTAGATTTTACATCAGACGGAAACACATTCTTTGTATCGAATGCGATAGAAGCAGGTTTGGCATCCTTTAGTTTTGATAATGGAGTCGTAGCATTATTAGATCAAACTGCTGCTTCTGGTATTGGTACAGGTGGTGCTGATAATGGTCCGGATGCTTTTGCAAGAACAGAAGGATGGATCGATATGTGGATTTCTGATGACGGTCAATATTTATATCAATTATATGGATTGGATGGAACTATCGGAATCTATAGAGTAAATGGGCAAACATTAGAATTTATAGGTGAAGAATCAGGAAACCTTCCTGACACTAACACACAAGGAATAGTAGCTATTTAAAAAGAACCAAATAAATGATATTATTTGTTTAATATAAAAGCCAGAAGATTGAATTATCTTCTGGCTTCTGGGTTAGCAACTAGTTTATTTACTAAAGGGGATGTACATTGGTTAATAGTTGCTAACATATATACTACTATACTACAAATTCACTAAATTGTAATGTAGGTATAGATACACAAATCTGACTTGATGCTATATGTTTTTTAGATCTTATTTGTTTTACCAGTTCTGAAAAAATTAATTATTATCTTAGTTTAAATCTATAACTGCTAGCTCTTGCTTTGAAACGAAAAAATGTTACTCCAAATTGTGACGTAGGATAAAACACACGACTTCGTCCTCTACCATTTTGATTTTCATATAGTCTGACTTCTCCACGATAAAATCTTGGGCTTATTAGTTTACATGATTGTACTCTGTTATTCCAAAATCCATGAAAGTTTGCATTCGGTTGAGAAGTTGTTATGCTCCTACCTCGAATAAAAGAGCTTTCAAAAAACCTGATTTGAACTCGAGCTTTTCCACTCTTTTCATCAGATTTAGTTTTTAGTTTCTCCAGGTGATTTTCTAATTTCTCATTATCTTCATAAAGAAAAGTATTGTTTTCATCTTCTACAACCCAATCAGTATTATAAAAAATTTCAGTTCCATGAGCTTCTTCCAATTCTTTTTCATTAAAAGTTTGTCCTTTGTAATGATAAATGACGTCAGTATTAAAAGCTCCTATTTCAGTAGCTGTAGCAGTTTCTAACTCTTCATTAGAGCAACTTATTAGTAATATAGATACTAATAAAGAACAAATTAAAGATTTTAAAAAGAAAGTTTTCATTTTGATATATTTAATTGGTTTATACTATTATAAACAAGTAAAACCTTAAATACCCTACATTGTATAAGTATTTGAAAAAAAAACAGTTAACATCAGAGATGAGTGTGTTGAGAGGATACTGTATAAAAAGAGAATTTATTCTGAAATAGGCTATATAGGACCTTTTCGATTAAAAATTACTTACTAAGATGTGCTCTTTTTGTAGATATTTTAAAACAAAAACTACCGACAATTTATATAGTTTATCCCTTCGGGAAGTAAGCGTATCATGCACCAAGACGATATGCCGTATTAACTTTGAAGTGATTTAGTTATTCCAACCAATCCTTAAAGTCTTTGACCCGTTCACGGGAAACAATAATTTCTTGTTCGCTAAAATGATGTAGTTTTATCTGTAACCTGGAATTGGTATAAGAAATGATATCTTTAATAGCATTGATATTCACATAAAACTTACGACTCACCCGGTAGAATTGTTGTGGATTTAGTTCTTCTTCTAGTGACTCCAGCGTGGTATCTATTAAGTAGTTTCTATTCTCATTTGTATGTAAATATGTTCCTTTGTTTTCAGAATAAAAACATTCAATATCTTCTACAGAAAATATTTTGAGATGTTGACCTACTCTGGCTGTGAATCGTTTTTTGTACGTTCTATCTATGGGATTAATTAAAAGTTTTTTAATGTCTTCAAAATCTACCTGAAGTTGCGGGGCAGAAGGTAGTTGTTGTTTGTATTTATTGATAGCAGTTTCGAGTTCCTCATCATCAATAGGTTTTAGAAGATAGTCTATACTGTTTAATTTAAAAGCTTTTAAGGCATACTCATCATAAGCAGTAGTAAATATGATGGCACTTTTTACGGTAATTGTATCAAATATCTCAAATGAAAGACCATCGCTTAATTGTATATCTAAAAATATTAAATCCGGATGTTCATTTTTGTGAAACCAGCTGATAGATTCACTAACAGAATGCAACATGGTATGTACTTCAATGTTTAGTTCTTTGAGCATTCTGCTCAGTCTTCTTGCAGCAGGTTTTTCGTCTTCAATTATTATTATATTCATTGTTGAGAATAGTTTATTTTCTGATAGTACTTTTTTATTAGTATGTTTTTAATACTTGGTATAGAATTTTTATCGGGCTACACCGTATGTATAATTGCTTCTCATTTTCGACACTTAATTTTGTTAAATATAAATTAATCTATAGGATATGAGGTAGTTGCTTTTTTTTGTTTTAATAAAAGCAGTATTATATTAGCTTTATTCCCAGAGTTGTTTGTCCTGATCCTCTTCATCCATATATTTTCGTATTTTTCGTTCTTCCCAATCTTTATCAAACATAGGATTGATTCTATATGCTTTTGCTGCATGAAATGCTAGTCCGATTCCCCAGCCAAAAGCCGCCCATAAAAACCACGCATAGTGCCATTCATTTTGATAATAGTTTAATCCAGCCAAAAAACTAATAATTATTATATATGAAAATAGATTGTTATAAAACTTCTTTAATTCTTCTACGCGCTCTTTTGCCCGCTCATATCTTTTTTGTTCTTCAAAATCTTTCATAATAGTTATTTTTTTTGATTGATGGTATTATTTATTTAAGCTTCGTTTTTTATAACCTGAGTTTAAAAATCCATTCTCGATATGTTTTCCCTTTGCCAAAGCAATCGAATTGACGTATTCTTTAATACGATTTATAACTAAAAATTTCGCATATTCATCGTTTCTTTTTCCTTTCTACTTCGTTTAAAAAATAAACCGTAGCTATAGCTATGCTTGATTTTTTTGCCTTGCATAAAGAAAAAATAATTCAATGAATTTATACGAATTTTTTAATCACAAATCGTATAACTCGTCAGTTTAAACACTGAATAAAATTTTATTTGAGGTCTCGAATTGACGGTTTTTAATCTTCTACATTAATAATCTAAAGTTTATAAGAAGTCTATAGTGTCATCCTTATCCATGATTTCTTTAATTTTTCGTTCTTCCCATTGTTTACTAAAAATTATATTTGGGTTAAAAACTTTTATCCAATGAAAAAATAAACCAATTCCCCAGAAAAAAGGAGTTAGATATAGGTTCCAGTTTAACCAATTGTTAAAGCCATCGTTTATGAAATTAGAATTAATAAGGAACAAAAAAATATTTACAATGATATATGCGGTAAGATGCGAATAGAACCCTTTTTCTGCCTCTACTCGTTTCTTAGCTCTGTCATATTGCACTCTTTTATTTGAGTTTTCCATATTGTTTTTTTAGTGATCTTTACTATTCATAATTTTCTCAATCTTACGATCTTCCCATTCTTTACTAAAAAAGGATCGGCTAAACAGTTTTCCTGATCCGTTTTTTTCTCTAAAAGCCCATAATCCATGACCTAGTAAGAAAACACCCCACAATACAGGAGAGCTTATTAAATTAATAATCAGGTAACCATCATATATGTAGTCTTTTAGTTGTAGAATAACAATGATAATAGCAACATTTATAACGATATACACGCTTAGATGTGTATAAAAGGATTGTTCTTCTTGAACACGTTTTTTAGCTTTGCTATATCTTTTTTGTAGTTCTAAATTTTCCATTTTTTAGTGTTTTAAATGTCATTATTCTTATTCATAAACTCGTTAATCTTCTGTTCTTCCCATTTTTTGCTAAAAATAGATTTGCCAAGGAGTTTTTCTAAACCATTTTTTTCTCTAAAAGTCCATATTCCATGTCCCAGTAAACCAAGTCCCCAGAATAAAGGTGTACTAATTAGATTCCAAAACTGGTAATTGTTATATTCTTCATTGTTTATATAATCACCTAGTATGATTTTAAAAATAAGAATGACAATATTCATTACAATATATACAGTAGCATGTGTGTAGAATCCTCGTTCTTTCTGCACTCTTTTTTTAGCTTTTCTATAGGTCTTGCGTTTATTGAGATTATTCATATTTTCTAGTATTAGATTCTTTCATATACTTTCTTATTTTTCTTTTCTCCCAGTCTTTTCCAAATATCGGATGCCTGTCATACGCTTCTCCATAATGAAATACGAGTCCTAATCCCCATCCTGCAATTGGGAATATTACCCAAGGAAGGCTAAAACCAGTAGTTCTGTAATTAATAAAAATCAGAAAAGGGATTACAATACAATAGGCAATGAGGCTACCATAAAATTCCTTCATTTTTTTTACCCGTTCTTTTGCACGTTTATATTTTAAATCTTTTACAATTGCCATATCGTGCGATGTTGTCATATCCATGGATGTTATTTTTTTTGTTAATATCGGAAGTTTAGCAATAAAAGCTGTTTCCGTTTTATATACAGAGAATTCTCTCTTGGTCAGTAATCCATATCGCTGTTGCACATTACCTAGCCCTACACCGCTACTTTGTTTGAGTACTTTTTTGGGTTGTAGATTATTTTCTACGATCAGAAAACCATCGGCTTCATAAATTTTGATATGTAATGGCTTACCAGGCATCACGATATTATGCTTTACAGTATTTTCCAGTAAAATCTGAAGCGAGAGCGGTACTACTTTTGCTTCGGGATTTGTTGCCTGTTCTGGTATTTCAAAAATAATACTATCCTCAAACCTTAATTTAAGGAGTGTCATATATGTTTTTGCGAACTTTAATTCTTCATCTACTGTAATAAGCTCTTTATCTTTTTGTTCTAGTACATATCGATATACTTTGGATAGGGAAGTGGTAAACTTCTGAGCCATTCGTGGATTTTCATCGATTAGTGATGTTAGCACGTTTAAACTATTAAACAAAAAATGAGGATCTAATTGATTTTTTAAAGCCGCAAATTTTGCAGAAGCTGTTCCTGCTATTATTTTTTGTTCTGTGACTTTCTTTTCCTGTAATACTTTGTAAAAATACATTGCGTGGAAGAACAGGGAAAGAGCAACAGTAAGAAGTAAAGGAAACAGGTAATCTCTAAATGATTGATCCGCAATAAACTCGTCGGGTGTTTGTTTTTTTAAAATAATTACAAAAGCTATAAATTTACATAGGGCGTATCCAATAATTGTAATAATAATAGAACCTCCTGCACCAACAATTATTCGTTTTAATCCTTTGTTTTTCCATTCGAATTTGTAGTTAATAAATCTAAAATACAATGTATTGAGATAGCATAGACTGAAAGAATACATAAAATTAATACCCCACCAGGTGACTGTAGAAATACTTTCTAATCTAAATCCATTACTCATTAGATTTAATAGTGCTATAAGTATTGAAACTCCCAATGAAACGGTAATAATAAACTTTATATCTTTTAGAGTATTCATATATTACAGAGGTCTTATTTTTTTTAAATGTGTACTAATTTAAGTATTTATCACTTACAGTTTTGTTTTACACGTTCAATTTGATCCTTACCCCAAGATGGATAAAAAGGAGTGGTAGGTTGTTCTTTATCAAAGAGTAATGCAGCTTTTTCTATCTCGGGGCAATAAGCCTTTGGATCTTTTCCCCAGAATTTTGCACTTCCCATTTTCCATTCTGCATGATACAATATAGCTCTTGGGTTTTCTGGGTCAAGCACTTTTGCCTTTTGATACAGTTCTTCTACTTTTGGAGAAAGTGTCATTCCGTATACAGAAGGATTATGGGCAACATAGGCCGTATTGAGCATGGCTTCCATAATCATAATTTCTGCATTGTTACTAGAGAATGTTTTGGCTTCATTCAGGTGATTTTGAGCTTTTTTCAATCTGGATTCTATTTCCTCTGCATTTTTGGTAGTAAAGGTTTTTATGATATGCACCTGTGCAGCATAGTAGTAAGGTAGCCAGTTTTCTTTTTCTGCTTTACCAATTCGCTCAAATAAATTGGCAGCCTCATCAGTTTTATTACTACCCCAAAGTTCAAAGGCCTTACCCATGCCTTTTTCATAAGGAGTTTGAGAATGTATAGTTGTCGCTGTTAAAAAAGTTAGTAGTATGACGATGGTTTTCATAATTTGGATGTTTTAGTTTTACATTGTAAAGATCTTGCAATACTCGATTTTTAGGAATTATATCTTACCGAATTGTAACTTTTATACCTTGAATTGTATTAAAGCGTATCTAATTGATTATCCGTTTTATTATCACTGATCGTCCAGAAGAATCCTATAATAAAAAATCGATCAGCAGTAGGGCGTATGGCACGTCTATTAAAAACCCCATTACTATTAGGAGTATTTGCATATTGATAATTAAATATATTATCAGACCCCAGAACATTAGACAGGGAGAAATACACTATTTTTTGTTGACTTAATAAATAAGCCCAATTAAGATTCAAGGAATTAAACGCTTTTGTTTTTTCTCCAAGAAAATTGCGGGTGTTAGGATTTGTATAAGAACGACCGGAGGCAAAGTTATAGGTAGCTCCAATCAGAGATTTCCAATCTTTAACCCAGTGTTTTCCTACGAGCGAAACATTATGATCAGAGGCAAAATTTGGAGTCGCACGTTCTGGATAATTTCTATACGTTCTTTCTGTATTGAGATAAGAATAACTAGCCCAGTATTCAAGATTTTTGATTGACTTATTATCACGCCAGTACAGGTCTAGTCCTGTGGCATACCCATTGCCATTGCTGGAGTAATTACTAGAAAACTCAGGCCTTTCTGTGTCAAATTTTACCAAGCGATCATATCCTTTATAATAAGCTTCAGCTCTTAAGGTTCGTCCATTGTTTTGATATAGGTAATTAAAAATATAATGAGACGATTTTTCCAGATCCAATGAAGTATTAAATTTAAGAATATTTTGCTGAGGCGCCTGATAGAAATCTCCATAGGCTAATGAAATTTGTGATGTGGATGATGTTTTATAAGCTAAGGAAACTCTTGGTGCTATTCTGGTATACTCCAACAATGCATTATTTGTTCCTCGAACTCCTAATTGCATAGCCAGTTTTTTACTAAAAAATATATTAGCTTCAGTAAAAACAGCAGTACTATTATTTTGATAATTACTTTCAACTTTATCAAAAGATGGAGCTGTAACTTCTTCTGTAAAGTTTCCCAGAAATTGCTCAAATCCCATACTTAATTTAAATCGGTTGCTGAATCTTTTTCTGAGTTTACCCTTTACATGTGCGTTGTTATCATCAGTACCAACCTTAGTTTCTGTAATCTGTATATCATTATGATCATTGGCAAAGCTGGCTCCGACAGTAAGTTTCCAATCATTTCCTAATTCACCTTTATACGAGGCGTTGAGATATAGATTTCTATTAGTAAGTCCAAAATTAATTCCTTCAGGAATATTGATATCTTCTTGTATTAATTGAAAATCAGTATAGTTTAGACCTCCATAGACTTTTAATAAACCATTCTTAAATTGATGTCTATAAACAGCTTCACCTGATAGAGACTCAAAAGGCTTACTCCATTCCACGCGCTGTGAAATGATTTCCTGATATGGTTTTAGATTGAGGTAAAAAGCATTGATACTAAGTGAATTATTTTTCCATTTTTGAGTATTACCTACGCCAAGTCCCACACTTATAAAGGAGAAATCTGTTTTTTCTTGATTTGGCTCATCAATGGTGTTGAGTAATAATACACTCGATAAAGCATCACCGTATTCTGCAGAATACCCGCCTGTAGAAAAATTAGTGCCTTTGAACAAGAAAGGAGAGAACCTTCCACGTGTAGGGATATTATTGGCGGTGGCTGTAAATGGTTGAAATACTCTAAGTCCGTCAATATAAACATTCGCTTCATTAGCATCACCACCTCGAACAAAAAGCCTGCCATCTTCAGCCACTGTAGAAGTTCCTGGTAACGTCTGGAAAGCCCCAATATAATCTCCGGCTGCTCCCGCAGTGGTAACAATGTCCAAAGGGGTTAATACTGATGCTTTACTATTATCACCAGCAGAGAAAGTGCCTGCATTGAGAATTACACTGCCGAGCGAGTTTACGTCCTCTTTTAATCTTACCTCTAAGTTTTTCATAGCTGTGATGGTAGTAGTTAATGAATATGTTTCAAAAGAAAGGAAAGATATAACCAATGTGTGTTCACCGGTTTCAGAGGTAGTAAATGAAAAATTACCTTGATCATCAGTAGAACCACCGTCATAGGTTCCATCCAGATAAATATTAGCTCCGATAATTGGAGTGCCAGAGCGTTCTGTTACCGTACCAGAGATGGTTGTTTGTGAAACAGAAATTGAAGTGATGAGTAATAAAAAAAAGGATAGTAAAGATTTCATGTATGCTGTTTTCTAATGAATTAATAGTTCAAAAGTCTATTAAAAGAATAAATAGAGAAACTGAACATAGCCGAACTGTAGAAAAAGGGGGACAGATTGTGAAAAAGATTAAATGTCAAAAAAAAACCGATTAGAAAGTACTTTTTCTACTGAATTGGTTAAATAAGAAACCACAGGAATAAATCGAAAAACCATGTGTATCTTTATGATAATCAATTTCTTTTCATGTTTTTTTTGAGATAAAGTATTTTTTACATTTTAAACTAATAATTTAGTTGAATAATTCAACTAAATTATTAGTTTTGTGTTTTATAATCTACAAAACAATGAAAATAAAGCTATTGTTACTCATTATTTTAATTTATTTAAAGGTTCAAAGTCAGGATTTTACCGTTCTTTATAGAGAAAATAGAGTTCCTTATCAATCAGTAGTAAAAGAGAAATCTGATGTAAATCAAATTAATTTAAAGAATGTAAAAATTCGTTTTAACCATAAAAACAGTGATTCTATTGAGATTCAAAAGAAATTTTATAGAAAAATAGATTCTATTAATAAACTAGCCAAAGAATTACAAATAGAGAAGAAGCGACATAAAAAAATAGATACATATGAATTTATTACTGTTTTGAGGGTGAGTGGAGACAAATCTATTTATTACCCACAAGAAAACGTAAGTAATGACACACTTATATCGACAGTTGTTTCTGCATCCGGATTACGATCCTCCAAGAAAATTATCAACTATAATGATATGGAGGTTATCTACAAGGATTTATCCGAAAAAATACAGGTCAGTTCTTTGCAGAAACATCATTTTGACAGGAAAAAAAGAAGCTTTCTTATCGAAGAAGAGCTACAAGATTTTAATTGGATCATTACACAAAAAACTAAAAAAATAAAAGGGTATGTATGCTATAAGGCATTACTAAAAGAATCAAACAAAAATATAGAAGCCTGGTTTACCAGAGAAATCAAAACAAGTACAGGGCCCAAAGAATATTGGGGATTACCAGGTCTTATTCTAGAAATAAGAGAGGGTAGGAGAACAGTAAGTCTTTCCAGTATTTCTATCTTTTCATCAGAATCTTTTGATATCAAACCACCAACAGAAGGCGAAAAAATAACAAGAGAAGATTTTGAAGGAGTGTCCTCTAGATTATTTGATGAATATTAATATACTATCAAACTCGTTCTACCTCATTCTCTTTTTTATTCTTAAAAGGTCTCACGATTAATCGTGCGGCTTTATCATAATTAATATAATTATAGGTCCAGTTAAAAAAAGTAATAAAGCGATTCCTGAAACCTACTAAAAACCAAAGATGTATAAACATCCAAATAAACCATGCAAAAAATCCTCCGAATCTAAATTTTCCTAAATCCACAACAGCTTTATTACGGCCAATAGTTGCCATCGAGCCTTTATCAAAATACGTAAAGGGTATCATGGGCTGACCTCTAAGATGTCGTTTTAGGTTTTTTACAAGGTGATTTCCCTGTTGTATTGCGGGTTGCGCTACCATTGGGTGTCCTTTTGGATACGCATCAGTTTCCATAAGTGCAATATCACCTAAAGCATAAATAGTATCATAACCCTCAATTTGATTAAATTGATTAACTTTATAACGATTCGCTCTGGGAATTAATGAAGAAGCATCTATTCCAGATACGGGAGCACCTGTAACACCAGCAGACCATATAAAGGTAGCAGTTCTTAAAGATACATCGGTATTTGTAGTCACCAGGTTGTTTTCATAATTTGTAACCTGAGTGTTTGTATAAATATTAACGCCTAATTTTTTTAAGAATTTAGTGGCCTTCTCTGAAGCGCGCGTACTCATAGGTGGTAAAACACGATCTGCACCTTCAATCAAATGGATTTCCATTTCGGTAAAATCCATATCCGGATAATCCTTTGGTAATACATTTAGTTTTAATTCTGCAATCCCACCAGCCAATTCTACTCCGGTAGGACCAGCACCAGCCAGCACAAAACTAAGTAATTCTTTTCTTCTTTCTGGTTCAGGAGTTATCACAGCTTGCTCCAGATTTTCTAACATCAAACTACGTAAATTCAATGCCTGCGGAAGATTTTTCATTCGCATCGCATTATTTTCGATATTGGTATTCCCAAAAAAATTAGTGCGGGCACCCGTTGCAATAACAAGATAATCATAAGTAATACTACCAATACTTGTATGTACCTTTTTGTTCTCAGGATCAACAGATGTTACTTCTGTCATCCTAAAGAATGTATTTTTACCGCGTTTTACTATTTTTCGTAATGGATACGCAATAGAATCTGGTTCTAATGAAGACGTTGATACTTGATATAATAAGGGTTGAAAAGTATGGTAGTTATGCCTGTCTAATAAAATGAGCTGTACATCTTCTTTTACCATTTTTCTGGCAAGGGCAACTCCTGCAAAACCACCTCCGATGATAACTAATCTTGGTAAATTAGAAAAAGGGATATTCATATGTAGCTAATGTTGTTTTACAAAGATAAAGTGATAAAATCAGATACACTATAGAATAGTTATTTTTGTTATTAAAATGATTTCATTAGCAAAAATCAATTTTTTAAACGTTTTTTTTTAAACATTTTTTTGAAATTATAAGTAAACTACTTCTAAACACGTCTAATGAGGCATTTATTAAGAAAAACAGTTCGGTTTTGAAGGAAGCCTTGAAGCATTTAAATCTTGATTATCGAGTAAAATTAATTTTTAAAGTGTAACAGATTTGTTTTAATTTATACTTATAAAGTGTAACTAACAAAAGTGGATAAAGAATTAGAACATAGTTTTGTAACCAATCTTGAGCAAAATCAAAATATTGTGCATAAGGTTTGTAGGATATATGCCAATGATGCAGAAGCACATAATGATTTGTTTCAGGAGATTACCATACAGTTATGGAAAGCGTACCCCAAATTTAGAGGAGAAGCTAAGTTTAGTACCTGGATGTATAGAGTATCGCTTAATACAGCAATCACTTTGTATCGCAAGTCTAAAAGAAATATTAAAACATCGGATTTTGATGCAATAGATTTTAAAATTGCCGTTGAGGAATATGATGATGATGAAGAGCAGCAATTAAAATTAATGTATTCTGCAGTTAAACAATTAAACGATATTGAGAAAGCTCTGGTGTTTTTATACCTGGAGGATAAATCATATAAAGAAATAGCAGAGACTATGGGGATCTCTGAAGTAAATGCACGAGTGAAAATGAATCGAGTGAAAACAAAATTGAAAAAAATATTAAACCCATAAGCATGGATGAATTAGAATTATTAAAAAGAGATTGGCAGAAGCAGGAAAAAACGCTTCCCAAATTGACATATGATGAGATTTATAAGATGATCTTAAAGAAATCTTCATCAATTGTTAAATGGATTTTTATTATTAGCCTGTTTGAATTTGTATTAATGATAAGTCTCGAAATAATAGCCAGAGTAAATGGGACATATGACCATTATGAAGATATTGGGGTAAATGAGGTATATACAGTGCCATTATCTTTTGCTTCTTTCGGAATATTAACTTATTTTATTATTCAATTCTATAACAATTACAGAAAGATTAGAGCAACAGATTCTGCAAAAGTGCTGATGGAAAACATTCTGAAAACAAGAAGAACGGTAAAAAAATATGTTTTTATCAATCTCTCCTTTATTACAGTCATGTTGCTATTGGTATTCGGGTATATGCTTTTTTATAGCCCGGAGTTTCAGGAAATACAAAGTGAATCCAATAAAGATATTCCAAAATATGTATTAGGGATATTATTCTTTATAGTTACCATTGTATGCGTGGGAGTAATTGCTACTATATACTATCTCCTTTATGGGTTGTTAACCAGAAGGTTGAATAAAAACTATAAAGAATTGAAGCAATTAGAGGTGTAAACCTGAGTTGGATTAATCCCAAGCGCGATCCGTTTGAGTGAAATTCTGATAAGAATTTTGTATCAAAAACAAGCGTTTTGGGGTTTAAAAACCTTTCTTGATACACTTTTCCTTTGTCCAAGCGCTTGGATTAGTGGTTTTTAATCTGCTACATTAATAATCGAAACTCAGTCGTTGCATAGTGTAGTAAAAATAGAGGTCTCTAGAGTGTATTCAGTTTTGATTGCTTAGTCTTACCAAACATCTTTTTATTTCAGTAGTTGTGTGATATATACGATTACAAATATCCATCCGGTATATAAGGCGGTATATGCCAGAGAATAAACTGTCGAAATTCCAATATCTCCTTTTGTATCTGAGGATTTAGTGAACACAAATTTTAGTGCTCTAAAGAAAACCCAATACATCATTGCTAATAAGATGAAAATCGAAATCCAAAAAACTGCTTCCAGAAAAATCAATAAGATGGCAAAAAGGATGGTCATTCCAATCCAGAGAATTACAGAAACTACGATTCCATCGATTCCATCTCCGACATCTATAGTTGGTAAGTCAGGTATAGTTCCGGATTGAGAGATTATATCTCCGGTTTTGAAGTTTCTGAACTTTGAGAAGTTGTCTATTAATCCAATTCCTTTATAAAGTCCATAGACCATAAACAAAAATAGGGCAGTAGCTATAATTGATAACGAAATGTAGAAATTAGAAGTCAAACTCCGACTATAATTTATTCCAGTAAGATAAACCGTCAGCATTGTAATTACGATTACAACCAGAGACACAATAAAAACTGATTTTCCTTTAAGGTATGTTTGTTTAACGTTCAATACTTTGTAATATGTATCTATTGTAAAACCTAATGATTCTATTTATTAGTACTTGGTTAAAGATATAAATATTAAGGGCTACTAGTGCTTATTTTATCAAAATGTAGCTGTATTTTCCCCTCATACTGGATATCAATAGCATTCTTTATAAGACTTTTTGAACTGTGTTTTCAGGCAAGCATACTTCTCAACAGTGGATAAAAAAACAGGGAAAAAATAGTTAGTTAAAAGTTTTTTAGTACTTTAGAGAGACTAAATTAGTCGTCGTCACCCTATAACTGATTTTTTTTTTCAGCTATGGGGTGATTTGTTATAAATAATAAGCTAATGAACCGATGCATAAGAGTATATATAATGGAGATTTTAGAATAAGCTCAGAAGACTTTGAATTTGAGTATCAAAAAAAGCTCACCAATAAGCTTGATGATCTCAAAGAAGATTTTGATCAAAAAATTCTAAATGAAATTGTCTTATGGAAAGTAAATAGATATGCTTTATTTTCCAACGATCTCATTTCGAAAATTAATGCAATCAATCCAAATGAAACGAAACCTAATAAAGAAAAAGTAAGTGATATTCTAACCGGGCTATTAAAAACGAAAGGGGTAGGGTTGCCAATGGCATCAACTATTCTAAGGTTTAGAAATCCAAATCTATTTCAAATAATTGATCAGCGTGTGTTTCGTATTATTTACCCAAAAGAAACTTTAAAATTAAGTACTTATAATTCTGATAAGAATATTAAATTTCAAGTGGATCTATATCTAAAATATTTAAAAGACCTTCAGGATGTTTGTAAGAGACTGGATATTCCGTTTGAAAAATCTGATCGTATTTTGTTTATGGCGGATCGCAGAATAAACAATAAACATAAGCTTAATAACTACTAGCAACTAATGGAATAAAAATATTCCATTAGTTGCGTTAGCCAATTAAACAACTACCATGGGTAATCTAAATCTGGTTTTTACAATGCATAAACAGAATGGAGAATGTAATCCAGATACATTGTATGAAATTATAGAGATAATAAGTCCTGAAATAATATTTGAAGAACTCTCTCTTGCTAATTTTGATGAAGCCTATAATGCAAAGACTCTAATTACATTAGAAACAACTGCGATAAAAAAGTACTTAAAAAGTAATAACATAAAAAACTTTCCAGTTGACACTTACGATTTGCCAGATCATTACTATGATAATTTGGATCATATGTTCAGTGAATTGCTTTATAGTTCTATATTTCAAGAGTCAAATGAATTAAGATATTTATTAGAAAAACAATCATCTTTTATTAGATCAGGCGGTTTCGCTTTTTTAAATAGCGATAAGAACACTGAAATTTTTGAGGGAATGGATATTTTAAAAGAAAAATTATTGAAGAAAATTAATAATGAGAAACTTTATAATATCGCTAAACTAGAAAAAGAAGTAATTAGAAAACGTGAAAACGAAATATTGAATACCATATACAACTATAGCGAGAAACATACATATAAACAAGCCCTTCTTTTTATTGGCTCAGGGCATAGAAAGACAATTATGGATAAGATCGAAAAACGAAAGAAAAAGGAAGAAAACAAAGTAAATTGGATTTTTTCATTGCCATAAGATCAAAGACTAAAAATACTAGATTCTGTACAAGATGCGATAGATTCAAGTATTATCAAAAAGAATTAATAGATTTGTTAGAGACTAAAGTGAATTTTTACTAAAAATTCAATAAAAAAATGCTACTAAAATTATTTAAAAAACCACATTTACTTTTCTGGAGCGTTATTCCTTGTATTGCTGTTTCTATCTTTTTCATAAGACGGAGCAAACATTAGATGTAAATATTCATGCCACCTATTTTGTTTTTTGGATTTACGGGACTTATATATTTTTTTCAGGTATAGAGAAAATGGTAAAATAAAAAGTTTAATAAATCAAGATTATTCTGCATATCAATAATTAATCGGGGAAATAAACTCTATTATTTTAGTTTTTTTAGTAATTTAGAAGCAACGTAAAAAAATATAAGAATACCCCATATTCAGTTTAACCCTGAGTATGGGGTATTTTGTTCAAATAAATGATAACAAAAACTAGAGTGCAAATGCTTTGGCATATACCATACAAATCCGTTATCGGCAATCAGGCAAAATGACTAACTAATTAAATATATATTTATGCCATTTAGATTACTTAAATTAACGCTTATTACATTATGGTTTATTGGATGTAGCACAATGAAAAATGTGAGTAAATCATCTGATATTATCAAAACTGATGAAATACCTGAAATTAACGTTGCTCTATATCCATATTTATTTGAAGAATATGAGAACAAATCCAAATCAATACTTACTAGTTTATGGAAAGCAAAGCATCCAAATGTTAAATTAAATTTTGTTAAATATAATTCATACAAAGAAGCCCCTCCGACCAAAGTAGATGTATTTGTGATGGATGCATTATATATAAGCTCTTTTGCAGAAAAAAAATGGATATTACCGATTGGAGAGAAACATATTGAGAATAAAAGTGATTTACTTCCTCACTCTCTGGAAGGCTGTTTTTATGACGGTCAGTGCTTTGGAATTCCTCAGTTTGGTTGTGCCAATATTTTATACTACCGGAATGAAGATAAAGAGATTAGAGATTGTAATACGCTTGAAGACTTATACAAAATAATAGGCAAAGCAAATTATGATAGTGAAAAACCACCAAATGAAACAGGGCTACTAATAGATCTATCAAGCGGAACATCAAACATCTGTTTCTATATTGAAGCGTTTATGGACAAAACAGGTGTTTATTCAGCGAATCCTAAACTAGCACTACCATACTCTTTAGACAAAGAATCGCTAAGCAATGTTAAAAAACTGGTAGATATGGGAGGTGAAAAGTCTAGAGATTGGTTACCAAAAAGAGCTGAGTGGTTTAGTAATGGATCAGGAAGATGTTATGTTGGTTTCACAGAAAATATGTTTCAAATGGAACAAACAAACCTGGAGAACATTTCCATGAAGCTTATTCCATCATATATTGACTCTAATGTGGATTTATTCTTCATGGATGCCGCAGTAATAAATGCGAATGTTGGAAAATCAACTAAAAAAAGAGAACTAGCGATAGCATTAGTTAATTTGATATCATCAACTGAGCATATGGTAAAGAGTTGTCAAAATGGAAATAATGCATTTTATTATATGCCAGCAAGGAAAAGTATTTTTGAAACACTCAAAACACAATACCCTAAATACTCCGAGATGTTCGAATTGATCAAAATATCGAAGCCAAAGACCTTTAGATTAGGCAAAGAAGCTTTTGATAAAATTAATTATAAAGACTTAATGGAAACTGTAATATTTAATTGAAACCCTGATAACAATAAGATAACAAATAACAATCATCTATCGGCTGACTAAAATTGTTGTACAAACTTATAAGTTCAGTAAGCTACTTCGGATGGAAGTGTAATTATAACCCTGTCTCAGGGTTAAGCCCCAGGAGGGCTCTGGAAGCTAGCTTCCAGAGCCCTCCTGGGGCTTGGTCGCTAAATCGAGTGCTATCCGATCCCCAAATTTAATATATAA
>NZ_VTZU01000046.1 GCF_008370685.1 Aquimarina sp. RZ0
ATTTATTAAATTAGTATACTCCTGAGAAGTTGTTACATAATATCGCTGAGCACCGGTTTTAGTTTCCACTGCACGGAAAAAATGCTTTTTCCCATGAAAATTAGTATATGAATATGGCATTTACTGACAACTAAAATGCACTCCTATTGAAATTGAGTAATTTATAATTCTTCTCAACTTTTAAAGTTGAGAATTTAAAGCAAGTAACCAGATTTTTATAAGCTTAAATCAGGAATTCTATTAACTGCCTCTACTTTCTTTTTGTCAATAATCTTCGCATAAACCTGAGTTGTTTTCAGGTTTTTATGCCCGAGTAATTTAGAAACCGTATAAATGTCTGTATCCATAGTCAATTGAAGAGTAGCAAAAGTATGTCTGGCACAATGAAAAGTTATTTGTTTAGTAATTCCTGCCTGTAACATCCATCGTTGTATTTTGATAGAGGTTCCTCCATTATACTTTAATCCATCAAAAATAGGAGTTTCAGCTTCGCCTTTTGTTCCTAACAATTCTCTGGCTTGATCAGAAATAGGCAGGGTTTCCACTCCTTTAGTTTTCTTTTGTGTAAATTGTAAATACCATCCCTGCTCATTAGAATGTTGAAGTTCTTTCCATTTCATTTTTAAGATATCCGATTTTCGTAAGCCAGTCAGGCAGCTAAAAATAAATGCTTTTTTCAGAATAGGATAGGAACAGGAGGTTTGGGAAGCTTTTTTTAATTCTTCAAGAGTCAGAAATTCTCGCTCTGTTTCTTCCTGTTGGATATGCTCTATATTATCACAGGGATTATGATCGATTAGTTTATCCTTATAGGCTCTTTTTAAAGCAGATCTGAATTTACTAAAATAAATGTGAGCTGTATTTGTTGATAGTGCATTACCATGATCAGAAATTTTTGCAGATTGAAGAAATTCTTTAAAACTTTCTACCCATTCTTTATCAATATCCTTGATTCTGATTTGCTGATTGCCAGTATAGGCTATTAGATATTTTAAGGTGCCGTTCCATACCCCATGAGCTCCTTTTTGGTTAATCTTCTTGTTAGTAAGCTCTCTAAAAAAGCTATAAAACTTCGTTCGGAACTCGTATCTTTATCTTTTATGAGATGAGAAAAATCATGATCTTCGTGCTGGAGTTGTAATAAGCGTTTGGAACGAATGCTTTCGGCCAGCAAAGAAATCTTTTTATTATGCTCTTTTTCTGATTTTGATTTGGGATTAGGGTAAAGGTATAATTTTAAGGCTTCTTTTTTACGCGTCTGTTTGGCTTTAGGTAAGTAATAATCTAAAAATAAACTTTGTCTCCCATCTTTTAATGTCTGCTTTCGTAAGGTTACATTCATAATATTCGTTTTTGTGCTTTTTGATTTCAAGAGTACAATTACGGCACAATAATAAGCAAAAAAGTACAAAAAACGATTAGTTTACTCAAAAATAGAGAAATCTAAAACCTCTGTAAAATACTATAAATACTAATATTTATGAATTTATTTTGTTTTGTTTTGAATTATGAATTTTTTGAAAAAAGAAAATTATATTTTTTTATATTTTAGCGAATAAGAAACATCAAGTATAGCAGAGCTACGGTTTGTTTTCATTCTGAAACTAAGGCGAAAAAAAGGCATTTTATTCCAGTAAATTCAAATGATAACTGGTATTATATAATGAGTACAGCTCGTGCTCTATTATATTTTTGTTTTTACTTTTTGCCAATTTATATCAGCTTTGCTTTTTAGTGTTTCTGCACCTTCTTCTACCCATTTAGTCAATGTGTTTACTCCCCAGGAGTTGTAAAATAAGTATAATTTACCATCTCTTATTTCATAAGTCTTTGGATTAATACTTACTTTTTCTCCATTAACTCCTAGCGCATATGCACAATATCCTCCATATTGCGGGATGAATTTTTCAGGATTGGATTTAAATTTATTCAGATTTTCTTTTGTTGCAAATTTATACTTTACATTGTCATGAGTGGCAACATACATGCTTTTTCCTTTGATAGCTTCATTGTCAAAATAAGAAATCACATCATACCCTTCTGCGATAAAACCTTTATTGGTATTATAGTCTATTTTTTGTGCTGTTAATACACTTGTTAGTCCAAAAAATAATATAATTAACAACTTTTTCATTTATTCTAATCATTTTATTAGTGCTCAATTTCAGTCGTAAAAAAACATAAGATATTACATTCTTGCAAGTTATTACAAAGAAGAAATAGAAGATGGAAATTTAGTAAAAAAAATGTTGGTATCGTGAATACAAGAAGTTCAAAATAATTTACTTAATATGGATCAATTATCTTTTTATGGAGGCTGTTTTGAGAATAAAAGTTGACAAAAAAACAAGACCTGTTGAGAATAAATTCTAACAGGTCTTGCTAACTAACCAATCAATTATTGAAAAAAACTTATCGTTATATGTCTATTTTTTTAAGAGACTTATTTTTATTATTTCTTTGGGTATTAGGTCGTAAAAAAAAGGTAAACATTACAGGATTAACATAATTATATGATTTTAATGATTTGTTATAAATCCTTTCTTTTCTAGATACTGTTTTTGAGCGTAAAAGTTGCATAAAAAACAGGACCTGTTGAGAATAAATTCTAACAGGTCTTGCAACTAACCAATCAATTATTGAAAAAAACTTATCGTTACATGTCTATTTTTAAGAGACTTATTTTTATTATTTCTTTGGGTATTAGGTCGTAAAAAAAGGTAAACATTACAGTATTAACATAATTATATGATTTTAATAATTTGTTATAAATCCTTTCTTTTCTAGATACTGTTTTTGAGCGTAAAAGTTGACAAAAAAACAAGACCTGTTGAGAATAAATTCTAACAGGTCTTGCTAACTAACCAATCAATTATTGAAAAAAACTTATCGTTATATGTCTATTTTTAAAAGACTTATTTTTATTATTTCTTTGAGTATTAGGTCGAAAAAAAAGGTAAGCATTACAGTATTAACATAATTATATGGTTTTAATAATTTGTTATAAATCCTTTCTTTTCTAGATACTGTTTTTGAGCGTAAAAGTTGCATAAAAAACAAGACCTGTTGAGAATAAATTCTAACAGGTCTTGCTAACTAACCAATCAATTATTGAAAAAAACTTATCGTTATATGTCTATTTTTAAAAGACTTATTTTTATTATTTCTTTGAGTATTGGGTCGAAAAAAAAAGGTAAGCATTACAGTATTAACATAATTATATGATTTTAATAATTTGTTATAAATCCTTTCTTTTCTAGATACTGTTTTTGAGTGTAAAAGTTGCATAAAAAACAAGACCTGTTGAGAATAAATTCTAACAGGTCTTGCTAAACTAACCAATCAATTATTGAAAAAAACTTATCGTTATATGTCTATTTTTAAAAGACTTATTTTTATTGTTTCTTTGAGTATTAGGTCATAAAAAAAGGTAAACATTGCAGTATTAACATAATTATATGATTTTAATGATTTGTTATAAAACCTATCTTTTTCTAGATGTTATTTTTGAGCGTAAAAGTTGCATAAAAAACAAGACCTGTTGAGAATAAATTCCAAACAGGTCTTGCTAAACTAACCAATCAATTATTGAAAAAACTTTATATATGCTATCCTTGATGATAGCGAAATTTATTATGCTCTTGAGTATTAGGTCGTAAAAAAAGATAAACATTACAACATTGGTGTAATAAAAAGATGTTTCTAACAAAGGCGATGTGTTAGGTATTAAGCGATAATAACTAATTATTAATTAATGAGTACGTTATTTATTTGGTAGATTACATAGCTTATAATGCCATCAAATTACACCCTCTTATATCACTATGATCAAATCTACCGAGAATTTCAAAACTATCATCCTTGTGTAGTTTGCCTAAATCCTGCGTAGCTATAAAAGAACAAGAATTTATATTAGCAAGATCTATAATATTAATTCCTCCAGTCTTACTTTTTGGTAGTGTTGTTAATGCGTCTTCTGGATCTCGTATAGAAACTTTCATCCAGGGAGGACAGTAGAAAAGGCCATTTCCTTTAGAATATGCTTGTGAGAGTAATTCTGTCATTCCATATTCGCTGTGGATTTGTGAAACTCCAAATCCGTTTTTTAGAATTTGATGTAATTCTGAACGAATCATTTCTTTTCTTCTTCCTTTCATGCCTCCTGTTTCCATAACAATTACGTTATCGTTCAGTTTAATTTTATAGTTTTCTACTATATTTAATAATGCAAAGGAGACTCCGATGAGTAATACTTTCTTGCGTTCTTTGAGTAGCTGTTGTAAGGTATCTATTAATATTTCTATTTCATTGAGATAGAAACCACTTTTGGGTTGTTTACTTTCTTTAATGAGTGTTTCAGTCATATATATTAAAGAAGAACCTTCTCTTTCTAAATAAGAAGGTAATAAAGCTAATATGGTGTATTCGGTTATATTACCATAAAAAAAACGAAATCCATCTCTAAAACTTTTTTCATAGATATGGAGATCAGTTATATAGTGTTTGCTGGGGATACTTCCTGTGGTGCCACTACTGGTAAAAACTTGTTGGATACTGACAGGAGAACTAGTTATTTTGTTTTGTTTAAAAAATGAGATAGGTAAGTATGGAATGCTATCAGTATTTTTTATAGAAGTTTTGGTAACTCCCAGAAGATTACAGAAACGTTGATAGAAAGAATTGTTTATGTATTGATGTTCAAATACCTGTATTGCAAAATTTTCAAAATCCTGTTCATTTTTAATGGTAAAAATAGTTTCTGAAAGCATAGATTTTCGATCCGATCAATTTTATATAAGCAAAGGTATAAAAAACACGTTCTTTTTTAGTAAGTGTAATCTATATTATAATGGCTGGTGATATCGAAAAATATAAATAGCTATATGCTTTCTAATACATTAAATAAAAGGAAAAACGCTGAAGAAAAGTATTTCTAATTAATAATTACTTTTTTTGTGAATGTTTCTTCTCCTATTTTAACACGTAATATATATACCCCAGAGAGTAAGGAGGAAATGTCGAGTTCTGTTGTAGTCATTACTTTAAACATAATTTTTTCTCCTAATACATTAAAAACAGTTACTGTCTTAGATTTTCCAGAAATAGAGGTGATATAAAGTTTCGTTCCTTTTACAGGATTAGGATAAATATCGATTCCTTCGATAGGATCTTTGATGTCTGATTGCCCCTTTACTTCAGAAGGATGCAATAGTCCGAAGACACCTATAAACAATAGTGATAAGTAGATTTTTTTCATAAAGTTATTCATTTGGGATGATAAAAATACAATATTTAATTAATAATTGAGTTAAGGGACACTTGTTTTATATGTTAAATCTCAGTGAAAATTAGTTTTTTGAAAAAAAATATGGTTTTACCATTGCCCTTATCCGTGTAATTGATCGTTTTGTAATTCAAAAAAAAAAGTTGATATTTGTTGCATTATGAAGTTATAAAGAATTATAAAACTTTTCTCAGAAATATCGGAGTCGGTATTTAATGTCTAATAAAGGCTTTTTTTAGACAAACACGGTTATTTCATTTTTTTCAATACATAATTCTTTACAACCATGACACAAAATAACCTTACACTTACCAAACTATTTTCATATTTTAAAATAGCCGTTACTGGCAAAGAACAGGATTTCACTTCTGGTAGTATACGCAAAGCTATTTTTATGCTTTCAATCCCAATGATTCTGGAAATGATGATGGAGTCTATTTTTGCATTGGCAGATGCTTATTTCGTTTCTAGTCTCGGATCCAATGCAATTGCTACAGTAGGCTTAACAGAATCAGTGCTTACCTTAATTTATGCAATTGCAATTGGGCTCAGTATGGGAGTCACAGCAATTGTTGCGCGTAGAGTGGGCGAAAAAGATATTAATGGAGCATCCCAAGCAGCGGTACAAGCTATATTTTTAGGAATTTCTATAGCCATGATTATTAGTGCTCTCGGATTTTTTTTTCCTAAAGAAATTCTTACACTTATGGGAGCGGCGCCTGATTTGATCGCAGATGGATATAGATATACTCAAGTATTACTGGGAGGTAATATGACAATCATGTTATTATTTTTGATTAATGCTATTTTTCGTGGAGCTGGCGATGCTTCTGTCGCAATGAAGGTATTGATTGTCTCAAATGTCCTAAATATTATACTAGACCCTCTATTTATTTTTGGCTTTGGTCCAATTCCCGCCTTTGGAGTACAAGGAGCGGCAATAGCTACTACTATTGGTAGAGGAACTGCCGTTATTTTACAACTGGTCATTCTCTTTTATGGCTGGAGTAAAATAAAAATTGCGTTAAAGGATATTACTTTGCGAGTCGCTGTTATGATCAATTTAATCAAGGTATCTCTGGGAGGAATCGGTCAGTTCATTATAGGTACTTCTAGCTGGGTATTCTTAATGCGTATTATGGCAGAGTTTGGGAGTGAAGTATTAGCAGGATATACAATTGCAATCCGGGTATTGATGTTTACGCTAATGCCTTCCTGGGGCATGAGTAATGCTGCAGCTACATTGGTAGGTCAAAATCTGGGAGCAGGCAAACCCGATCGGGCAGAGCAATCCGTATGGAAAACGGGAAAGTACAATGCTTATTTTATGCTAGTAGTCTCGGTACTTTATCTGATTTTTGCAGAAGTAATTATTAAGGTTTTTAGTGATGAACCAGAAGTTGTAACTTACGGAGCGCTAAGCTTACGGGTAATTGCTGCAGGATATGTGTTTTATGCTTACGGGATGGTAATTATACAATCTTTTAACGGAGCAGGGGATACCAAGACTCCTACAGTTATTAACTTTTTTTGTTTTTGGATTTTCCAGCTTCCTTTTGCGTATTTAGCAGCCATCGTATTTGATTGGGGTGCCATGGGCGTATTTGTGGCAATTACCTTAGCGGAGGTTTTAATTGCTGCGATTGGCATCATCTGGTTTAGAAAAGGAAATTGGAAGGAAGTCAAAGTCTAGAAGAAGTACGGGAGCCCCTTTAAAGATTGCTTTTTCAGTAGTTTATTAAGTTTGGCACGGCAATTGTAATTAGTATATAAGACATACTAAAAATCACAAATATGAAAACTAATAGAAATATATTCGGCTTTAAGTTATTATCTTTTTTACACTTTATAAAAGAGCTTCCAGCTTCTTGTGCTTATGCAATTCATAGATAATATAGCTAGATAAAATAAACACCTATATAAGCGAGATGTTATCCATCTCGCTTTTTTATTGCTCATCCTGAGATACTACTATTTGTATCTTATACGATCTGAGAACTGGTACTATAATTTAAACAACAATTGGATTACTATTACTACTCAAAATTAGTTTACTCCTCTTTGATGTGTTTATAACGATTAAACCGTTATTTTTTTACTTTAAAAGCATACCAGGGGTAGGGTTATACCTATCCTGAAGCGTTATATATAAAAAAAACGTGTTATGATATTTTCAAAGAAATTTTTTAGAATAAGCCTACAATCTATTATTAGTTTTATAAAAGAGTTACCTACAGCTTCATCCAATGCAATACATAGATGATAGTGTAGTTGAGTTTGTTAATCGTAGAAGTAAAAAGCGAGGTGTTATCATCTCGCTTTTTTAGTTTTTGCATTAAAGAATAACAGTGCAAAAACACCCTCAACCGAAGGTGTTTTTTATACTATTTAACTATTCAAATTTAAGTTTGATTATTGTGACTAGTAGTCGAATCAAAGAATTTAGGATAAGATATTATTAATTAGTCAGAATAGCTATAATCTCTACAATTCGTAATGTTAATAGGTGCTGATTTTACGCATCCATTATAATATGCATCTACGGTGCCAATAGTATTATAATGATTTACTTGACCTTCTGGATCCCTGAGCCTAACCTTACAGGAATATTTACTTGTGCTAACTATTTCTATTTCACTAGTAGTAATTTCCCATCTTGTAGCTCCGTTTAGAGAACCAACACCAGTTAACCAAACATTATATTCAATAGGGTCACCGTGGCGATCAAATCCGCACTCTTGAAAAAAACCATTTAGAATTCCTGGGCATGAATCTTTGTCTTGATCTGGATTATGGGTTATCTGCTTTGTTTCTAGTTGTAGATCTGTGGAATCGTCATTTTTAGTACACGATATGGCTAAAATAGTTGCTAATAAAAAAATGATTTTTTTCATCATAAATAAGTTTTAAGTTTACTTATAATAAAATTACTGCTATTACAACCCTGAAAGGAAAAATTATCTTTAATAAATGATTACGAAATACTATGTATTCCTATAACTATTGAACGTTGATTATAATTTTCTCCTTTTTATCCAGTACATTTCTCAAATGAAATTACCTACTAAAATCATGGCTTTTTATTTGAGTATTTTAGGAAGTATACTGGGAATAAGTGAACAATGATCCTTTATTAAGATGCTCTTTGTTATTGTCCTAAGAGAGGAGTAAATTATTTGTTAACTAAAATTAGAAAACCGCCTCAAAAAATGAGACGGTCTTTTTTATTGTTAAGATTTTATATCTGATTAGTTTTTATAGAGAAGTTGCCCAGGAAAAATCAGCTGCTACCGCTGTAGAAGTACTATATGTTGTAGTCTCTAAAGCATCAGCACCATCTATTTGTAAATTAGAAGCAGGAGCACTATCTCTGAAATCAAATTGAGTATTGAAACCTGTTAAAGTAAGCCCATCAATAGTAGCTCCGGAATTATTTTTAATCTGAATTCCAGTCCCTCCAGTAGTTGATACTGCTGTGAAATTTTTTAATGTTGGATTACCATTTACTCCATCTGCTTCGATAGCAGTAGAAAAATCTGATATTGTAATGTTTACATACGCATTAGAAAGTGTTCCATTCCAACCTTCAGTCCAATCTACAGCATCATCCTCAAGATTCTCAGCATAAAAATTAGTTACATTTACAGTCCCTCCAAAAAATTCAACACCATCATCAGAGCCTCCGATAACTGCGACGTTGGTAATCGTTGTTTCATTACCTACAGCATACAGTGTTAAACCGTTAAACTGTGAATCTGCATTAATTTGAGCTCCGGTATTTTTTAGAATTAGGTAGTTGATGGTGCCAGAATTATCTGCATCATTGTTTCCTCCATAAATAAGACCACCTACTTCTGCGATAGCATCAACACCTTCAGTAGTGGTAGCATTACCACAAATAAGTAATCCGCCCCAGGCTTCACCATCGTTTGATTCCATTACAACAGGATTATCCATAGTTCCTTCTATGTTGATAGATGCCCCTTTTAATACGGCTATATAATTTGCGGTTCCTGATTCAGATACAATTTTAGTGCCAGCAGGAATAGTTAAAGTAGCATTATTACTGACTAAAACGGGTCCGCTTACCTCATATTCAATAGAAGCGTCAAGAGTAAGGTCACTAGAAATGTTTGCTGGAAGTTTAGTATCAGAACCACTTCCTGCATTTATTATCCAGGCAAACATACTAGCGTTTGTTGAAGAAGTACTAAATACGGCGTCATCAGCTATGTTCGAATCTGCACCATCAATTTGTAGATTAGAAGCAGGAGCACCATCAGCAAAGTCAATAGATTCAGAAAAACCAGTTAATGTTAAACCATTAATAGTCGTTCCCGAATTATTCTTAATTTGAATAGCTTTACCACCTGTTGATGAGATTGCAGTAAAATTGACAAGAGTTGGATTGTTATTAACACCATCTGCTTCGATAGCAGTAGAGAAATTTGAGATTGTATTGATTACATATCCGTTTGTCAGGGTTCCGCTCCAGCCTTCGGTCCAATCTACGGCATCATCCTCGTTATTTTCGAGATATATATTAGTAACAGACACGGTTCCACCAAAAAACTCAATACCATCGTCTGTACCATTGATGATACCAACATTATCGATCGTAGTTCCAGAGCCTACGGCATACAGCGTAAGACCATTGAATTGCGAGCTTGCAATGATTTGTGCACCAGCATCTCTGATGATTAAATAATCAATATTACCAGAACTGTCAGTGTCATTAGTCCCTCCATAGATAAGACCACCTACTTCTGCGCTTGCATCAGTCCCTTCTGTAGTAGTAGCATCACCACAAATAAGTAATCCACCCCAAGATCCTGCCTGACCGTTGGAACGCATAATTACCGGATTAGTAGCTGTCCCTTGAATATCAATATCACCCCCTTTTAGTACTGCAATATAATTATCTACACCAACTTCTGATACGATTTCGGTACCTGCAGGTATGGTAAGGGTAACTCCTGATGCAACATTTACAGCTCCCGTAATTTTATATTGAATACTAGCGTCTAATGTACGGTCTTCATTAATAATACCAGAAAGCTCCGTTTCATTACCTGTGCCAGGGCCAATTATGATATCGTCATCATCGCCGCAGGATATAAAAAGTAATCCTGTAACAAATACAAAGCTTAATAATTTACTTAAAGTTTTCATCATTGTTTATATTTAATTAAAAAAGTTTTAAAATTTATAATTAATACTCAAAGAGGTTTCTATCCCGGTAGAATACGATAATATGGCGCTATCAAATTGATTTCCACTTACCACTTCTTGAATAAATTGTGTTCTCTCAATAGTTGGATTTAATAAGTTTTTTGCTGTCAGCCCTATGTTCCAGTGGTTGTTTATTTCTTTATTAACAATAAAGTCTAATGCCACAAAACCTCGCTCTATAATTTCACCATTAAAAAAAACATCCGGTTGTTGTTGGTTTCGGGGAGCTCCTAATGCAAAGATTTTATCTGATGCATAATTCCCTGCGAGCGTAAGTTCGTATGGAGACTTATCACCTGAGTTAAAAGTTAATGATAGGTTAGTAATCCAATCAGATGCTCCTTCTAGTCCAATTTCAGTTCTATCGCCATATTTAAAAGTTTGCTCAAGAGTTCCATCGGCTCTAAAAACGTCTTTTAAATCTTGTACATGATCCAGATAAGAAATATTACCACTAAGTCTGAGGTTAGCATGTGATTCCCGTTTTTCTATAAGATATACTCTTCCTTCGAGTTCAAACCCTAGAATACGAGCTCGATCACCTGTATTAAAATATGAGAAAACACCTTCTCCTCCTCTCTGTAGACCACGATTTATAGGATCTTCTATTCTTTTGTAAAAAGTACTAAAGGATAGTAATTCATCATTTTCTGGAAAAAACTCTAACTTAAAATCTATATTGTAATTTTGAGATCTTTCTACGTTAGGGTTCCCTTGAAATACTTGTCCGACCTGAGAAACGTATTGGAAAGGAGCAATCTCTTTGAACTCTGGTAACGTTTGACCTACGCTTCCAGAAAGTCGAAATGCTAACTTGTTATTTACCTCATATTTTAAGTTAACATATGGATATATGTTATCGTACTCCTTGTTTGAGGCACCTATTCTTGCCTGTCCAGTTTGAGTGTTAACAAAATTTCCAACATCGAATTTGACATCAATTTGATCTTTTTGATAACGAAGACCAACCTGAGCCGTAAGTTGGTTAAATTTTCCAGTAAAATTAGCATGACCTGAATAAGAAAGAAGTTCAGCATCATAGACATCTAATGGTTGCGTATTGAGCTGTAGCAATCCATTATTAAAATTTTCTTGTGTGAAGATGTCATCTATTGCATCTATAGAGGTTGGATTGATATCAGCAGTATTTCCTTCTTCGACACCAAAAAATTGAGATAAAAAATCTCTGGTTTTATTTCTGAAATCTCCTCCAATATGTAAGACAAAAATATTTTCTTCGTCTGTATTTTGTTTAAGAATCCATTGGTCAGAAATTCTTGCATTAATTTCTTGATCTGTAATTTCTTGTACGGATTTTCTTTGTTGAAAACCACCTGTAAAACCAAGTTCGACAATACCATCCTCGTTCTCAGGTGTGTTAGGATCATCGTTAAGAATGTTTACCTCATTACGAATTCTATTCGGTTCGTTAGCAATCAGGTAATTAAACCCTGCAGCCCATTCTAATGTGTTCTTTTCAGAAATAGTATGCTCTCCGATAAGCTGTGTGACTGATAAAAGTGTGTTTTTTATATTTTGATCTCTGATGAACTGAGAGCCTTCTTCAATATTGTCTAATTCTTCAAAGATTTCTGTTGTACCTTCTCGTCCAGCTTCCAGAGTCTCTTCAAAAACTTTGTGAATAGCAAAAGTGTTGAAAGATAATTTATTACTACTGTTAATTTTGTACTGGCTATGTAACATCGCAGTTGAATTAACAGTTCGCAACCAGCGTCTTAGATCATTAGAAGGTACAAAATCCCGAAGATTTCCCTGATCATATTCTCTGAATAAACCTGCTCTGTATTCGTGGTCGATAGATTGACCACCACTAAAATAAATTTTGAAATTTCTTTGCTCACCTAATGTCCATCCGATATTAAAACCAAATCCATAATTGATGGGAGTAGAAATTTCTGTTGGATTCCAGGATTGTTCTGTCAAAGCATTGACAAGATTACCAGCATTGAACGCACGACTATAAATTCCTAAAGAAATAGCTTCGTTATTCGCGGTGGTTTTAAAGTTGTTAAAAATATCGTTATCACCAACATTAGAGTTTACACCACTGCTAACACTTACACCAATGTCTTTTGTTTTCGTAACTATTTTAGAGACAATATCAATATTTCCGGAAGCAAGATCAGCCGAATTCGTAGGAGAAAAGGTTTTGCTTATCGAAACATTTCCTATAAACCTTGATGGGAATAGCTCTAAATTAATATTTTTTTTATCTATGTTATCTGATGGTATTGGTAATCCATTAAGAGTTGTACTTAAATAACGATCCCCCAGACCACGTACATAGATATCACCGGATCCTTCTGTTTTAGAAACACCGGATATTTTTGTTGTTGCAGCCGAAGCATTTGAAACTCCAAGCCTTGTTAACTGTTCAGCTCCTATGCTTTCCTTAATTTGAACTGCATTCTTCTGTTCTAATAAAAGCGCTTCTTCTCTTTCTCTATTCGTTTGTACTTTGATTATTACCTCTTCTAATGCGGCAGCAGTAGCACCAAGTGCTGTGTCAATAACTGTTACTTTATCCGGCTCTACAATAATTTCTGCTATACGAAGTGTTTCATAGCCTGTAAAACTAAGTTCTAATGTGTAAGTTCCCGGGGCAACGTTGGGGATTTCATATTTTCCATCAAAGTCTGTTGATGTTCCCGTGGAGGTACCCACGATAAGAATGTTGGCAAAGGGTAATGGTTGGTTGTTGTTTTCCTTGTCTACTACTGTTCCGGCAATGGAGCCAGTTTCTTGTGCAAAATTTAATCCAAGATAAAACAGGGCAATAACTGTAAAAAGTTTTTTCATTTTGTAGTCATAATATCTGATACAAATAAATACGGTTTTACAGTAAAACATCTTACCCCAGCATTATGCTTAGTTTAAGGGATTGTAATTTTACCCATGTATTAAAAAAGTAGAATTTTACTATGTAGTGATCATTTTTCTAAGACGGTTTTTGTAATTGTGATGCTCTGGATACTATGCGGTTACCTTGTAGTTAACGTTTTTTTAACTTATGAAAGAAGGATGTTTTAGTATCAGTAGTACATTAAAATTCGGATTTTGGTAGTTTTAGAAAATATTATCAAAATATTAGGATATGGTTAAATCAGCTAGATTATTATTAATTGTCTTAACAGCTAGATATTCTTATGCTAAGGAAAGAATTAGTTTTTTAGAGTTTTTAGCGTAGTAACCTCAGTTTTATAAACCAATGCCCTTTCTGATGTAAAATTACCTATTAAAACTCACTCTTTTTTTGTTTATAGTTCCAAAATAAAAAGAAGCCGCAGGTATGACGATATCTTAATTTTCTTTTTTGTCTAAACAAGAAATTACTGCTTTTTATTTGAACATTTCTAAGAAGTAAGAAAATTGGATCTCTCTCTTTATGTTTTCATTTTTTAAATACTGGATCTGCTAAACTTTCTTGCATTGCGTATTTTGTGGGCTTATCCTGAAGGTTGTTCTAGTAAATTGAAATGGTATTATTTGCTAAAAAAAGAGAAGGCTGAAGAAAAACATCATTGTTTGTTGGATACAAATGAATTTCCAGCCTTCTACGAACACGTTTTTTTATATCTATTTGCTAACTTGTGTTCGATAAGGAAGCGAATGGATTTGGCTACTCTAATTTTTGATTAAAAACTCGATTACAAATAAATGCAGTTCTATTATATTGTGTTTTAACATAGTATTATACTTAGATT
The DNA here is from genome assembly GCF_008370685.1 of Aquimarina sp. RZ0. Lineage (GTDB taxonomy): Bacteria > Bacteroidota > Bacteroidia > Flavobacteriales > Flavobacteriaceae > Aquimarina. Next base: position 14,242 of record NZ_VTZU01000046.1, read on the forward strand.
AAGAGAATGTAATTTTTTTCAGAATAAATAATAGTATTTATTCTGAAATACATTTTTTATGGAACGAACTTATTTCTCTAAATTCAAAGAATAAAAATTGTTAGCTAGCTTTCTATAAGCTGCAAGTGCTATGCTTAGAGTATGTTTAAAAAGAATACAAATTGAAAATCAATAGTTTGAGATTCTGAGGACACTTCAAATGATGAAAATATCGAGATGTTTTAATTATTTGAAGTAAGCTCACGGTTCTTAAAATATTTGTTTTCAGGAAGTAAGGTTTTTAAACAAGCTCTTATACGATTTGTGATTAAAAAATTCGTATAAATTCATTGAATTATTTTTTCTTTATGCAAGGCAAAAAAATCAAGCATAGCTATAGCTACGGTTTATTTTTTAAACGAAGTAGAAAGGAAAAAGAAACGATGAATATGCGAAATTTTTAGTTATAAATCGTATTATATAGGAAACTCCTTGATAGTCATTATCAAGGAGTTTTATAAAAAGTAGTAATACACCTGTTTTTCTTACAGACGAGTCCAACCAGCAGTCCAGGTATCGCCCTCCTGTAAAGCTCCTACATAATTAGCAGCGGTGAAGAATGTACCTAATGTAGAAGGATCAAAGTTATCTACTCCATCTTCTGCCACAGTATATCCGTAAGTTCCTGTAAAACCATTAATTCCGAATTCACTTGGGATTGTAGTTCCTATATTATTAAAAGGACTTCCTGAACCATCAAGAGTAAAATTATTAAATAATGAAAAATCTGCTAAATCAACTGTGGCAATATCTTCGTGATCTAAATCAAAAGAATTTACATTATCTATAATAGAATTTCTTACAATTATTTCATTATTGTTCAAGTTCATTAAAGTTTGGTCATCATCAACCTCAATTCCTTTTCCTGGGAAAGCTTTGATAATTGTGTTATATATAGATACCTTGGTACCTGCTCTAAACTCTATTCCTTTATTTTCGCCATCACCATCTTCTGCACCAATTAGAGTAATGTTGGATAAAGTTGGGTTAGAGAAAGGTGTAGCCCCTGGATTATCAGAAAAATTATCTGCTTCGATACCCTTGTCTCCAGCAACAGAAGTTTGTTGAGCTATCCAGAATTGCCCGTTTCCTACCCAGCCATCTGTCCAGTCAAAAGAATCATCTCCAGCACCGGTTACTACTGCATATTTTAGGTTGACAGTTCCTCCAAAAAATTCAATACCATCATCATTCCCATTAAAAGCTTGTATATACTCTATGGTAGTACCATTTCCTACGCCATATAAAGAAAGTCCATTGTATTCGGCATCATCATTAATTTTTCCACCTGTGTATTCTAAACGTACATACCGTAGGATTCCTGAGCTATCAGAAGGATCAGTTCCACCATATGTAAGATTTGCAACTTCTGTAGTGGCAGTAGTTTCTCTGTTAATAGGCGCTCTACCTGCTAATAGCAATCCACCCCAATCTCCTGGATTTGGTGTAGATTTATTAGATGTAAATACGATCGGTTGACTGGCAGTTCCTTCTGCCAGAATCGTTGCTCCCTGCTCTATAGCTAAATAAGAGAATACGCCACCAACATCACCAGCAATAATTCTGGTTCCTGCTTCTATAGTTAGTGTTACACCATCTACAACAGATACTCCTCCTCTTAGTTCATATGTTTCGCTGACAGATAAAGTTCTGTCTTCTGTAATTTTCCCTTCGAGAACAATTGCTCCCGATTCAACACCGGTTCCTCCTTGGTTGATGATTACATCACCAATATTATCTTCCTGGATGGTACACGCACCAAATAAGATTGCTGTACTCAAAACTATCCCTGTTAATAAATTTTTAGTTTTCATTTTTTATATTAATTGTGTTCGTATTTTTTTAAAGTTTAAATGTTACACCAAGACTCAGGTTGATACCATTATCAAAATCGTAGGTGGTGAATTCCTGATTTAAGTTTTCCTGGTCTTGAAATCTCGTTACAGAAGGATTTAATAGGTTTTTAGCTTTAAAACTGATCTCTATATTTTTTCCGATTTCATCTTTAAAATTAAAGTTCAGAGTGCCAAACCCTTTTTCAAAAATATCTCCTCTACCATTACTACCCGCTGCATAAATTCTATTTCCAAAAATATTAAAGTCTAATGCAGAAGTAATTTTATGATTCTTGATTTTCTTTGTATACGCTATATCTGCATTTATTAAAAATGGTGATGCCCCCTGTAATCTGCGTTCTTTATTCGTAGGCGCAATATTTACTCCGTTGATTTGAAGATTCTCATCTATTTCCACTTTAGAATACATTAGAGTAGTATTGATTCCAAAATTAAGATCATTCCAAGTGGTTTCTTCAACTTTGAAAAGGTTACCAAGATTTTTTCTGTACTCCAATTCCAGACCAAATACGGTAGCATTCGAAGTATTACCAAAAGATATAAAGTTTGAAGCAGAAGCTAATCCTATTTTTTCAATAGGCTTATCTATATATTTACCAAATATCGTTGCACTTACTAGCTCACCTGATTGTTCTGGGAAATATTCCCATTTGATATCTACATTATAATTATCAGAATTTTTAAGTTCTGGATTCCCCAGGGTGGATTCTGTTACGTCTTCGTCAAGAAAAGGAGCTACCTCAGTAAACTTTGGTAAAGTAACAGTTTTACTGGCGGCAAATCTTAAATTGGATTTTTCATTCAGTGCATATTTTAGACCAAGGCTTGGTAAAATAAATGTTTCATCCAATACACTGTTTCTAAAAGGACTTGTTTCCAGATCCTGTTGAAGTCTGAAGAATATATTTTGTTCAAATATTTCAGTTCTTAAACCACCATTGAAGATTAACTTTTCTCCTAAAGCATATTGTAAATTAGCATATCCTCCAAAGTTTGTAAAATCAGCTTCATATATTCGAGTAGAATTTAGGTTTTCTAATACAATGTATTGACCAGCAAGGAAGTTTTCTTCATTTAATAATGCGTCCGGATTGTTAAAATCTACAGTAAGGTTATTGAGGTTATTGAGATTATAGTTTAATTGATTTGCTTCAAACTCTCTATCTTTTGCCCTAAAAAAAGTACCGATAGTGACTTTATGTTTGAAACGATCCTCTTCATCTTTTCCAAAATTGATATCAAAATCTATTTTTCCGGAATAATCATTTTCGTTCAATTCTTGGTAGAAACGTTGATTATTTGCAAAATCCGGACTGGTTGCATCACCAAGAATTAGATTGCCATTAGATAATTCGGTAAAAATTAATTGACGTCTATCTGGTATGAGTCCTTGCGCTTTATTATAGGCAGCTCCCCAGTTTAGTTCATATTTGTTTTCTGTAAATCTATGTTCTCCTGTTAGTTGTTGCGTGAATAAGTTATTCTGCTCATACGTCCCTCTTCTGATCCTGATAAATACATCTGTATCTTCACTACTACGACCTCTCAGCTCTCTTAATTCATCTTGGGTGTCATTTACATATAAAGTAGTAGAAAGAATTTTATTATTACTATTCCATCGATACCCTAAACTATTAAGTATAGTCGTGTTTGTTTTATATTTATAGCGATCAACATTTTCAAAGAAACCAATTCCTACGACAGATTCCCCCTGTGAATTATAAGCAGCTTCTAAACCATTTAATGCTGTTTTGTGACCTTGGCTAAATGACCCTGTAAAAAGAACATCTAATTTCTGAGGACTGTCTTCCCCCAAGGTAAATGTTTTTCCGCCTGTAATACTAGCTCCTCCATCCGGAGCATTAAATCTCTTTTGAGGGTTAAAAGAAGTATCAAAAGGGAAGTAATCTATTTCTGTGCTATTATAATTATAGTTTGGGATATCCAGAAAGATAGGAACTCTTCTGGATCCATCGTCTAATCCCCATTGGTCATACTGACCTCCGTTGAGTAAAAAGAAATCGTTGCCAATAGCATTGGTATTTGCCCCAGAGCTAAAACCAACTTCTAAGAAACCTTTTCCAGGACGATCCTTCGTGTCGATATTAACACTTGCTCCTGCAAAATCCCCATAAATATCAGGAGAATATGTTTTGTAGATACCTAAATTTTCCACAATATCAGTTGGGAAGATTCCTAAATCAATCAACTTTAACTTAGGATTGAGCGAAGGAATCGGTAATCCATTAAGATATGCATTGTTATAGCGATCTCCTAAACCACGAACGTATAATTTATCACTTTGTCTGGAAATACCTGTTGCTTTTGTTAATCCTGTGGCAACATCACTTACTCCTTTTTTTGAAAGTTCTTGTGCTCCAATCTTTTGCTGTATTGTAACAGCATTTTTCTGTTCTAATAAAATAGCAGCTTCTGATTCTTTCTTAACCGTAGTTTTGATAACTACTTCATCTAATGCAGCTGCACTTGCGCCAATAGATGCGTTGACGGTTATAGTCTGATTGGCAGTAACTACCACTTCTTTTTCTAGCGTCTCATACCCTACAAAACTAAATTCTATAATATAGGTTCCTGGTTCTAAGTTCTCAATGGTGTATAACCCATCGAAATCCGTAGTGGTTCCTTTTGAAGTTCCTTTGATTAATACATTGGCAAAGGGTAAAGGCTGGTCATTTGCTTCTTTATCAAGCAAGGTACCAGCAATGGTTCCGGTTTCTTGTGCACTAATTATTCCAACAATAAATAGTGTACAGAGAATCACAATTTTTCTCATGTAACGTGTTCTAAATTTGGTGCAAATAACGACAGCTATTATTACCTGTGTGTTACTGATAAATTAAATAAGGGTAATGATAATGTTATATAATTGTTATGTAGCATAGTGAAGTACGATGCTTTAATAAAAGAGAATACATAGTATGTATAGCAAAACATGAAATAATTGAGACTACTTTAGTGTTGAATTAGCTCATAAGAAAAGAAAGTGTTTTTGTCCTGGACAAAAAACAAAAAATCGGTCTAGTCTTAGTCGCACTCAATCTTTTTTTGAAGTAGCAGGTGAAAGTATTCTATTTTATTAAGGGGATTTAGGTTAGAATTGTAGAAGGTTTTAAGGAGCCTTGTTTGATTGTTGTCTAATATTTTTGAAAAGTAACTTTTTTGTATTTCTATTTAGAAAAAACACGATTTGATGAGTTCTCTTCTATCAATGCTTATATAAAAGTAGTTTGCATTTTTTTCAATTCGCTATAAGAATCAAAAAAGTGTAAACTTCTTCATAAAAAAAAGCGTTTAGAATTTTCTAAACGCCTTATTATTTTTTCTTAGTAAATTCTAATTATCATCATAATTAACCACGACATCACTTTTATTAGACCACGTAGTTACAGAAGCAATAGTATTGTTAGTATAATTTACTTCGGATAATTCTTCGCCTTTCCAGAAAAACCATTTGCCGATTTTAACTCCGTATTCATATTGTCCCATGGCAATTTTCTTTCCGGTAGTATCATAAGATTTCCATTCACCGTGTAATTTACCATCTTTATAAAAACCTTGCTGACGAATTTCTCCATTATCATGAAAGTAAGTACCTTTTATCTCATCTCCTTGTTTCTCAAAAGTAGGCTTTACTTCCTGTGCCAGTGCTACACCCGAAAAAAGGAACACTGCTATTAATAATAAATTTCTCATAAATATATTTTTTATTTGGGGTGTTCTTAATAATTATATTACAAATGTAACATTAATTTTACTTTTAAACAACATTTAAGTAACATTAAATTAACATTGAAATTATAATTAATTGATTTTTAAGTAATTAAATTTATTATAAATATATTTTTGATGCATATTGTTGTGCCAGATATAATTACTCAAACGGTTATTTTATAAAATTTTATGCATTAGAAGTATCTTCTGCTATAAGCGTGTTTTAATAAAAACTGTTGTTTTATTCACTGCATTTCGCGTCACACCTTTTGTATAAAACAAGATTCACAAGGGTTTAAAAGATTAAGATAGGAGTAGCCAAACGATTTAGTTATCAATATTGTTTGTATGAGACTGTGCTGGCTTGTATTTATGAGAATACATACTTTGATTTTTTTATTGTTCATTAAAAGAGTAATTCTACTTGCTTTTTTGAGGAGGATCAACCAATAATTTGATGAAAAAGATAACATTTCAATAACATTTGAGAGGAATTTTAGTAACATTTTTGTGGCTTATTAAGATTGTAAAGAGAACATGGACGATATTTATATTTGGATGATTGCTGCGCTGGCACTTCTGGCTATTGCGGATTTAATAGTTGGTGTGAGTAATGATGCTGTTAATTTTCTTAATTCTGCTATAGGTTCTAAGGCGATATCATTTAGAACAATTATGATTGTGGCTAGTTTGGGGATTGCTGGAGGAGCTATTTTTTCTAGTGGATTGATGGAGGTAGCCAGAAAAGGTATTTTTGTTCCCGGAGAATTTTATTTTGATGAGATCATGATCATTTTTATGGCGGTAATGATCACCGATATCTTGCTGCTCGATTTCTTTAATACTCTAGGGATGCCCACATCTACTACTGTATCTATTGTTTTTGAGTTATTAGGAGCAGCAGTTTGTGTCGCTATAATTAAAATACAAGGAGATACGTCACTTTCTATAACAGATTTGGGTGATTATATTAATACTAAAAAAGCTGGAGAAATAATCGTTGGAATTCTTCTTTCTGTGGTCGTCGCTTTTTCTATAGGAGCTTTTGTGCAATTTGTTTCTCGATTAGTGTTATCATTTAATTTTAAGAAAAAAGCAAAATGGACGGGAGCTCTTTTTGGAGGAATTGCACTAACAGCTATTCTATATTTCATTTTTATTAAAGGAATCAAAGGAACAAAGTATGCCAATGAGATTGTAGGTATTTTTACAAAAGATTCTGGGGAGGCATTTTTGGATTGGGCAAATTTATATTTTGAAAGTTCTTATGAAACGTTGAAAGATATGATAAAAGCCAAAAAAGATCTTTTTATAATTGATAGAGATGCTGGTGTGATTTCGGTGACCTTAAGAGGTTTCTTAGAGACCAATGTTTTACCTATTATACTAGCCGGTTTTGCTGTATTATCACTGCTTTCCTATTTGATTATGTTTATATTCAAAGCAAATATTTATAAGATCATTATTATTGTAGGGACATTTGCTCTGGCTTTGGCATTTGCAGGAAATGATCTTGTTAACTTTATTGGTGTTCCGATTGCTGCCTGGGAAGGATATCAGATGTGGAGTACTTCTGGAGAAGCCGCCAATACATTTTTAATGACATCTCTAAGTACGAAGGCAGAAACGCCTACGCTACTTTTATTGCTTGCAGGAATTATTATGGTGTTAACGCTTTGGTTTTCTACCAAGGCAAGAAATGTAGTAAAGACCTCTATAGACCTATCAAGACAAGGAGATGGAGACGAAAAATTTCATCCTAATTTTTTATCTCGTGGTGTGGTTAGAGGAACTGTTTGGATTTCAGAGGTTTTGTCTTCAATCACTCCGGATTCATTTAGAGTATTTGCAGATAAACAATTTAAAGAAGTTACCATACCAGTGACTATGCGCAAAGAAGATATGCCTGCATTCGATATGGTAAGGGCTGCCGTAAATCTTATGGTGGCAGGAGTATTGATTTCTATTGCGACTTCTATGAAATTACCACTATCAACTACCTATGTAACTTTTATGGTAGCCATGGGGACTTCGTTAGCGGATAGAGCCTGGGGTACAGAAAGTGCAGTATACCGGGTGGCAGGAGTATTAAATGTAATCGGAGGATGGTTTTTTACAGCAATAAGCGCATTTCTTGCTGCCGCATTTATCGCTTTTCTAATTAATATAAATCAACCTATCATGACAGGAGTTTTATTATTAGTGGCGGTCGTATTATTAGTAAGAAATACCATTAAGTATAGAAACAAAACCAGAGCTTTTAAGGAAGAAGATAGTCTGAAAAAGTCTGAAAGTAGTTCTATACAAGGAGTAATAGAAGAGAGTGCAGATAATATTAAATCATTTGTCAATAGAGGGAATAAAATTTATATAAGTACAATAGATAGTCTGGCAAAATATGACTTAGCCGCTCTTAAGAAAAATAGAAAAGGAATAGCAAAACTAGAAAAAGAGGTAGAAGACCTGCGCGATAGCATCTTTTATTTTATAAAGAATTTAGATGAATCCAGTGTAGGAGCAAGTAATTTCTATATTTCTATATTAGGATACTTGGAAGATATCACTCAATCACTTGATTATATATCTAAAGCGAGTCATAAGCATGTGAATAATAATCATAAAAGACTTCGATTTAATCAGATAAAAGACCTTAAAGAAATTGAAGAACATCTCAATGAATTCTTTGGTAGCATAAAAAAGATATTCAATACTAGAGAATTTAATACGCTTAATGCTATCATTGAAGAAAAACAGGAATTATTTACTATTGTTAATGATAAGATTAACAAGCAAGTTGCAAGAACTAGAACAGAAGAAAGTAGTCCGAAAAATACAACACTTTACTTTGGATTGTTAATGGAAACTAAAGATCTGATTACTGCAGCGATGAATTTATTAACTACCTACAGAAATCATCAGGATTAATATCAGGCTATTCTTATTGCGTTAAGTAATTGTTATGTTTTTGAAATTTTTATGTTAGTTTATTGTTTCCCGTTTAAATAGATATGTATACCTCACTTTATCATAGTATATTTACCAAGAAGTGATATAACTTTATAAGAAATGAATAAAAAAGATATTACAATTCTACTTGTAGATGATGAGCCGGATATTTTAGAAATCGTGGGATATAATCTTACAGTAGAAGGTTATAATGTATTAACAGCAGAAAACGGTATAGAAGCTGTGAAGATTGCTAAGAAGAAAAAGCCACAATTAATTATTCTGGATGTAATGATGCCAGAAATGGATGGTATAGAAGCGTGTGAGCAATTACGTAAAATACCTGATTTACAAAATACCATTATTACATTTTTAACAGCCCGTGGAGAAGATTATTCGCAAGTAGCTGGATTTGATGCCGGAGCTGATGACTATATCACAAAACCAATTCGACCCAAAGTATTAGTAAGTAAAGTCAAGGCATTATTGAGAAGGCTGAAGGAAGATGATTCATCTGATAATGTGGTAAAGATTGGTAATCTTGTGATTAACAGGGATGAGTATAAGATAGTTAAAGATAAAAAAGAAATTATATTACCCAGAAAAGAGTTTGAATTGTTATCTTTATTAGCCTCAAAACCTGGAAAAGTCTTTAAAAGAGAAGATATATTAGATAAGGTTTGGGGTAATGAAGTAATTGTAGGAGGTCGTACCATTGATGTGCATATCCGAAAACTAAGAGAAAAAATAGGAGACGATAGTTTTAAAACCATCAAAGGAGTAGGCTATAAGTTTGTTATATAATGGCAGAAAATTTTAAAAGATCGTATAAGTTTGCTTACTTATCATCTTTATATATAACTTTACTACTAACGCTCGTATTGGGCGTTTTTTTATACATTCAATCACAACTAAGTTTTTTGCCTGTAATAGGGTTTCTTGTTCTGTGCTATATTACAAGTTTTCTAATTATCCAATATAGAGTACAAAAATTCATTTATCGCAGAGTACGCAGGATTTATGACGATATAGAGATGTTAGATGTAGAAACCGTGGGAGATAGCCCGGTAACTACTGATATGCGAACTTTGATCAAAGAGGTAGAGAAGTTTGCACAAAAAAGAAAAACTGAGATAGAGACCTTAAAAGTGAGAGAAGATTATCGTAAAGAATTTATGGGTAATATCTCTCATGAATTAAAGACTCCTTTATTTACAGTTCAGGGATATATTCTTACACTATTGGATGGAGCGATGAATGACCCAAAAATTCTTGATAAATACCTTAATCGTGCTAATAAAGGTGTAGAACGTCTTATTTATATTGTAAAAGATTTAGATATGATTACCAAATTAGAGGTAGGAGATCTGAATCTCAATTATACTAGTTTTGATATAGTAGAACTAGTTCAAAGTGTTTTTGATCTATATGAAATGAGAGCTTCAAAAAAAAACATAGCGCTGACTTTTGATATGAATTATCAAGAACCTGTTATGGTTCACGCAGATAAAGAAAGGATTCAACAGGTGTTGTCAAACCTAATTGTGAATTCAATTAAATATGGTAAAGAAGATGGTACTACCGAGGTAAGTATAGAAAACTTGATACGTAACAAAGTAATTGTTAGGGTAACTGATAACGGAGAAGGTATTGCACAAGCACATATCCCCAGATTATTCGAGCGTTTTTATCGCGTAGACAAAAGTGGATCTCGCAAGGAAGGAGGCTCGGGTCTTGGGTTGGCGATTGTCAAGCATATCATAGAAGCACACCACGAGCGCATCTATGTAGAGAGTGACTATCGCATAGGTAGTGAATTCTCATTTACTATGGAAAAAGTGAAAAAGTTCCCTGTAGTCGATGTCGGTGCTAAAACTGCTTAAACCTTTATAAGAATTAATGTCATATAGTTTTTTTAAAGTAAATTCATTTTGTTTACAGCTGGGAACAAGTTTGTTTATCGTAAGACGTTCTGCCAAATACTCTTGCTCAAATTGACCTGGCGTAGGAATGAAGAATGCTTTTTTCTTAAGCTTTGCCAGATCCATAACAGTTGTATATCCTGATCTGGATATAATTATTGTACTGCTATTAATTGTGTTTTGCAATACTGAACCAGTTAGATAATTATGGATGGTAATATTATTTTTTACATAGGTTTTATGAATATCTTCAATGACACCTCGTACAAAAACTATTTTTTTATCACTTCGTTCAAATTCCTGAAGTAGTTTTTCTTCAAGCATTGTTCGTTGTGGTTCAGGACCAGATAATAATACCATAATATCATATTGCTTGGGGAGGTTCTGATAATTAAATCTACTTAAAGGACCTAAATAAGTAACAGGAATACTGCTCTTTTTAGGATGCCCAAGTTCTCCACTAAGATTAGGATCATCTGCCATATCAGGCACCCAACAAACATCAAACTTTTTTATATACTTATTATGAAGTTTTGTGCTTATCGAAGTTGTTTTTCCACTAAGTACAGTTAATTGATGTGTTATAAATACTGAAGGCACATTTTTATGTCGTACTCCTAATCTATTGTCAGAGATGATGCCATAAAATTCATCAGATTCCAGAATTCTTTTTGTAGCCTTTTTTTCTGCAGTGATGGCATGCGCAATTTTGGGACTGTTGAGTAATATCTTTAATTTAAAGTTACTTCCTTTTTTGGCATATTCAATATTATACGATGGTAACTCCTCAGTTTTCAGATCAGGAAACTCTTTTTTTAATAAAGAAAGGGCAACTCCATCTGATGCAATAACCGGTTCAAAACCTTCATCTTTTAAAGCATTGATTATAGGGATACAGCGGGTTGCGTGACCTAATCCCCAATTTAATGGCGCAATAAGTACTTTTTTACTCAAAATCAATTAATTTTAATAGACTAACAATCTAAAGGTAGCTTGTCTTTATTTTAAAATTAATAGTATTCTAGTAAGTATATATTTCCTTAATTTTACCAAAAAATTATCTTTTGATCGATAAAATTTAACATGTAAGTTTAGCATCATAAATGTAGCTAATAAGGTTTCTTGTGAAAAAGATTTATAAACTAAGAAAGTAAATAGGTGGGAAGTAAGAATAAATTAAAACGTTTTAACGAGAATAAAACTTTTCATAATGTAGTAGAACCAACCCGAGATGAAGTATTGAGTAATGCTCTGGGGTATAAAGGAAAGTGGAAAGAAAAGTTTTTTAAAAACGAAAACCCTATCGTATTAGAGTTGGGCTGTGGAAAAGGAGAATATACAGTAGGCTTAGCAAAAAAATACACGAATAAAAATTTTATAGGAATTGATATTAAAGGAGCTCGTTTTTGGCGTGGAGCTAAGACTGCGATAGAAGATGGGATGAATAATGTAGGTTTTATAAGAACTCAAATAGAATTAGTTGATCATATATTCGATAAGAATGAGGTTGATGAGATTTGGATTACTTTTCCGGATCCGCAAATTAAGTACAAGCGCACAAAACACAGAATGACGAATCATGATTTTTTACAACGTTATAAAAAGATTCTTAAATCAGATGGGTTAATGCATCTCAAGACCGACAGTGAATTTATGCATGGATACACCTTGGGATTACTGCATGGAGAAGGGCACGAAGTAGTATATGCTAATCATAATGTATACCATCAGGAAGGATCTCCGGAAGTAGTTACGACTATTCAAACTTTTTATGAAAAACAATATTTAGAAAAAAATAAACCCATAACTTACATTCAGTTCAAAATTACCTAATTGTCGTCATCGATTTGGAAACTACTAAACTTTTTTTAGTTACTTTTTTTGCATCATTAATAGGAGTGATCCCTCCTGGATTGGTTAATATGACTGTAGCCAGAACTTGCCTTGAGAGGGGTAAAAAGAATGGTGTTTTAGTTGCAGTGGGTGCATCGGTAGTTGTTTTAATTCAGGCACTTATTGCAATATTACTGGCTAAATATATTTTTTTTAATCCATTTGTCAGAAATATTCTGCTTCGGTCAGGAGCGGTTATCTTTCTATTAATGGCTATTTATTTTTTTATAAAAGCAAAGCAAAGAAGAACCAAGATAAAAGTATATAGAAATACAGATACTCGCAGCTTTTTTAAAGGAGCTATGATGTCTGTAATAAATGTCTTGCCAATTCCTTATTTCTGTACGATTGCAGCTGCTATGAGTGTGAGTGGTAAAATAGAATATGATGCGCCCAGAATTATAGCATTTACAATTGCTGCAGGTCTGGGAACTTTTGTTACTTTATATTTTTATGTATTGTCATTTTTGAAGATAGAAAAGAAAACGGCATCAATTACTAAGTATTCTAATTATTTTATGGGAATATTGATGTTGGTTTTGGTAATCATAACATTAGCAAGAATTATTTATACATGGGATGAAGGACAATAGTAGAGATCAAAATTTTTTTGACAGAGTTTACGAAGTGGCAAAATTGATTCCGTATGGGAGGGTAACCTCTTATGGTGCTATTGCCAAATATCTTGGGGCAGCCAGAAGTGCTCGTATGGTTGGTTGGGCAATGAATGCCTCAGGAAAGCAAGAAGATATTCCTGCGCATCGCGTAGTAAACAGAAAAGGAGTTTTGACAGGGAAACACCATTTTCAGGGAACTAATCTGATGCAACAATTATTAGAGAATGAAGGTATTGAGGTTATCGATAATCAAATACAAGATCTGGATACATTATTCTGGGATCCTATGAAGGAGTTATAAAATTGTTTGGTATATAATTTAAAAAGAAACTCCAATCCCGGCAGAAAATGTTGAAAAATCAATACTTCCTATTTTTAAATGTTCATATCCTCCGGTTATTTTAAACCGATTCATATGGTAGTTTAATAATAGGTTAAATTTATTCACAGACCTTGTATTAATAAAGGTCTGATTAAAATTAGATTCCAGACTTAATGGTTTTGCAAAGAAAAATTCAGCTCCCAAACCATAGGTAAATCCTAGTTCGTCTACTTCTCCAGCAATAAAAGCAGCACCTACTCCCCAATATGCCGAAAACTTTTCGGTACGTACACGATGATATTTGGCGAGAAGTGTAAATAAGGAAAGAGAATTATCCCCAAAAAATGTAGTATCTTCCCATAATTGTAAATAGTCAGCTTCTATTCCCGCCCTCTTTAAAAACCGTAAGTCAGCATTAAGGTGGTTTCCGTATAATTTACTGTTTTCTACAATAGTCCGACTTGTAAGCGTTGTCCTGAATATATTAGTGTCCTCTCCCCAGTTATAAGAATAGTTACCTTTTTTAGAATTGTAATATGGATATTTGGTAATAGAAGCATTGCTTGCCCGTCTTTCATATTCTGCAGGTGTTTCAGTCATGCCGTAATAAGTAGTATATAATAATACTTCTGCAAAAACTACAGCCAATTCAGTTAGGATGCCATACTCATCTCCAGAAGAATAATCAGAATTTCTTGATTGAGATGTATAACTATGTCCGTTACTATTTTTGCTTAAGCTCTTTTCAGCTTTTTGTAACTTACTTTGGCTAAAATTTTGATTAGATAGTATAAGAAAGAGGGATAGAATAAAAATGATTCTTTTCATATGGATAATATAATTGATGATAAAAATCTTAAATTATCATAAATCATGCCGTTTTGATAAAGTCATGATATCTATAATAGTAATATTACTATAAATCATTTCAATTTATAGGCTTTATAATCTTAACTTTTCAAAGTATCTTTGCAATTATATATAGGTCTTTACGACTTACTATCAGGAAAAGCAAAACAAACATGAAGTTAGAGAAAACGGATATATTAAAGGCACTTGAGACTATTACAGTTGCGGGAGAAGGAAAAAATATGATAGAAAGTGGAGCTGTGAAAAATGTAATTACTTTTGGAGATGAGGTAATTGTTGATTTAGAGTTGTCTACACCCGCATTACATATCAAAAAGAGAGCAGAAGTTGATGTAATGAAAGCTATTCAAGATAAAGTATATGAAAAGGCAAAAGTAAAGGTGAATATTAAAGTAGAAACACCAGCTGCTCAACCGCAAAAAAATGTGATTAAAGGCAAAGTAATTCCTGGGATAAAAAATATTATTGCTGTTGCCTCAGGTAAAGGAGGTGTTGGTAAATCTACGGTGACTTCTAATCTGGCGGTAACTCTGGCCAAAATGGGTTTTAAAGTAGGACTGTTGGATGCAGATATCTATGGTCCTTCTGTTCCGATTATGTTTGATGTAGAGAGAGAAAGACCACTCTCGGTAAAAGTAGGGGACAAGTCTAAAATGAAACCTATAGAGAATTATGGAGTAAAAATATTATCCATTGGATTTTTCACACAACCGAATCAAGCGGTAGTATGGAGAGGACCCATGGCAGCAAAAGCATTAAACCAAATGATATTTGATGCCGCTTGGGGCGAATTAGATTTTATGCTAATTGATCTACCTCCGGGAACAGGAGATATCCACTTGTCTATTATGCAATCATTACCTATTACAGGCGCAGTGGTTGTTAGTACTCCACAAAATGTAGCATTGGCAGACGCTAGAAAAGGAGTTGCCATGTTCCAGCAGGATAGTATTAATGTACCTGTGTTAGGGATTATAGAAAATATGGCTTATTTTACTCCAGAAGAGCTTCCTAATAATAAATATTATATCTTTGGTAAAGAAGGTGCTAAATATCTGGCAGAAGATATTGATGTTCCGTTTCTGGGAGAAATACCATTGGTGCAAAGTATCCGGGAAGCAGGAGATGTGGGTCGTCCAGCTGCATTACAGACAGCTACTCCTATAGAAAAAGCATTTGAAGAATTAACAAGAAATGTAGTGCAGGAAGTAGTGAGTAGAAATGAAAATCTACCTCCTACTGAAGCAATAAAAATAACAACAATGGCAGGTTGTTCTGCTATAAAAAAATAAAAAATGACTTCTGAAGAATTAAGAGTTAATGTAGAAAAAGCCCTAGATGAAATACGCCCTTTTTTAGAAAGTGATGGAGGGAATATTTCATTAATAGGAATTGAGGATGATAAAAGAGTCAAAGTTCAGCTCGAAGGAGCTTGTGTTGGTTGTAGTGTAAATCAAATGACGCTAAAATCTGGAGTAGAAATGACCATTAAAAAATATGCACCTCAGATAGAAGAAGTACTTAATATCGAATAAAATAGTTCTGATATTTTCAAAAAACCCATATGCTCAGGAAGATTTTTTTTGAGCATATGGGTTTTTTAATCCAAAGAAAGGGTGTAAAACTGGAATTTTTAAAATAATCCAGTGATAGAGTATCCAACTTCCTCCAAAAGTACCTAGAACCATCAAAACAAATTTAGGAAGAAATCCCCAATTTAGATTCATGATATAATATCCTATGGCTATAGTTATCGTTTGGTGCAGAATATAAAAAGGGTATACTGCCCTATTACAATAAATGAGTATTTTACTTTTTGTATTCAGATATTTTGAACTATACCCTAAAATAACCAGAATCCAGGACCATAGATTGGTTACCTTAATGAAGGCTTCAGAGAAATGAATAAGTACATTATCTTTTTGTAGTATCCATATAAAAAGTTGAATTGAAAAGGAAATAATTCCTACATATAAAGCTTTGGTTTTTATTAAACTAAGACTAATCCAGAACTCCCTACCAGTAGCAATAAGTACAAAACCGAATAAAAAGAAAGTGAGACAATTTATAAAATTGAACCAATCATCGATGAGTGCGTGAGTCACCGGGAAAAAAGGTTCAATCAAAGCCTCAATAAGATATAGTGGTAGTATAAAAAAATATAATTTTTGAGGCTTTTGTATCTGTAAGCGTATCCAATGTATACATTTAGAAGATTTCTTTCTTAATCGTATTAATACTGGAGAAAGCACCATTGAAAATATGAATAAATAAGGTAGAAACCAGAGATGGTGCCACCCAAAATTTCCTTCTGGATAGATGCCTGCAAAAGCTTCACTTTTAAAATAAGTAAAATAAGATCCTATAAAATTATTGTAAGCTAATCGTTCAAAATATACCTGAGGAGGTACAATAAATAACATTCCAAATAGTAAAGGAAGTAATAATCTTTTAATACGTTCCAGATTGAATTGCCAAAGGTTTCGATAAGAAAACGCATAGTATGTACTCATACCAGATATGACAAAGAGAATAGGCAAACGCCATTGATTGAGAAAAAGCATCGGCCATTGGAGCCAAGTATAGATAATATTGTTTTTGAGATGCCATCCCCAGGAAACAAAAAACATTCCTACGTGGTACAAGATGAGTAGCCCAAATACAATGACACGTAACCAATCCAGGTCATAACGACGAATTTTTTTCTGCATGATTTTTTTAGAATTTATACGATTTATAACTAAAAATTTCGCATATTCATCGTTTCTTTTTCCTTTCTACTTCGTTTAAAAAATAAACCGTAGCTATAGCTATGCTTGATTTTTTTGCCTTGCATAAAGAAAAAATAATTCAATGAATTTATACGAATTTTTTAATCACAAATCGTATTATATCAATTCTCAGATGATATTACCTACTGAATTTTTTTTTGTTCCTATGCTTCAAAATAAAATATATCGATAGCGCTGCTATACGTAAATTTTCTTTCTAATCTGAATCAAAAATAATTCAATTCAGGTGACAGTAATATCATCTGAGCACTGGCGTTATTTTTCATCAAAATTGGAATATTTTAGCAAGAATTAGTGTATAAAAAGACTGTAGAAATGTCTAGAATTATAATTCTAGACGCTTTAAAATACGAAGTGTCTTATTTATGGAGTTTTATAAATGCGCCAGGTGATACTGCTACGTGTTTTTTAAATGCGTTATAGAAAGTAGCTTTTGATTTAAAGCCTACAGAGTGGGCAATAGCCTCTATAGTCAAGTGTTTATATTCCTTATCCAAAAGCCTTTTTTTCGAAATTTCAATTCTATATTGATTGATAAAATCATTAAAATTTTGATGTGTACTAGCATTAATAGTCTGAGAAATATAATTAGGATGTGTATTCAGTGCTTTTGCCAAATCTTTTAGTGATGCCGATTCTTGTAGATAGTATTGTTTGGTTTCTACATAGGTTTCTATCTCTTCAATAAAAATAGGATTGTCTTTAATTTTTGAAGTCTCATATTTATCGGCTAGCCAGGAATTTTCAAAAAACCTGGATTCTGATAGAAGAACAAAACTGGTGATACAAACTAGTATGGTATGAAATATAAAAATGTAATGATCTCCACCATCATTGTCAAAATTTACAAATACAATAAATACAAGTATAAAAAAAGCGAGAAATCCAAGAGCCGTATTTTTAGAAAAATTAAACTTGTTGAGCCTTATATTTTCTGCATTGACAACCTTCTTTTTTGCCTGATGTTTTGCAATAAGACGAATAGACAGAATGATATAAAAAATAAAACTGCCTAAAATTAACCACCGCAATTCATCTTTAATCCAATGATAGCTATAATCAAAGTCATCAGGAAGTTGAATGCTGCTTATTTTGGGATGATATGCTCCCAAATAGGCATTGATTTTAACAGATTTAGGTTGAAAATAGAATTTTAATTGCGATATGAAGTAAGCTATTGGGATTACTATATGAATCCAATGCTTTTTAATAGTAATGGCTGTTTGTTCTAATAAGGATTGAACGAATAGATATATTGACGGGGCTAGTAGTAATACTAAAGGTTCGGTGCTATCATTTAGATGCGGGATGTATTTTATAAGACCGGTATAACATAAGAAAATATCCATAGCAATAATGGATTGGATCAGTAACGACCAGCCATACACTTTAAAAGCATTACTTTTTTTGGATGCTCTTATCAGAATAACAAGACTTAATAATACTCCCAGAAAAATGCCTAAAGATATACCATAAGACACCAAATTATGGCGTATAGGAATCTGATCAATTACCTGTTGTATACTTTGCATAGCGTTGATATCGTTATTCTGTACTAAACTCAGTTAATTTTTGTGGACCTTCCAGAGGAACTCTGATAATTCTTAAGGTACCATCTCCAGTAGTGGCAATTTGCCATTTGATCAAAGTAATGCTTCCATTTTCAATTTCTATACCTGTAATGGATCTTGGGTGCACACAACTCCCGTCATTAAATAAAGCTAGTTCGCCAGGCTCCGGAAATCGTGGGCGATGGGTATGACCTATAATAGTCAGTTGATTGTTATGAGTGGCAATCCATTTTTTGATTCTGCGTTCCACCTTAATGGTCTCTTTATAGTTCTTTGCCGGACTTGTTGGGTCTGCAATACCAACCACTTGTAATGGTTTCCATAGAACTCTCACTAAAAACCGATTAATCCGCCATCCCACATAATTCATAAAATCTGCCTGATGTCCATGGAGCAGGAAAATATCCTGATGATTCTCTCTATGTCTGAGAATGATAGCTTCCTCATACCGTATATCAGGAAAAAGAGGAACATCTGTATCTGTTTTTGGATCAAAATAAGTGCTTAAATGTTTTTTTACATATGCAGGATCTCGATACACCATATCATGATTACCCCAGATCATCTCTAGTCTGTTTTCTATATAAAATTTCTGAAGTAATTGATATACATTTTTATGTGCTTTCAAGATAGTTTCAAAATGAAGATTTTCCCAAAGTTCATCTCCATCCCCAATTTCGCAATAGGTAAATCCCTGATCGTAATAATATTTTATTGCGTGATAATATATGTTGCGATTATTAGCAAAATCATCAGCAAAACTATTATCCCCTCTGTGGCAATCACTAAATAATATAAACTTAGAGGTATCGTCAAAGGGAATGACTTTAGCATTTTTGTAGGCACGATCCAGACGTGATTGTGAAGACATAGTATACGCAAGCTTTTTTGTAAATATACAATACTATCCGTTTGTATGTAGATGTGATATACTAAATTAAATAGTGAAGACAATCTTGTGAAAATATCTGAAAATTAAAAAAAGTAATTTTTATTGTAATTTGATTACTCTGTTACTTCTATGGGGATATCAAAATAAATAGTTCTGATATCCGTAATAAGCGAATCTTTAATTTTTAAAGCCTCAAGCTCTTCATCACTTAATCGCTCATATAGATTGGGTAAGCGTTTTGTAAGGGATTTAATCTCATTAAAATACCCTCGTATCGTATCTTTGCCTGTTTTTTTGGTTTTAGCATAATACAGTTTCGTAATGATCTGTGCTATCTATCTGGTTTTTTCTTTATAATCCTTATCAGCATATTTTAGAATATAGATTTTTTGTGTAAAATCGTTTTCTTTAGAAGATTGTTTAATCTCCCACGTAATAAAACCTGTTTTTTGCCCGCTCTCAAATGTGTAATGCTTTTTTTGTTTTACACTTCGAAATAAAAATAAAAAATTTTAATAGGTAATTTCATTTGAGAATAGAATTGGTATTATACGATTTACAACTAAAAATTTCGCATATTCATCGTTTCTTTTTCCTTTCTACTTCGTTTAAAAAATAAACCGTAGCTATAGCTATGCTTGATTTTTTTGCCTTGCATAAAGAAAAAATAATTCAATGAATTTATACGAATTTTTTAATCACAAATCGTATTACATTATTTATGATCGATCACTGGGGATTAAATATCCTGCTTTTTACCTCGTCTATATAGCTTCTTCCGATAGGATAACGCATCGCAGCAATCTCAATACTATTCCCTTCTATTGTTTCTACCTTATCGATGGATATCGTAAAGGATCTATGGATGCGTATAAACCTATCTGCTGGTAACTCTTCGGTAAAACCACTTAATGTCTGATGGATAACATATTTGTCTGACAGCGTATTTATCCTGATATAATCTCGAAGACTTTCTATAGATAGAATTTCATCCAGATACAATTTTTTAATTTTCTTTTTATTAATTTTTACAAAAAGATAGGATCTTTCACCAGCTGAGTTTTGATTTACTTTTTGTTCCTCTCCTTTTATTCTAAAAGCCTTATTGACAGCCATGATAAACCGATGAAAGGATATTGGTTTTACCAAATAATCCAGTACTTCTAACTCGTAACTTTTTACAGCAAATTCTTCATGCGCTGTAGTGATTATAGTAAGTGGTTTTTTGGTAAGACTTTTTAGAAGGTTCAGACCATCCAGCAATGGCATATTGATATCTAGAAAAAGTAAATCTATCTGATCATTGTTTACAATATAATCAATGCTTTCTACACCATTATTAAATGAATTTAAAAGAACCAAGCCCTTGGTCTGAGAAATAAAACTCTCAATTACATTTACAGCTAATGGCTCATCATCAATTATTACACATTTTAAATTCATTATACCTTAATTTTTAAGTTAACAATATACAGACCATTTGTTGTATTAATATCTAGCTTGTATTCGTCTGGTTGATATCCTAGTTTTAATCTCTTTTTGACATTTCCTATCCCAATACCTCCAGAAATAGGGGCAATTTGCTGAGTATTTGTAATGGCAGGTAATGGATTAGAAATTTTAAAGTAAAGAAATTCATCGATAATAGTAAAATCAATTTGTATTTCTACGACACCAATATTCTTGTTAGCTCCGTGTTTAAAAGAGTTTTCTATAAACGAAAGCAATAGCATAGGAGCAATTTTTTTATCTTCTATCTCTCCAGAGATGGTAATATTGATTTTTAATAAATCCCCATATCGTATACGTTCCAGATCAAGATAATTTTGGAGACAGATAATCTCTTTGGAAAGATGCTGCCTTTTGTGGTGGGTCTCATGGAGAAGGTATCTCATGAGCTCGGATAACTTTAGTATTGTTTTTGGAGTTTTATCAGATTTTGCTACTGAGAGCGAATAAATATTATTAAGTGTATTAAAAAAGAAATGTGGAGATATTTGGGTTCGTAAAAATCGCAATTCTGTTTCTAGTTGTAATTTTTCTACTTCGATTAATTTTTTGTGTTCTTTTAGCCAGTCCAGAGTTACCTTAATAGCTGCTACAAAAGTCATAACATACAACTCTCCCAACATCATTTCTATAGAGTAATTGAGAGTTAATTCATTGGTTACCTCCGGACCTTCTGGCCATACATTATGACTCACCATAAAATAGGTAAGGTAGAATTTTGCCAGAAGCATCATAAAAAGAGCAACCATTACCAGGATGATATATATGATGTATTTACGCTTGTAAATAAACTTTGGCATTAAGTAATAGATATTAAAATAGCTTAGAATCATATGAATTACAAATCCAAGGGCAGTAGTTTTAAAAGCGTACACGTAATCATTAAAATAACTACCCCACCTAAATGTCGTAAATAAGAAATAGACCAGCCAGAAAATAATATGATGCTTTAGGGTGATGGTGTAATTAGTATCTTTAGTAATATGTATTGTATTTCTAATTGCGTGTAGCATACTTTATTTTTTTTGGTGTTTAACCGAGTTGCCTTGTCATTGGTCTAAAATTATTCTTTTACATATAATATTTGTAAATATTTATGATATTGTTGTTGCAGTGATTTTAACTTTTTTTTTGACCATAAAAGATCATATATAACCAATAAGAAAAAGTGTAAACCACTGGATTTGGTTCAACAATAATATAAAAATTACTATGAAGGTATTTTACAATAGCATATTTCTAGGTGTTTTGGTGTTTATCATTTTTTCTTGTAATAAAGTAAACGATAATCATCTAAAAGTAAAGAAAAATAATGTAACAAAATTTGTAGACCCTTTTATAGGTACAGGAGGTCACGGTCATACATACCCCGGAGCAACAGTACCGTTTGGAATGGTACAGGTAAGTCCTGATAACGGTATTTCAGATTGGGATTGGTGTTCGGGATATCATTATTCTGATTCTATAACCGTTGGTTTTAGTCACCTGCATCTCAGTGGTACTGGGATTGGGGATCTCACTGATATCAGACTAATGCCCATCAATAAAAAAGTAGATTTATCTGTTCCGATGATATCTAGGGATGATATCCCTTATAGCTCTAAATATACGCATATCAATGAAAATGCAACGCCAGGCTATTATAGTGTATTATTAGAAGATCATGGGATTCAAGTAGAAGTGACTGCGGATATCAGAACTGCTTTTCATCGATATGTCTATGAAAAAGGAGATATGCAATCTTTGATTTTGGATCTGGGATATACAACCAACTGGGATAAAACAGTACAGTCAAAAATAATGGTAGAAGATAAGTTTACTGTTTCAGGCTATAGATACAGTACTGGATGGGCCAAAAATCAAAAAGTATTTTTTGTAGCCCAGTTTTCAAAATCTATACGTGGATATGATCTTTATAAAGATTCCAAGATCATAAAAAATGAAAAAAGCGCAGAAGGTATACATACAGCTTCGCAATTTTTTTTTAATAAAGGAACAAAAGATCAATTAGAGGTCAACGTGGGCGTTTCTTCTGTGAGTATCGAAAATGCAAAAGAAAATATTTCAGATTATAAAAATAATTTTGAATTTGATAAAGTAAAAGAAAATGCGACTAAATCCTGGGAAAAATCACTTTCTTCCATAAAGGTTGAAACAAAAAGGGATACGCTAAAAACCATTTTTTATACGGCTTTGTACCATACACAGATAGCTCCTGTCACCTATAGTGATGTTAATGGAGCGTTTAGAAAAGAAAATGATAGTATTGTCATTGCCAAAGGGTATACCGCATATTCTACACTGTCACTGTGGGATACCTTTAGATCTGAACATCCCTTGCTCATATTTTTGGCACCAGATAAAGTTTCAGATATTATCCATTCTATGATAGCATATTACCAGGAGACAAAGGTGTTGCCGGTTTGGACTCTATATGCAAATGAAACGAATACGATGACAGGGTATCACTCGGTTTCTGTCATTGCAGAAGCGTATCTAAAAGGGATCAAAGGTTTTGATATAGAAGTAGCATATGAAGCTATGAAACAAACAATGATGCAAGATGATCGAGGGTTGAAGTTGTATAAAGAATATGGATATATACCGTATAATCTGTTAGACGAATCCGTGACTATTACCTTAGAGTATGCATATAACGATTGGTGTATTGCCCAAGTAGCCATGGCATTAGGGAAAGAAGAAGACTATACGTATTTTATAAAACGCTCAGAAGCATATAAGCATCTTTTTGATCCTGAAACTGGTTTTATGAGAGGTAAAGCTAAGGATGGAAAGAGCTGGCATATGCCTTTTGATCCTAAGTTTTCTGCTCATAGGGTGCATGCGGATTATACAGAAGGAAATGCCTGGCAACATAGTTGGTTTGTACCACACAATGTAGAAGGACTCATCAAATTATATGGAGGTGAAACTACATTCGTAACAAAACTAGAACAGTTATTTACTGAAGATTCTGAAATTACAGGAGATAATATCTCTGCGGATATATCAGGGTTAATAGGGCAATATGCCCATGGGAATGAACCGAGCCACCATATAGCATATATGTTCAATAAAGCAAAGGCTCCCTGGAAAACCCAGTATTGGGTAAATAAAATAGTAAAAACACAATATAATACTTCTCCTAATGGATTAAGCGGGAATGAAGATTGTGGGCAGATGTCTGCCTGGTATATCTTTAGTTCGTTGGGGATTTATCCTATGAATCCAGCATCTGGAGAATACCAGATAGGAAGCCCCCTTTTTGAAAAGGCAACGATTCAGTTACCCAATAATGTCCTTTTTAATATAGAAGCAGAAAATGTTTCAGATAAAAACATATATATCCAGTCTGCAACATTAAATAAAAAAGAATTGAATCGAACCTATATTACACATCAGGAATTATTAAAAGGAGGGACATTACATTTTATAATGGGAGCAGCTCCTAATAAGAGTTGGGGTGTAGCACAATAACAAATACTTAATGAACTTAGCGACCATTGATATTATAATCATTCTATGTTATCTTATTAGTATTCTTTTTTTTGGATTTTATGTTGCCAGACGAGCATCAAAAGATATGAAATCTTATTTTCTGGGAAGTAACGAAATTCCCTGGTATTACCTTGGTTTGTCTAATGCTTCTGGGATGTTTGATATATCGGGTACGATGTGGGCAGTGACTGCGATGTTTGTATATGGGGTCAAAAGCGCTTGGCTACCCTGGTTATGGCCTGTATGGAATCAGGTTTTTATGATGGTTTTTTTAGCCGCATGGTTACGGAGATCCAAGGTAATGACCGGAGCGCAATGGATTACCTATAGATTTGGGACAGATCTGGGAGCACGTTTGTCTCATATTATCGTAACGGTGTTTGCCATTATAAGTACATTGGGGTTTATTGCCTATTTTTTTGAAGGAATTGGAAAATTTGCAATTATCTTTTTCCCCTGGGATTTATCTTTTGGTATAGGGTCTGTAACGATTTCTTCTCAGCAAGCATATGCACTCATCATTATCATCATTACCACCATATATACATTAAAAGGAGGTATGTATAGCGTAGTAGGTACAGAAGTAATACAGTTTGTAATCATGACAATTTCTTGCTTTGTAATCGGATATATAGCATATACTTCAGTAACAGCAGCGCAAATAACCAAGGCTGTTCCTCAAAATTGGGAAAACTTATTCTTTGGTATGGAAATGGATTTAGATTGGACAGGTTATATAGATAGTGTGAATACAAAAATAGAAGAAGATGGATTTTCACTCTTTGGTTTTTTGTTTATGATGATGATTTTCAAAGGTATTTTTGCTAGTTTGGCAGGTCCTGTTCCCAGTTATGATATGCAACGGGTATTGTCTACAAAAAACGAAGTAGCTGCATCAAAAATGAGTGCTTTGACCATTGTTGTATTATCTATACCTCGTTATTTAATGATTACAGGATTTGCAGTTTTAGGGTTGGTGTATCTCGGTCCGGAACTACAAGCAGAAACCGGAATAGATTTTGAAACCATATTACCATTAGCAATTCAGCGTTTTGTGCCTGTAGGTCTAAAAGGGTTGTTGCTTGCAGGATTATTAGCTGCATTTATGGGAACCTTTGCCGCCTTTATAAATGCAACACCCGCTTATCTGGTAAATGATATTTATAAAAAGTATATAAAACCAGAAGCGAGTAATAGGACCTATATGCGATTCAGTTATCTGTCCTCTGTACTTATTGTAGGGATAGGATTATTATTTGGCTTTTTTGCGTCGTCAATAAATACCCTTACGGTGTGGTTAACGTCGGCATTGTATGGCGGATATGCTGCAGCAAATGTGCTGAAATGGATTTGGTGGCGGTTTAATTCTTATGGGTATTTTGGCGGGATGTTGGCAGGTTTAATTGCAGCCAGTATTGTTCCTGGTTTTTTCCCGGAAACATCAGTGATCTATCTATTCCCAATAATATTGCTCATTTCCTTTACAGGATGCTTTTTAGGAGTATATTTAAGGAAACCAGATGATATGGAAGTCTTGAAAAATTTCTATAAAACAACAAGGCCTTGGGGTTTTTGGAAACCAATATATGATGAGTTAAAAAAAGAAGATCCTGAAATGCTAAAAAATAAAGATTTTTGGAAAGATACTTTTAATTGTATAATAGGTATTATTTGGCAAATGACTTTTGTGTTGATTCCTGTATACTTGCTAATTAAAGAATATATGCAGTTAAGCATCGTAGTTATTGTAATGATAGTAACATCCATAGTTTTAAAACAAACATGGTATAATAAGATAAAAAAAGGAGTAAGGTAAAAATCAAGATATGGAATTTAGTAAAAAAGATTTTTAAAAATCAATTAACCAAATACTTTATTTATGAAAACACACAAACGTATGTATCGACAATTATTACTATTTTTATTACTAGTTGTTAGTAGCCCTTTATTAAGTCAGGAATCAGCAATATATGCGGGAGGACCGATTTATAATAATAGGAACTCTTCTATTAATGAATTGCGAAACTCAGGATTTACTACTGTTATCGTATGGACTATTCATATAGAATCTAATGGAGATTTAGGGTTTAATGGAGAATTTCCTCTAGTTCAAAATGGAGTGTATGTAGGCGATCAATCATATCCAAATTTCCCTTCGGATATAGCCTTGCTAAAAACAGCTCCTACTTCTATCAATAGGATTGAATTTGGGCTTGCTGCGGCAGGATCAGGAACTTTTGCTGCAGTTCAGAATTTTTATAACTCAGAAGGATTTGGACCCGGGACTACATTATATAAAAATTTTGATGCGCTCAAAGCTGCTATTCCTGGTATTGATGCTTTTAATAATGACGATGAAACTACATACCACGCACCATCAGCCGTAGCATTTACAAAAATGCTGGCAGGGCTAGGGTTTAAAAATGCAATAGTACCGTATCGCAATAGCAGTTTTTGGCGCACTTTGGTCAATGAGGTGAATGCTGCATATCCGGGAAATATAGATAGAAATTATTTGCAATGTTATGCAGGAGGTAGTAGAAATAATCCTTGTTCATCTACCTGGGATTTTGGGATACCGGTTTTTCCTGGTTTATGGGGAGGGTCAGGACAATCTAGTGTATCCAGTGTAGAAAGCAGGATGAATTCCTGGCAGAATAACTGTGGGATCACAGGAGGTTTTATGTGGATTTATGATGATTTTGATAATAGCCCATCTGTAGCAGCATATGCTGGGGCGATTAATAACGCCCTTTCTCCAGGGAGTGTTCCGGGAGTTGCTAGCATACCTAATCCTTCTAATGGAACATCAAATATAAATATAAACACTGCACTCAACTGGTCAGCAGGAGCAGGAGCCAGTTCTCATAATGTATATTTCGGAACAAGTTCTTCATTAGGATCAGCAGATTTTAAAGGAAATCAGTCTAATACTACTTTTATTCCAGAAACCTTAGATACAGCTACTACTTATTATTGGAGGATAGATGAGCTTAATTCTTTAGGAACGACTACAGGCTTAGTTTGGAGTTTCACTACGGATGCATCAACTTCTGTAGATCATACAGACCCTGTGGGTACTGGAACTATTACAGCCCGGGCACAAATCAATGCTGTAGAAAGCGCAAATAGAGCTTTTGATAATTTATATGCAAGTGGTATACAAAATATCAATTGGAGTAAGTGGTTAGATAATGGAGGAGTTCCCAGTATCTCTAATCCCAGTTGGATTCAGATTGAGTTACCTGCGGCAGTTATCGTAAACAAAATTGCCATTACCAGTGCGAATGATGTACCTGATAGAGACCCACAGGATTTTGCAATTCAAGGGTCTAATGATGGTGTTAATTGGACAATAATAAACAGTTGGTCAGGACAAAACTGGGCGAATCGTTTTGAACGTAAAGAATTGAGTTTTATAAACACGAATTTCTTTACATTCTACCGCATCAATATGACTAAGAATAGAGGTAATATAAATATGACACAGTTATGTGAGATCGAACTTTTTGGTCCGGCAGGAAGCTCTAATCATCCATCAGGTTGCACAGATTGCATAGGTTTTAATACAATTACACTGGATTCATATTCGAATCAGGATATAGATGGGACTCATGCTATTCAAGATAATGGGGGCACCGCTCATTTGATAAATAATACCTGGAAGCGTTCAATAAATGCGTATACAATAACCGCAAATACCGTGATAGAGTTTGAGTTCAGAAGTACTAATGAAGGAGAAATTCATGGAATTGGATTTGACGAAGACAATTCGATAAGTAGTAATAGAATTTTTAAACTGCACGGTACCCAAAACTGGGGTATCCGGGCGTATGATAATTATAATAATATTGGAAATTATAAAACCTATACCATACCCGTTGGAAATTCATATACAGGAAATGCTATGAATCTGGTTCTTGTTAACGATAATGATGGCGGCAATGGTAATAATAGTTTTTTCAAAAACATAAGAATATATGAAACTTCAAGAACAGCAATTACCCCAGAACCTTATTATAATGAGATTGTTAATGAATTCGATGATGAATCAATAAAGAAGTTAGATAAAAGTACTCTGAAAGTGTATCCAAATCCTTTTACTGCGCAAGTGATATTGAGACTGCCAGAAAACCATCAATTTAGTAAAGCAGGAATTTATGCTATTTCGGGACAGTTACTAATAGAGAAAAATATTGATTCAAAGAATAATATTATAAATTTTAATACACTGGAAGAATTGAATAAAGGTGTATTTATTATAAAAATAGAAAGCAGCACAGACACTATTTTATATAAATTAATTAAAGAATAAGCTATAAGTATGCTACTGTTTAATAACCTACGTGTTGAATAGTAGCATTGCATAACTAAAAAAATAAAAGTGTGAAAAGCAAAATTCCGTGGCAGGATAAACCTAAAGAATCTAATGATGTGATCTGGAGGTATACTAAGAACCCAATAATACAAAGAGATGCAATACCAACAGCTAATAGTATTTTTAATAGTGCTGTTGTTCCCTTTAATGATGGGTTTGCTGGTGTTTTCAGGTGTGATAATAAAGCGGTACAGATGAATATTTTTGTAGGTTTTAGTGCAGATGGAATTGATTGGAAAATAAATCATGAACCTATTATCATGCAAGAAGGAAATACGGAGATGATTACTTCTGAGTATAAGTATGATCCTCGCGTAACTTTTATTGAAGATCGATATTGGATTACCTGGTGTAATGGATATTTTGGACCAACAATAGGTATAGCGTATACATTTGATTTTATTGAATTTTTTCAATGCGAAAATGCATTTTTGCCTTTCAATAGGAATGGAGTTTTATTTCCAGAAAAGATCCAGGGTAACTATGCAATGTTAAGTAGACCCAGTGATAATGGACATACTCCTTTTGGAGATATTTTTATAAGCTATAGCCCAGATATGAAATATTGGGGAGCACATAGAAATGTAATGCAGGTAACTCCTTTTGAAGAGAGTGCCTGGCAATGTACAAAAATAGGTGCAGGATCAGTACCTTTTCTTACAGAAGAAGGCTGGTTGATGTTTTATCACGGAGTGATTAATACCTGCAATGGATTTAGATATGCTATGGGAGCAGCAATTTTGGATACGCAGTGTCCTGAGATCGTAAAATATAGAACAAAACCATATCTTTTATCTCCTTCGGTTTTTTATGAGCAGGTAGGAGATGTTCCTAATGTAATATTTCCTTGTGCGACTCTACAGGATATAGCACAAGATAAAACAGCAATTTATTATGGAGCAGCAGATACAGTAGTTGCCTTAGCATTTGGGAGAATAAGCGAAATTATTAAGTTTACTAAAGAAAATACGATATAAGATGACCAGTATTAGTTTTGAGTATTCCAGATCAGGTAAACAAATAAAAATGTTTTGTGCCTTGTGTGTCCTTTTTATAGGACTAGTTTGCGATGCTCAAACTATACCAGAATCATATATAGCATATTATACTACAGAACCTATTACAATTGATGGAGTGCCATCAGAAGAGGCTTGGAAAAAAGTAAGACCAACAACTCCATTTATAGATATAGAAGGAAAAAAAATACCTAAGTATGAAACCTCTGTAAAAATATTGTGGAATGATACCTATGTTTATTTTTTTGCAGAACTCGAAGAACCACACGTATGGGGGAATCTAAAACAGAGAGATACAATTATTTATCAAAATAATGATTTTGAAATTTTTATAGATCCTGATAATGATACACAGAATTATTATGAGTTTGAGATCAACGCTTTAAATACACTTTGGGATTTATTTCTTACAAAACCGTACAGAGAAGGAACTCCGGTACTTAATGATTGGGATGCAAATGGGTTTCAATCTTCGGTAAAAGTACACGGCACATTAAATAACCCGAAGGATGCGGATAAGGGCTGGTCTATCGAAATAGCAATTCCTTTTAAAGTTTTCAGAACATCTTATTTTGATCAAAATATTCCTAAGGATACATTCTGGAGAGTAAATTTTTCAAGAGTACACTGGGATTTTAAACTTGAGAATAATAGATATTACCGAAAAAAGGATGATAAAGGAAACATCAAACCTGAATACAATTGGGTGTGGTCTCCAATAGGAGTAATTAATATGCACCGACCAGAAGACTGGGGATATGTATACTTCTCTTCAAAAAAAGCAGGAGAAAAAGATGAATTCAAAATACCAGAAGATGAAAAAGTAAAAGATATTCTGTATCAATTGTATCGACAGCAAAAAGAATATTATAAAAAAAATAATCAGTGGGCTACGAGTTTTTCAGAATTATCAAACGCAGATGGTTATGTAGAAAACAATAAACTGATACGAACGATAGAAAATCATCAAACTGGTTTTAATATTAGTGCGATTAGCCCTTACACAAAACGGTTGTTTGTTATAAAAGAAGATGGTAAAATTATTCAAAAAACAGATTGAATTAAGTATGAGAATGATTAAAAGTATAGTACTGTGCATTAGCTGTTTTGTTGTGAGTTGTACATCAAAAGAAAAGGAGGTAAAGAAGGCAAGTGAAGTTATAACCGAAATACCTGCAGCACCATTTAAATACTGGACCTGGATAACAGCAGATACTACAAGATCAAAAGAAGAATATAAGGCTGAGTTTAAAAAATATAGAGTAAATGGGATAGATGCAGTATTGATTAACACACTGGCGAATCCTGAAGTTCTAAAAAAACTAACCCCTTTGGCGACAAAAGAAGGGTTAGAAGTCCATGCCTGGATGTTTACTATGAATAGACCAGATGATGCTATTGCCTTACAACATCCAGAGTGGTATGCTGTAAGCAAAGAAGGAAATTCATGTTTTGACACGCGACCTTATATAGATTATTACCAATGGTTATGTCCAACAAGAAAAGAATCCCGAGATCATATTTTGAGATTAGTCGAAAATTTGGCAAAGGTTGAAGGAATAACAAGTGTACATCTGGATTATATACGATATTCAGATATATTTTTACCTATAGGATTATTACCAAAATATAACCTGAAGCAAGATACAGAATTACCAGAGTTTGATTTTTGTTACTGTGATGTCTGTATACGCACATTTCAGAAAATACATCATAAAAACCCTAAAGAGAGTGTGAATACTGCTGTCGATATAGAATGGAAACAATTTAGGCTTACACAGATAAAAAAAGTAGTAGATGAAGCCTATGAGATAGTACATAGATACAATAAAAAATTGACGGCTGCTGTATTTCCGTATCCGGAAATGGCAGATCATATGGTAAGACAGCGCTGGGATAAATGGAATTTAGATGAGGTGTTGCCTATGATATATCACAATTTTTATAATGAAGAAGTTGATTGGATTGGTTTTGCTACCAGACAAGGAGTAAAAGATCTTATAGGAAAACAAACCAAATTGCATACAGGTATTTATTTGCCGCCGATGAGTACAGGAGATGTTACCAAAGCAATACAATTAGCAAAGGATAATGGAGCGGCAGGAATCTCATTTTATGATGGAAATGCAATTACAGAAGAACAATTTGAAGCGATAAAAACTTCTAAGAAATGATAGTACTATACTCTGAGAGATGAATTAAAGATTAGATGGATACATGAACTATAAAATAAGTTATTTACATATTATTTTACTGTTTCTTCTTTGGTCTTGTAAAAAAGAATCAAAACAAAATAATGATTTAATAGAAGAAATATCGATGACTACCTATGTAAATCCATTTATTGGGACAGATGGTCCGGGGAATACTTATCCCGGAGCTACACTCCCTTTTGGGATGGTGCAATTAAGCCCGGATATAGGAATACCTGGATGGGATAGGATAGCAGGGTATTATTATAAAGACTCTATTATTAGTGGATTTTCTCATACACATCTTACCGGTACCGGAGCGGGAGATTTATACGATATTTTGGTAATGCCTACAAACAGTAAATTTTCAAAAAAAATAAAAAATAATAACTACAAACCCTTTTCGACATATACTCATGATAGAGAAAATGCTTCTCCGGGATACTATACGGTAGATTTATTAGATTATAATATCAAAGCAGAATTAACCACAACAAATAGAGTAGGAATACATAGATATACATTTCCTAAAGATTCTGCTACAGCGATTCATGTAGATCTGGGTTATGCCATAAATTGGGATAAGGCTACAGACACTTATATAGAAAAAGTGAATGATTCTACCATACAGGGATACCGGATGTCGACAGGATGGGCAAAGGATCAGCGTATATATTTTGTAATGCAGTTTTCAAAACCATATCAAAAATATTCAGTATTTAAGAACGATACAATCACTACGTTACCTGTACAAGGAGCGGATACTAAAATAATACTCCAGTATGATACAGAAGAAGGAGAACAAATAGTGATAAAGACAGGGATTTCTACTGCTGGTTTTGAGGGAGCTAAGCAATCCTTGCTGAAAGAAACTTCAGATTTTAATTTTGATAAGTATCAGAAGAAAGCGCAACAAGTATGGGAAAAAGAATTACAAAAAATAAAGATTGTCACAGCTGATAAAAATAAGAAGCATATCTTTTACACCATGATGTATCAATCCATGTTAGCACCTACACTATTAAGTGACGCTAACGGAGATTATAAGGGAGCCAACGACACGATTACAAAAGCCAGAGGGTTTAATCGGTACGATACTTTTTCTTTATGGGATACTTTTAGAGCAGCACATCCACTCCATACTATTATTCAAAAAGAACGCGTATCCGATATGATACAATCACTATTAGCACATTATATAGAAACAGGAATACTACCGGTATGGTCTATGCAGGGTAATGAAACCAATATGATGATAGGGTATCACGCCGTCCCGGTAATTGTAGATGCATATTTTAAAGGTTTTGAGTTTGATACAGAATTGGCTTTTAATGCTTGTATAAAAAGTGCGATGGTCGATGATAGACAAATAGATATTTATAAGAAACTAGGATACGTCCCAACAGGAGAAGATCATGAAAACTGGTCCGTATCAAAGACGATGGAGTATGCTTATGACGATTGGTGTATTGCCATGTTTGCAAAAGACCTGGGGAAAGAAGAAGTGTATACCTATTTTCTAAAACGCTCTGAAAACTGGAAGAACCTCTATAATGATAAAAGATCATGGCTGCAGCCAAAAGATATTGAAGGGAATTTTGTAGAACCTTTTGTCCCAAAGGAATATACACCCTATTTCTGCGAAAGTAATGCTTGGCAGTATTATTGGTTTGTTCCTCAGGATATTGATGGATTGATTAAAAAAACCGGAGGTGAAGAACGGTTTTCAGAAAAATTAGACTCCATGTTTTCTTATAGGTCTACTTCTGGAGATAAGCTACCTATATTTAGTACAGGTATGATAGGACAATATGTACATGGTAATGAGCCGAGTCACCACATTGCTTACTTATATAACTATGTACAAAAACCCTCAAAAACACAAGAACTTACCAGACGTATTCTCGAAGAACAATATAAAAATGAACCTAATGGTCATTGTGGCAATGAGGATTGTGGGCAAATGTCATCCTGGTATATTTTTAGTGCCCTGGGGTTTTATCCAGTAAATCCTGCACAAGGAGTGTACATGTTGACGTCTCCATTATTTGAGAAATCAGAACTACAGATATCCGATACGACTACGCTTAGTATCAAAGCAAATAACCTTTCTGATAAAAACATATATATACAAAAAGTCATGCTTAATGATAAAGAAGTAAAAAGACCATTTATTACCCATCAGGAAATTATAAAAGGAGGAACTCTAGAATTTGATATGAGTGACTTACCCAATGACACTATTTTTTCGGAAGGAACATTACCTAAAATAAACAGCATATACAAATGAATAAAAATACAATTCAATATCAATTTCTGACCGTATTTTTGGCATTGACCTTTTTTGGTTGTACAACCAAAAAGAACACGAAAGAAGAGACCGTGGCGATTATAAAAAAGAAAGGCGTAGCAGTAGTTATAAAACCCATTGTTATTTCTACCTGGAATCACGGGATTCCTGCTAATGAGGAGGCCTGGAAGATATTAGATGCAGGAGGAAAAGCACTTGATGCAGTAGAAAAAGGTGTTAGAACGGCAGAAGCAAATCCCGAAATCCAGACTGTAGGACTAGGTGGCTTTCCTGATAGAGAAGGTAATGTCACCCTTGATGCCTGTATTATGGATCATCAGAGTAATTGTGGATCCGTGTCTTTTTTACAGCATATTAAACATCCCATCTCTGTAGCCAGAAAAGTGATGGAAGAAACTCCACATATCATGCTTACCGGAGAAGGAGCCTTGCAATTTGCATTAGAACAGGGATTTAAGAAAGAAGAATTACTTACACCGGCATCTAAAAAAGCCTATGAAGAATGGTTACAAAAAACAGACTATAAGCCAGTTATCAATATAGAAAATCATGATACAATTAGTATGTTGGCATTGGATGAAGACGGGAATCTATCAGGTGCTTGCACAACCAGTGGAGCAGCCTGGAAAATGCATGGTAGGGTTGGAGATTCTCCTATAATCGGATCGGGGTTGTTTTTGGATAATGAGATAGGAGCAGCAGCTGCAACAGGATTAGGTGAAGCGGTGATCAGAACAGCTGGCAGTGCAATGGTTGTAGAATTAATGCGACAAGGCAAATCACCATATCAAGCTTGTAAAGAGGTAGTAGAACGGATCTATAAAGTACATAAAAACCATTCGGATTTAGCATATCTGCAAGTTGGATTTATAGCATTAAATAAAAATGGAGAGTATGGTTCGTATTGCCTGCGTCCTGGTTTTAATTTTGCTATAAAAAGTAAAGAAGTAAATAATAAACTGATAGATGCTGATTTCAAAATAAAATAAGATGACTAACGCTCGATGTATTACAATATTTTTTGGTTACCTTTTTTTGATGTGCTCCTGTAATCAAGAACCAGAAATAATTAAAACAGTAAACGAGTCTAAAAAAGAGACAGAAATAAGTTTAACCGATTATGTCAACCCTTTGATGGGTACTGATTCTGCATTTGATTTATCAAACGGAAATACTTATCCGGCAATTGCTACTCCATGGGGGATGAATTTCTGGACACCAATGACCTCTAAAATGGGAGATGGATGGACCTATAAGTATGATGAAAATACAATAAGAGGTATTAAGCAAACGCACCAACCGAGCCCCTGGATCAATGATTATGCTGCTTTTTCGCTAATGGCTGTTACCGGAAAGCTCAAATATAAAGAAGAAGAGAGAGCTTCCTGGTTTTCTCATAAGGCAGAAACTGTAAAACCACATTATTATAGCGTATACCTTGCGGATTATGATGTGACAGCCGAGGTGGCTCCTACAGAACGCGCTGCTCATTTTAGGTTTACTTTTCCTGAGAAAGAAGAATCGTTTATCCTACTAGATGCTTTTTTTAAAGGTTCTATGGTAAAAATTATTCCGGAAGAACGAAAAATAATTGGGTACTGTAGAAATAATAGCGGAGGAGTACCAGATAATTTTCATAACTATTTTGTAGCAGAATTTGATAAAGATTTCAACGTAAGTCACACTTGGGGAAATGACTGGAAATTTCTAGAGAATTCAAAAGAAAATAAAGGAGAGCATGTAGGTGCAATTATTGGGTTTAACACAAAAAAAGGAGAAGCTGTACACGTAAAAGTAGCCTCTTCTTTTATCAGTCCGGAGCAAGCACAGGTAAACCTCAATCGGGAAATAGGAGAAGATACATTTGATGAAACCCTGACAAAAGCCAAGAATACTTGGGAAAAAGAACTGAATAAAATCCAGATAGAAAGCGATAACACAGAGCAAATAAAAACGTTTTATTCTTGTCTTTATAGAGTATTACTTTTCCCCAGAAAGTTTTACGAATTCAATAAAAAAAATGAAGTAATACATTATAGTCCATATAATGGGGAAGTATTGCTAGGGTATATGTTTACAGACAATGGTTTTTGGGATACATTCAGAGCCGTATTTCCTTTTTTTAATATGATGTATCCAGAATTGAACGGACATATAATGCAGGGATTGGCAAATACCTATAAAGAATCCGGGTGGCTTCCTGAATGGGCAAGTCCCGGACATCGCGATTGTATGATAGGATCAAACTCTGCACCTATTATTGTAGATGCATTTTTAAAAGGCGTTCCAGACATAGATACAGAAACGTTATTCGAAGCGATTATTAAAAACACAACCACAACATCAGGAAGACCGTTGTCTAATGGTAATGAAATACGTTCTGTAGGTAGAGAAGGTCTCGACTATTATAATAAATTGGGATATGTGCCTTATGATGTGAAGATTAACGAAAACGCTGCGAGAACACTCGAGTATGCATATGCTGATTTTACGATTGCAAAGATGGCAGAAAAGCTAGGGAAAAATGATATTGCAAAAAAGTTCTACAAGCGATCCCTAAATTATAAAAACCTATATGATCCATCCACGCAATTAATGCGCGGAAAAAACAAAGATGGAAGTTTCCAGACTCCTTTTAATCCTTTAAAATGGGGAGATGCCTTTACAGAAGGGAATAGTCTGCATTATACTTGGTCTGTTTTTCATGATATTGAAGGCTTGATTCAACTTATGGGAGGGACATCACAGTTCGAAAAGCAACTGGATCGCGTATTTACAATGCCACCAGATTTTGATGCTTCGTACTATGGATTTACCATCCACGAGATTCGAGAAATGCAAATCGTTAATATGGGTAATTATGCACACGGTAATCAGCCTATCCAGCATATGATTTACTTATATAATTATGCGAATGCAGCACACAAAACTCAGGAGAAGGTCAGAGAAGTAATGGATAAACTATATACTGCCACACCAGATGGATATTGTGGAGACGAAGATAACGGACAAACATCTGCCTGGTATGTGTTCAGTGCTTTAGGATTTTATCCGGTAACACCTGGAGTTGATCAATATGTGATTGGAAGTCCATTGTTTAAGAAAGCAATCATTACATTAGAGAACGGAAATAAGTTTACGATCAATGCTCCGGATAATACCAAAGAAAATGTGTATATACAATCCGCGATATTGAACGGAGCTGCTTATGATAAGACATATCTAAATTTTAAAACGATTCAGAATGGAGGAGAATTACATTTTAACCTGAGTAATATCCCTAATAAAAATTGGGCAGCTACAGAAGACGCAGTACCGTATTCATTGAGCAAAGAATAATCGTATATAAGAGGCGCATCATAGGGTTCTAAATCGATGAGGTCTTAATTAATAAAATTAGAAAATATGCCTTTTACTATTTTCAGAAGCAACTGTTGTTTACAACTAATTCTATGCTTTATAGTATTTTCATGTTCTGAAACTAAAAATAAAAAAGAGAACGTACCAGAAAAAATAGTACGGGACAGTAACATAAAAGACTATACGTACTATGTAAATCCATTTATAGGAACCTCCAATTTTGGAGCAACAAATCCAGGTTCTATAGCTGTACGTGGCATGGTAAGTGTATCCCCATTTAATGTAGCAGGAAAGCAAAATTTACCATTAGAAAAAGACAGTCGCTGGCTGTCTACACCATATATTTATGAAAATAAATTCTTAACAGGATTCAGTCATATTAATCTAAGTGGAGTAGGGTGTCCGGATTTGGGAGTTATTTTGGCAATGCCAACAACAGGAGTAATAGAAACGGATCATTCACGATATGGGTCAACATATGCCGATGAAGTATCAAAAGTTGGGTATTATTCAACTATGTTGGATAAGTACCAGATAAAGGTAGAAACAACTGCTAGCACCAGAGTAGGGATAAGTACGTATTCTTTTCCAGAAGGAGATGCTAATATTCTCCTTAATTTGGGATTAGGGCTGACCAATGAACAAGGTGGAATTATAAAAGTAATTTCTCCTACAGAAATAGAAGGAACTCGAACCGTAGGATCCTTTTGTTACTATAAACCAGAAGAAACGTATCCAGTATATTTTGTTGCAAAATTCTCAAAACCTGCAGATGAATTTGGTATCTGGGAGAAGCCAAAAAAATACAAAGGTGTAGAAGCTGAATGGATGAAACACTATAATGGGAAGTTTAGAATCAAAAAAGAATATACAAAAGAAGTTATAGGTGATAGTATTGGTGCATATATGAGATACCATTTTAAGACTCCCACACAAGTAGAAATGAAAATAGGAGTGTCTTATGTAAGTATAGCAAATGCTCGTGAGAATCTGGAAAAAGAAACCGCCAATAAATCGTTTGATCAAATACAAAAGGAAACTAAAGAAAACTGGAATCAATATTTATCAAGAATACAAGTAGAAGGTGGTAAAGAGGAGGATAGAGTAAAATTCTATACAGCCTTATATCACACCTTGATACATCCAAATGTGCTAAATGATGTAAATGGAGAATACCCAAAAATGAAAACACGGGAAACCCTAAAAACAAGTGATACGCGGTACACCGTTTTCTCACTATGGGATACCTATAGGAATTTACATCAGCTAATGACCTTGGTCTATCCAAAACAGCAATCTGATATGATTAAAAGTATGTTGCAGATTTATGATGAAACCGGATGGCTTCCTAAGTGGGAGTTAAATGCAACAGAAACCACAACCATGGTTGGAGATCCTGCGGGAATAGTTATAACAGATAGTTATCTCAAAGGGATACGAGATTTTGATATTAGAAAAGCCTATGAAGCTATGATCAAAAGTGCTGATCAACTTGATAATAATCCACTGCGTCCTGGAATAAAAGAGTATATAGAAAAAGGATACCTCACTACAAAGACAACTCCTAGTGGAGCTGTATCTACCACACAGGAATATAATATTAGTGATTTTTCTATTGCGCAATTAGCAAAAGAACTAGGAAAAGAGTCAGATTATCAGCGTTTTATAAAAAGATCAATATCATATCGAAAACTCTTTGATACAGAATTTAACTTACTAAGACCTAAGAATGAAGATGGAAATTGGTTAACTCCATATAACCCGAATACAGGTGCAAATTTTGTAAAGAACCCTGGTTTTATAGAGGGGAATGCCTGGCAATATACATTTATGGTGCCACACGACATCAAAGGCCTAAAAGAGCTTATGGGGGGCGATCAGCCTTTTAGAGATCAATTACAGAAAGTATTTGATACTAAACAATATGACATGGCGAATGAGCCTGATATGGGATATCCTTTTCTATTTAATTATATCAAAGGAGAAGAATGGAAAACCCAAAAAACAGTAGATGATTTATTAGCAACATATTATAAAAACTCACCAGATGGATTGCCGGGCAATGATGACACAGGTACTATGTCTGCCTGGGCAATATTTTCTATGATTGGGATCTATCCATTGTCACCGGGAGCGCCAGTATATACGTTTAGTAAACCTAAGTTCAAAAAAATAATAATTCATCTGGATCCTGATTATTATCAGAATGACAAATTAGTAATTACGACTGATCAGACGAATACTACAAAATTTATTGATGCAGTAAAAATCAATGATGAAGTGTATGACAGTTTTTTTATTACTCATGAACAATTAATACAGTCAAAAAAAATAAGTTTTTATTTAAAATAACTCATCCGGCTTTACCCTATATGTACTTAATGATAAATACGCCAGCCAGACTGGTTATAATACGATTTACGAATAAAAATTTCGCATCTAATGACATTCTTTTTCTACTATATTTTCTTCATAAAATGAAACAATAGCTATGGCTATTCTTTAATTTGATTCATCAATCTAGCGAAAAATC
>NZ_VTZU01000047.1 GCF_008370685.1 Aquimarina sp. RZ0
TGACTTACTCTCTGTTTTTAATCCATATGTTACAGAAAGTGTAAAAGTATCTCGCAGCTTTGCAGCTTTACAATATGATAGCAGAGTTGGGGGAGTGATTGATATCACATCAAAAAATAGTATTCCCAGAGATATCGGTATCGGTATTGGTAGCAACTTCACACATGCTGATATATATACTGAGATTCCTCTGGGGAGAAAAACAGGCTTGATCCTTTCTGGCAGAAGATCGTATATTGATATCCTGGACACGCCAACCGAAGAAATGTATTCAAAAAGAATATTGGGTCATCGATTTTGGGGTTTTACAGCAGAAGGCCTATTTGGAACAGATGTAGCTGTTACCGAAAATAACAATCCACAATATCAAGATTATACAACAAAAATAATCACAGATTTAAGTGCTTCCAGTAAACTGACCATAAGTGGATTTTGGCATCAAGGTGAATCTGACAATAAAATTTATTTGAATGAGGATGATTCTCTTTCAGATTTTAGTTCGACAGAAGAAGATATTTTAGAGAACCAGAATATTGGGTTAGGTATCAATTGGGCTAAAAACTGGGGGACAAATTTTTCAATAACCGCTTCTGGATATTATACTAATGTAACACAAGAATATAGAAATTCAAATTTTGACACTAGTGGCAAAACTCCCGAATTAATTGAAAAATTCGATCTGATAGGTAATCTCGTAGATTTTGGAACATCGATACATCTGGATTGGCAGCTACATAAAAAACATACACTTACTTTAGGATATAATTTTTCTGAAGCAACCATACAAGATAGTTTTCAAGTCCCTATTTCCCTTTCTCCAGAAGATGAAAATTCTGGCTCCAGCTTCGGTTTTACAGTTAAGAATGTTACACATGCACCTTATCTCGAAGATCTTTTTAAAATATCTAATACCATATCTTTAAGCTTAGGAGGAAAGGCAAATTATTTTTCTATATATAATCGATTTTATTTTGAACCAAGGGCAGGTCTTACATTTCTTATCAATAAGAACATAACCACCAACATTTTTGCAGAACGAAAACATCAGGTCATCGATCAACGGTTTGATATTCCATCTCCACTTTTTTTAGTAGATTTCAGATTTTGGAGATTAAGATCACCTGAACTCTTTGATCCCATTCTGAAAAGTGATCAGATTAGCACAAGTTTTTCCTGGAATCAGAAAAACTGGCTTATTGAGTTTGAAGGATATTATAAAAAAAAATATGGTATTGATGATGCATCAAATGCCGTTGGTGACAACAATATTATAGGTTTTGGAAGCTCTGATACTTTTGGTATTGACCTATTGATAAAAAAAAGGATTGGTCGTTACAATACGTGGTTATCATATTCTTATATCGATCAAACATTTCGTTTTGATGATTTTAAAGAAAAACAACCTTTCTCAGGTTCTCTGGATATTACTCATAATATTTCCTGGATTCATTCATATCTTTTGGGGAATTTTGAATTTTCATTAGGATGGAATATCAGAACTGGAAAACCCTACTCTCCTTTGGAAGGAATAACAGATCAAACTTCTAATGGCTCCCATCCTTTATTATTTGGAGATGTTAACAGCAAACGCCTGGATCCATATCATCGGATGGATTTCTCTGCTTCTTATAGGTTTACCCTTGCAAAGGATAGCAAATGGAGAGGAAAAGCCGCACTTTCTATTATTAATCTATATGACAAAAAAAATGTATTAGATAGAAGAGGTACTATTCTAAATAGAGAAAATAGATCAATCGCGTCTGAATTTGATGTGATATCATTAGGTTTTACACCAAATATATCTCTTAGGTTTGATTTCTGAGAAAAGAATATATAATAAATAGACACTAAAACTCTTTTTATAAAATGACGTGATTAAAACTTTTTTTAATTCGCTATAAAAAAACTCTTTTTAATTCCATTTCCGGGCAACAGCTCAATAATTGCGTTTTCAAGAAAAAAGAAGAAGTTATGCCACGTATCATTTGAGTTTTATTCTTGCTTAATATAGTATGTATTAAGTTTACAAATACCAGATTATACAATTCAATTCTCAAATAAAGATATCTGCTAATACAATTATTCAACAGCTTAAAAAGTTTTTCTATATCAACAATTATTTAATCACATCGATCCATTTCCCTTTAGTACGTACCGAATAGTCATTATCATACATGGCCTCACATTGGATCCCCGGTAAATAATATTTTCCTAAATAGGATGCATTCAGTAAAATAGTAATTGTCTTACTCTCTCGTGATTTTAAATCAAAGTAAAAATTTGTTCTATCATCCCTGATATCTGTATAGGTCACCTTATTAGCCTTAAAAGACCCAAAATCAGTAAATCGGGTATTTACGATTTCCCAGCCTGAAGGAAAAATTTCGGTCAGTGCAATATCTTTTACTTTATTCCCTGTTGTATTTGTTATAGTTACTTCGGCTACAAAATCAGTTCCTTGTGATAATTTGATTACATCTATAATGTTACCATCTCTATTTTTATAATCTACAATAGCTTTCAGGTTGCTTTGGATTACTTTTTCTTCTCCTACAGGTAAAATTCCACTTGTTGCTAATTGTATAAAAACGGTATTACCTTTATTGTTTTTTAGCTTTAATTTGTTGTTTTTAAGAATAGATATTTCTCCGGAAGATGCAATTGTCTTATCTATATTAATGTTTGAAGATATACCGTTGAGTTCATAACGTACCTGAACCCCTTTTCCTCCGACATAGGTTGCATATGCAGCCATTGCAATTAATGCATATGATGTAGTTTGAGTACTCATCCAATTCTTTGCAGATAATTCTTTTGCCAATACTGTAGCTACTTTCTGAGCTTTTTCTTTTTGATCCAATAAAACCAATGTCTCTAATGCCATAGAACGATTTCTATTGATAGACCCATAGGTATAATAGTCTCTTTTCCCAGATTGAAAATCAATCGTAGCGCTTCCTAATAATTTATCAGAAGCGTTCTTTTGTCCAACAAGCCCATAGGCCGCTGCCAACCTCAGTCTTGCATCATTTGTAAGACCAGATGTTTCTCTTAATCTATTCATAGAGGATAAATCCGGACTACCGGCTAATGCCAATGTGTATAATCTATAGGCCTGTGCGAGATGATTTGAACCATTTCTCCATCGTTTT
This sequence comes from Aquimarina sp. RZ0, assembly GCF_008370685.1. Lineage (GTDB taxonomy): Bacteria > Bacteroidota > Bacteroidia > Flavobacteriales > Flavobacteriaceae > Aquimarina. Next base: position 3,153 of record NZ_VTZU01000047.1, read on the forward strand.
GCTTGCTGTTGCTGATACTTAATCCAATTGCTCTTAAATCCAATTGGCAAGACATATCCCTGTTTGTTTGCTTCTAACAAAAAATGTCCTGCATAGGTAGTCCCCCAATCATTTGAACTAGCGTACCCAGGCCAATACGACATCCCGCCAGTAGGCTGGATAAACCGTTTCAACCTATTGATAGCTGCTTCAATATTATACTGTATTTCCTTTTTTCTCTCTGATGACAGATTAAATACTTCTCCCAAATACAATTGCGGAAAGGCAGAAGATGTCGTTTGTTCTAAACATCCATGAGGATATCGAATTAAATATTTTAGTCTACTTTCAAAATTCATAGGTGGCAACGATGAAAACTCAATCGTCACACTATTACTACCATCGATCCCAAACGCAGCAAAATCTATTTCCTGCTCACTATTAGGTTCCAAAATGATAGAACTCACCTCTGTGGTCATAGGATTGGGATTCACAATATCAATAGGAACAGCATAGGAAGCTTTTTCTCCATTTCCGCTGGCGACAACTTCAATATTGGTAATAGAAGCACCTTCCAGCACTTCGATATCAAAATATACCATTTTTTCGTCTGGTTGAGAGAAAGAGAGTTTTTTACTTGCTTCTCCTATAACAATAAATCCTTTGTTTGGTTTTAAGCGTACATTTACATTTTTCACCTTATTTTCCATAGCAAAAACTGTAACAGGAATTGTTACTTTTTCTCCTGGAGTAATCTTTCTGGGTATAGATGTTAAGACCATTAATGGTTTTCTTACGGGTGTCGTTTTCTCCGTGTTCCCGTAGGCTGCATTAGTAACATCAGAGGCAATCACCATGGTTCTGACAGATCCTACATATTTTGGTATTTTAATGGAGTGTGATTTGGTTTCACCCTTTTTGAGCTCAAAAGGTCCTTTATAGATCACCATGGGTTTAAAACGATTGGCTTTTTTGGATTTACTACCTCCCGCTTCTGCATCACCACCAATACTAAAAATTTGATTTATACTTCCGCCATACGCTCCGATAACGTCATCATACACATCCCATGTTTTTACACCTAGTGCTTCTCTGGCATAAAATGTACTCCAGGGATCAGGGGTCTTAAAACGTGTTAGATCTAACAAGCCTTCATCCACAATAGCGATAGAATACGTCATAGGTTTTCCTTGCTCCTCATTGATTTTGATATCAATAGTTTCTTCTGGTCTTAATTCATCAGGCATGGATATTTTTGGATTGATCCTGGTTGATGGATTTTCTACAGAAATAGGAACCACCCCATACAATCGAATTGGTAAATCATTTGCAGAGGACCCGTGCGGTTGTAGCAAGGTAATATTAATGTATACATTGGGGGTATATAATTCATCGATTGGCAATTCGAATTTAGTCTCTCCTTTTTGTGGAGTAATCCAGAGAGATGATAATACTTCAGTACCATTTTCTACAGTTACTAATGCTCTGCTTCCTTCTCCCGACGGAAAAGTTATCGTTGCTTTATCGCCTACATTGTATGTTTTTTTATCTGTAGAGAACACCAACATCGTAGCCGCAGATGGGTCATTTTTATTTGCTCTGCCGGCCCAGCCCGGCCAATCGATATACATAGTTTTTCCTGTAGCATGACCTCCATCAGGATCGATCACTCTTACCAGATATCTTCCCCATTCGGGATATTTTAATTCAAAATCAAACTTAGCTTCTCCTTTTGCATTGGTAGAAACTTTAGTTTTAAAGACTTCGTTCCTATAAGAACTCCGGTTATAAGAAGATAAATTATCTTCTGATGTATCCCACCACCATCTCCAGTTTACTTTGTACACATATACTTCTAAATCCTTAACAGCTTTAGGTTTTCCTTTCTGATCTACCGAGATTATTTCGAAAGTATGCTTCGTATCTGTCAGTAACATTCCACGGGTTTTATCCCCTTTGGGAACATTTATTCCTACATAGGTATCATAAGGTGAAAAATCTTTGGAGATGACATCTGTGCTAAAATCTCCTCCATTTTCATATACTTTAGTAATAAAAGAAGCCCGCAACATTCCGGCTGCCTTACTTTCCAACTTTGGCTTCATGGAAAAATTGACTTTACCTTCTCCAGAAATTTTTCCCTGAAATACTTCTTGTGCTTCAGCGTTAAATTTTCTTGAAGGGTCATCAAAAATATATCCGGGATATGTCTTAAAACTAGTTTTTTTGGCATTAAAACGTACATTAATATCAGTCTTAAGGTTTTTTGCAATAGCTCCGTGAAGCCATAAAACTTCGAGATTTCCGGTAATACTTTTTTGAGTTCCTAATATTTCATCATCAAAAGATGTTTTGATTTTGAGACGATTCGGTTTGATCGTCTCGATTTTTAATGATTTGCTAAAGCTCGCCCCTCCAACACTAATTTTGGCTTGCCAGTTTCCTGTTGGTACCTCCTCATGTGTGTTTACTTCAAAATTATAAAAATTACCTGTTCCTTCTGTTTTAATCTCTTGATGTGTAACTTTTCCATAAGGATCTTTTAATTCAAACTTTACAGGATGACCCTCTGGTAATTTATTAGCATTATCATTTAGCATAAAAGACAAAAACAAGGTATCTCCTGGTCTCCAAACTCCTCTTTCGCCATATATATATCCTTTGATTCCTTTTTGTAATCGTACTCCGGAGACATCAAATTTACTTACAGACAAGGCATTACCATCATTCAATTTTACATATGTCTGTTGTTTTCCCGAGGTAGCTATCGCAAAATATGCTTGTTTATCTGCATCAAAACCTGTCATCCCTTCTGCATCCGTAGTGACAGCACCTATCTCTTGTTGCTGGTAATTATAGAAAGTAATCCTTACATTACTAAGAGGATTTGTAGTCATAATATCATTAACCGCAATCGTATAGGTATTGTTTAATCCTTTTTTGACAACAACTCCCAGATTAGAGGCTAACACATTTGCTGCCAATTTCTTATCTCTAAAATATGAATTGCTGCAAGGGTTCTCTCTTTGGTTCCAGTCATAATCATAATAATCTTCATAGTAATATTGTGTACTATCCCAGAAACTAGATTCCTCTTCTGTATCATAATCTTCTGTTAGCTCATTAATCGCAATCGTATTGGTTGCCGTTCCTTCACATTTATATAATGAATATGCTTTTCTGTATTTTAACTCAACTCTATAAATAGCGCCTGGATCCGGAGATATCAATTCTTTTAGGTCCACAGCAAATGCGTTCCATTTACTCAGATTCAAAGATGTATTCTCTTGTAAGTTAATAAGTTTCTTTGCAGCTGGTCTTGCTACATTTCTTAAATTAGCCGAACCATTAAGATTATTACTTTGTAAAAACTGAAGTATATTATTTTCAAATATCTTAACTACCTGAACTTCTACAGCCCGAAGATTGATCGCTTCAAAATTAAATTTTAAGTTTTCTGAAGTAGGTAAAATCACGCCGCTTTGTAACAGTTTTACTTCTGGTTTTGGCTGCTGAAAGGATATCTTCTCTGTATATGTATTTTTAAGTTTATAACTATCAATACTCTTGATTCCTTCAAAAACAGTAACTTCTAATGTTCCTTTTAATTCTTCTTTTGGATATACTTTTAAATCATTTCCAACCACTGTATATTTTAGATTTTTTACATCTCCAATAGTTACCAATCCTTCAAAATTTTGGTTTTTCTTAAGTGGATCAGAAAAATTTATTTCTACATATTGATTCTCAAAATTAGATACAGAAACACTAATCACAGAAAAATTATTTTTTCCAGGAATACTAAATGAATTTTTGCCTTCTGTGTCAATATCAAAAGATTTTCCGGACCATTTAATTTCTAGTTCAGAATCTTCTTCAAAACGCTGAATACTATCAATTCTAAAACTAAATTGATTTCCGTCGGAAAGAGGCGCTTCAAGTTTTACCGCTACAGTTTTTCCTTCCTGCGTAGCAGTTATTAATTGTTTTGCTGTATCAAAATTCAGCCGATCACTTGCGGTAATTGTACCATCAATATATTGCCAATCCTTACTGTATGACTGAAGATTATCTGTAAGCACAGAAAATTGTTGTTTTACTGTTTTTAAACTAAAAACAAACTCATTATCCAATTCTCCTTTTAAATCTACAACTAAATCTTTCAGATTTAAAGTAAATTTGTAATCTGTGTCTTGCTCAAAACCTATTTCTGGTTGAAAAGAAATGGTTCTATTATTGACTGCAATTACTTTTCCTTTTACTTTAGGAGAAACTGAAAGTATTTTACCGGATAGTTCCTGATTATCATCCCAGTCACTTACCGGTGTTTGTAAAACCACATAGACATTATCCAGAACCGAAATTACGCCTGTAGAAACATCAGAGATATATTCCTGATACTTATTTAGTTCTGAAGCATTTGCCTCTGCAATCTCTTTAGGATCTTTCTTCTTACAAGAAAAAAACAATATCGAAAATAAGGATAGATAGAGAATATACGATAATCTCATATGGATTGATTTTAGTTTATCATAAATGTAAGGTATTTTTGAGTGTAGTAAAACCCTGAAAATAGTGAATTTTATTTTTTATTTAAAATCACTTATTTACACCAAAAAAACCTTTAGCCATAAGATAATCAATCTGTTAAACACACAAAGAAGACTCTTTACTTTTTAAAAACCATCATTAACTATACTCCACAAAAAATTAAGTAAACTAAAAGTCTTTTTTGTTGACCTCATTTTATACAGTCGTTTCTGATGAAAAAAGTTTAGCTTTTTTGCCACAGCAACCTGTAAACACAGACGATCGGCGTACAAAAAGTAAATTTTTCAAATCAAAACATCATTCAAGATAAGTTCATTATGAAGTGGTTTACACTTAGAACTCATCTTGAATTTTTCTATTTTCTATAAAAATGCTCTTTTCACTCAATTTCCGGTTTTTTCTTACTAAAAGCGCTGCTCTGGAGTGCAAAAAAACACCCTTTAATTGATCAAAAAATAACTACTCTTCACCAGAATCAAAAAAGCTTAAACGACTTCTATAAGAATGATTGTTTCCTAAATCCTTATAATGATATATTTTTACAAAAATCAATTAATGCGATTCTACCTTTAAAATACCTAAAAGTAAGATATCGAATCTTTCCTTCATTGTCTTCTAACGCAATGGGGGTATTCAACTCAAAAGTATATGGTTGGTCTTTTCCTCCTTCTATCGCTATATTATCCGCATTCAGTTCTAATTTCTTAGCAGGAGTCATTACTGGTTCTATTTTCCCTAAAATCCCGGGTATCTGACCAAATTTATTAATGACTACAGAACCTGAATCCGGTATTTTTTTGATAACTACTTCTATATCTTCTTTTGGGTTTATATTATGAAAAAGTACTGCAGGATATTCTGAATGTGCAATGAGAACAGAATATAATTTTCTGGTTCTCATCACAAAATGAACCAATCCTTTTTCATCAGAAAACCCTTCTAAGTATGTAGAGTTATTTGCCACCAGGACTACCTTGGCATGTCTGACCAAGGCTCCTTTTTCATCCAACACCTTAATGGTAAAGATAAATGGTTTTGGATTAATCATTGTAGAGAGTTTCGACCATCGGTTTTTTAGAAATGTCTGATCTTTACTCAACTTCTTCTCAATCAAGATGGCTAATTCTTCTGGAGTCTTATATTGAAGATTTATATAACCGATTGTTCTAAGAACTCCGGGGATTTCTGTATCATCAAATCTGGCAGGCAGTATATACTCCCTACTTTCCTGAAATGCTCGCGCTTGCATCGAAACCCTCTCATGATTTGTCCATAATTTTTTATTATAAAAACCAGATATAAATAGCACCGTATATTGTGCCTTGTTCTGGTATATTTCTGATAAATATTCGTATAGGTTTTTACCCCATAGATTCGCCTCTTCAAATAAGTCATAAAACACATTAATTCCTTTGAGTTGTAGACTATTTGCGACTTCCTCAACATATGCCCTGTTCTCTCCTGCAAAAGAAAGAGCTACATCATATTCATAACTTCTATTCCTCATCACTGACTATTTTTAAACCTAATTACTGACCTGAGATCCTCTCAAAAAGAACCTAGTACAAAATTACCTTCTTTATTTGGAATTATTCCATTTTTCGTTGGAAAAATTCCAACAATATTTTTACTTCTAAACCGTAATTTTACCATGACAATAAGTAAGAAAATAATCAAATAAACATAGAATTAAAATTTATAAAAAAAGCACCGCAATACTTAGTTATAATCACAATATCCTTAAAATCAATAGTGTATTATGTTTTTAAATTACCTTTTTTGTGGTTAAACGGTAACTAGGTAAGGGAAAATTCCGTTAAATTTACATTCAACTAAGTTACAAGTTTCATAAAGGGCACTTGGTAACTTGTAGTATCATCGTTTAATTTTAAAAATAAAGTTGATCACTAAAACTCTAAAAGTTCTTTATTTAATTACGCCACATAAATATCTATTTAGGTCTATCGCAAAATAGAAGACCAACCGAATGAATACGCTTAAAAATTGAATATAGAGGATGTCTGAATATGATTTTGAAAAAAGTAGTAACTCTGGTTTTTTTATGTACTGGTATGCTGATAAGTAGTGGGCAAGAAAGTGATCCCTGGTCACTAGGCATCGGTGTTAATATTGTAGATAACTCAGGGAGTCGTTTTGATGAATTACTAAACATAAAAGAAAACTGGAACATCTCTAGACTATTAAAAGCTACTATCGAAAAAAGATTTGAATATGATTTTGGAGTAGAAATCTCTTTTTCGATGAACAGTTTTACGAGAGGTAAAGTAATAAATAGTGTTGTAAATCAAGAGAAAGTAAACTACTTCGCTGTTGATGTAATGGTCAAAAATTATTTTTCGAACTATCTGGAGGATGCAAGACATGCAAAGTTTGCACTCTATATAGTAGGAGGATGGGGTGGTAATTTTTTTAATGCTACTATCAATGAAACCTTGAATATAGGGATAGGCTTAAACATAAAACTGGGAACCTATTTATGGCTAAATTTTCAAACTTTAGGTAAGTTCTCTATAGATGAAAACACACCAGGAAATGCGAATCATTTGCAACACTCTACCTCTGTAATATTCTGGTTATAAACGAATAAAAATATTTATTTTATATGAAACAAAACTATTTTGCACACGAATCATCAGTAATCGATCAGGGATCCCATATAGGTGATCATACTAAAATATGGCATTTTTCACATATTATGAATAACGCTGTCATAGGTCAGCATTGTAATATTGGTCAAAACGTTGTTATTGCTCCCAAAGTGGTTCTTGGTAATAATGTAAAAATACAGAACAATGTATCTGTATACACTGGTGTTACTTGTGCTGATGATGTTTTTCTAGGTCCTTCTTGTGTTTTTACAAATGTTATTAATCCACGAAGCGGAGTGAACAGAAGAGGCTTGTATAGTGAAACATATGTAGGTAAAGGAGCTACCATCGGTGCTAATGCAACTATTGTATGCGGCAATAATATTGGTGAGTATGCATTTATTGGAGCTGGTGCTGTAGTAACAAAAAACATAAAACCCTATGCACTGGTGGTCGGGAATCCATCGCAACAGATAGGATGGATGAGCGAATATGGACACCGATTAAAATTTAATGACAATCATTTGGCTACGTGCCCAGAAAGTAATCAAGTATATAGGCTGGAGCATAATCAAGTTACCAGGGAACAAGTACCCGAAAAGATCTAATTACTACATACCTCTCCCCAATTCTAGTACAACCATTAATTAATGTTAAAAAACATCAAAAAATGACTCAAAAAAATTTTGCATTGATCGGAGCTGCAGGGTATGTTGCTCCTAAACATCTTAAAGCGATTAAAGAGACTGACAATAATCTTCTGGCAGCTCTTGACAAATTTGATAGTGTAGGCGTATTAGATAGTTACTTCCCTAATACCGACTTCTTCGTAGAGTTTGAACGCTTTGACAGGCATTTAGAAAAATTAAAAAGAAGAAAAGGTATTATTTTAGATTATGTTAGTATCTGTACTCCAAACTATCTACACGATGCTCATATAAGAATGGCACTGAGAAGAGGTGCCGATGCTATATGTGAAAAGCCACTTGTACTAAACCCCTGGAATATACAACCTCTTATAGAGATAGAGCGTGAATGCAATGCCAAAGTTAATACCGTGTTACAACTGCGATTACACGATAGTATTATTGCTCTTAAAAACAAGGTAGCAAACGGACCAAAAGATAAAATATATGATATTGACCTTACCTATATTGCTTCCAGAGGTAACTGGTATAATAACTCCTGGAAAGGTGAGATTGCTAAATCCGGAGGAGTGGCTACCAACATAGGTATCCATTTTTTTGATATGCTTATCTGGATATTTGGTGGAGTAACAGAAAATATTGTGCACAAACATGATCTTACGTGTTCTTCTGGATACCTCGAATTAGAAAATGCAAAAGTAAGATGGTTTCTATCAATTGATAACAATCACATCCCAGAAGCCATTAAATTAAAAAATCAAAGAACGTATAGATCTGTAATGATCGATGGAGAAGAAATTGAGTTTAGTTCAGGTTTCACTGAGTTACATACCAAGAGTTATCGGGAGATTCTAAAAGGAAATGGTTTTGGGTTAATTGATGCAAAACCATCCATTCAGGTAGTTCACGATATAAGAAATGCAGAAAAAACACCTGTTCGAGGAGAATACCATCCATTGCTAAATACACTAAAAAAAGCAACTCAGGTGTATTCATAACAAAAAGTATTGAACAACTTTTGATTGTAGACTTTTTTTTTAAAACTAACGTATCTATTTGTGAGTATTTTACAAAAAAAAACAACCATTGGGTTAGTCTGGAGCAGCATTGATAAATTCTCGACAATGCTTGTACAATTTATTCTAGGGATTGTATTAGCCAGAATACTTATGCCCGAAGATTATGGACTTATCGGAATGATTGCAATTTTTATTGCTATTTCTCAATCAATAGTCGATAGTGGTTTTTTTACTGCCCTTGTTCAAAAAAAAGACGTAAACCAAACAGATTACTCTACCATATTTTTTTTCAATATTATAGTAGGGTGTTTTCTGTATGGTTTACTATTTGTATGCGCAGATAGTATTGCTAATTTCTATGAAACCAACGTATTAACAAATATCATAAAGGTGATTGGTCTTAATGTTATCATTGTTTCTACTACCATTGTACATAAAGCTTTTATCACGACCAAGATTGACTTTAAGACACTTGCTATCATTAATATTACCTCTGCAATAATCGGTGGAGGTGTGGGTATATATCTGGCTTTGCATAATTATGGAGTATGGGCATTAGTATATCAATCGATAGTGCGGAGTATGACAATGGCTATCTTATACTGGATGCTCAATCAGTGGAAGCCGGATTTTATCTTTAATAAAAAATCTTTTACGTCTCTTTTTGGGTTTGGATCTAAGCTTATGCTCTCAGAGTTACTTAAAACGTTTTTTAAGAATATCTATCTTATTATTATAGGTAAAATATACAAAGCAGAAGAGCTTGGCTATTTTACAAGAGCTACATTATTTAAACAAATTCCGGCCACCTTAATAACGTCTATTTTACAGAGTGTAACATTTCCCGTTCTGGTAAAAGTAATTGATGAGGATCATAAAGTAAAAAACCTGCTGGAACGAAGTGTAAAACTCACAGCCTTTGTCTTATTTCCTATTATAATGATGCTTCTATTCTATGCTAAACCTATTATCTTGGTATTACTCACTAATAAATGGTTACCTACAGTAGTCTTACTACAAATATTATCCATAGAAATCATTTTTCATCCGCTCCAATACATCAATCTTAATTTTCTGAATGCAAAAGGAAGATCAGATCTATTTTTAAAGCTGGAATTGATAAAAAACATATTAATTATTCTGGCTATTCTGGCGACCTATCAATTTGGACTAATCTGGATGAGTATCGGTTATGTAATCGTATCTTGTATGGGGTTCTTTATCAACACCTATTATACTAAAAAGTACATTCGATACTCTGCTTTCGATCAATTAAAAGATCTCTTACCTTATTTTTCGGCAAGCGTTCTTGCATCAGGCACAGGGTTTCTTATTTCCGGGTTTTTTAATATTCCTTTAATTCAATTAATCACAGGAGTGACGATAAGTCTGGCGCTCTATTTTTTATTTTCTCGAATCATGAAATTTAAGGAATTAATCGAAATTCAAAATCTGGTGCTTCATAAAATCAAAACTAAATAATCAGTAATCTCTAGAAAATGAAACGAATTATTAAAAAAATAATGACGACACTAATCAATGGCATCATGATATTGATTCCTGGGAAAAAACAAAAAGCATTATTTCTGGGATTCGTAAGTAAGATCTTTATGAATACCAATAATAATGTAGAATACGATAAAGATTATGACATGTACTGGCTTAAAAATAAAGAGCAGTATTTGTATATGGTAAAAAAACCATATTTCAATTTCAGCAAAGAAAAACTTTATAAAAGTATAGAAAGAATAGCATGTCAATATTACATTCCTAAGAAAGGAGATGTGATTATAGATGTTGGGGCAGGAATTGGCACAGAAACTCTTTTTTTTGATGAAAAAACAGAAAGTACCGGTAAAATATATTCTATAGAAGCTAGTAAGAGTAGTCATCAAAAATTAGTAGAACTATGCAATAAAAATGGAATTAAAATTTCTGAAAACCTGAATCTGGCAATTACCAATAGTAATCAAAAACTATGGATTGAAGAAACGAATAACTACCAAGTAGATTCTGTTAATAAAGAATCCAAAGGGTTAGAAATAGACGGTGTAACATTAGATTCCTTTATAGAAGAAAACAAAATAAAAAATATAGACTTTTTAAAAGTTAACATAGAAGGATCAGAATTACAGATGATTGAAGGCATGAAGAATGCTATAAAAATTACGAAAAACATTGCGGTCTCTTGTCATGATTTCCTTTTTGATGATGATAGACAAATAAAGTCCAAAGTTTCTGAATTCTTACAATCTAACAATTTTCAGGTTTCATACAATCATACTGGTCATGACGTAGTAGATAGTTGGATTTATGGGAAACAAATATAGATGAGAATAGTACATATCATATCGACTTTAAATATTGGTGGCGCAGAAAATTTTGTCGTTCAACTAGCCAATGAACAGTCCAAATTCAATGCCGTTACAATTATAGTTACCGGAATCACAGACCTTAATAAAAATTATCGTAGCCAGATTCATAATACAATTACCCTTTATGAATTAGGTTGGACAAAAAAGTATAACATTTTACAATTTATAAGACTTAATTCTTTACTAAAACGATTGATGCCAGAACGAATTTTTGTTCATCTACATAATCCATTATATTATATCTATGGTATTTCATTTATACAGAGAAAAATATCATATGTACATACTATTCATAGTAGTTTTGACAACTGGAAACCAATCTTAAAATATCTAAATAAGCTCCGTTTATTTAATAACAAAATCTTACACGTATGTGTAGCACCTACTATTTATAACAGTTTAAAAAAGAACTTCCCAAAATTAAAAACTACTGTTATAAGAAATGGTATCGGAGAGCATCAGCTAAAAAGAGAATCGATAGAAATTAAAGAATTTTGGAATAGTTTTTCTATAAAACCCAAAAAAGGGAAACGTTTTTTAGCAATTGGCAATATTAACCGGCACAAGAATTATAAACTATTATCATTAAGTTTTGACAAAATATACTCACAATATGCGGATGCCATGTGCATTCAGGTAGGTAATGAAATGGATCCAATACTTGCCAGGGAGCTTAAGAAAATTAATACCCCGAATCTATTTTTTGCCGGTTCGCAAAATAATGCGGCAGATTTTTTACTACATGCAGATGCATTGATCGTAAGTTCTCTTCAAGAAGGAATGCCTATTGTGATATTAGAAGCATTATCCATGGGAGTCCCTATTATCAGTACTCCCGCTGGAGGAATAAAAGATATTATTGTAAATGGAGAAAATGGATTTATTACTCAAGATTTTGAAGTATCTTCTTTAACGTCTGCGATATTAAAATTTATTGAATCCTCTAACGAGGATAAGAAAAAAATGGCTAAAAATGCCAGAGTATGTTTTGAACAGCATTACGAAATTCAAAAAATAAGTAAAATCTATCAAAACAAATCTGCATAATGTTCTGGACAAAAGCAAATACTACTATTTTGGTTTTTTTTACAATAGGAATATTGCTTCTTCACCTTGTGGCATTTCCTGACTATATAATGCCATTTCCAATACTACTTGCCGGAATTGGTGCTATTATTTTTTTTGTTGCAGGTCTACAGTACTATTCGCAGATCTGGAGTCAGGTAAATAATTTTGGCCAAAGGATATTTTTTACTAGCCTTTTATTTCGCTTAATAGCTATTGAGTCTCTATATCTACTTACGTTTTTCTATGATCCAGCTAATTTACCAATGGAAATACACGCTCAGGATTCCTGGAATTATCATTATTCCGGATCTATGGTAGCCGATGCCTTAAATGAAGGAAGACCTATATCGATAGCACTTTCTAACATATGGAAAAGTGAGACCGATTATGGATTTGCTACTGTTATAGGTTTTATATACTACTTGTTTGGAAAAAACATTTTGATCATAAAACTATTTAACGCCATACTAAGCAGTATTACAGTCATAAGAATTTATCAAATAGCTCGATTCTCCTACGATGAACAAAGAGCGCGACTGGCGGGGATCATCACTATGCTAATGCCTCCTTTGCTTTGGTTTTCAGCTTTTTACCTCAAAGAAACCATTTTGATTTTTTTAATTGTAAACATAGGATATCTTACTCATATCCTTATCGTCAAAAAGAAATTAAGAGTATTCAATTCTTTTTTAATTCTATGTCATTTTGGAGTTATTTTTTATTTCAGGGTAATACTCGCTCCATTATTAATGACCTGTGTAATTACTCAGGTATTATTTTGGAAAAATACCAGTAAAAACTATAAACTCTCTTCTATACTCGTCACCTTACTATTTGTTGTTGGCAGTTTTTGGGTTATGAAAGAGCTGGGAATGTATAAATATATAGAATCTGCCCTTGAAGCGAGTAAAGATCAATTTGGTAATGAACTCAGTGATACTTCCAAAAAACGTGGAGTGACCTATGCAGCTGCAATCATCAGTCCACTTTTGATAGCAGCTGCAATCATTACTCCTTTTCCGTCATTACTAGATTTTAGTGATGCTCAATTGGGCATTTATTCTCATTTTCAAAATGAAATTATACGTAACTGCCTATACTTCTTTGTTTTTCTAGGACTATTCAATGCTATCAAAAAGAAAAACAAAGGAGTCATTTTTATTGGAGGATTCGCGATTACTTATATAATGATCCTCGCGGCTTCAGGGATATCCTTTCAGGATCGATTTCAGATACTTGCATTACCATTTTTGATCATTTTTATGGCAGATGGTATTGCCACAAAATACCCCAAACGCACTAAACACTGGATGCGGTATTTGTCCGCTATTTTCATAGTAATATTAAGTTGGAACTTATTTAAACTATCTAACAGAGGATTAATTTAAACAGAAAAGAATGACAGATTTTATCATTATAAACAAAAAGGTAATTCCCAAAACTTCAAAAAAGAAGTCTTTGAAATTAACCTCTGATTGGTTCTTATTGACAGACAAAGTCAATTATATTGAATATAATATAACCGACTCAAGAATAATTATCATTGGAGATTATATTGATTCTGTAGAAGATTTTTTTAGAGTTACTGATAATGAAATACCTAAACTCAGAGGGCATTTCTATGCCATTATCGTAAAAGGTAATTGTGTAAAAGTATACAATAGTTTTTTTAGTATGCTGCCTATCTATTACTGTAGTGATCATTGTTTTATTTCGTCATCAGTACAATTGATAAAAAATCACATTAAGATCGATTTAGATATTGATAAAAAGTTTATTCTGGAAAATCTCTTGTTCAATTATGGATTCTTCAATCGTACTTTATATAAGAACATACATCTTCTCCCATGCCACTCCTTTCTTATTCTTAGAAATAATAAAGTCACAGTAGTCAAACATTTTAGCATCGATACACTCTTTGTTCCCTTCCCTAAAAAAGGTAAAAAAGTTGTTAATGAGCTTAGTGAGCTATTTATAGAAACCACAAAACACTATTTCCCTAACAAGGAATTTGATATTGCCTTTACCAGCGGTTTTGACGGGCGAACTTTGGTAAGTTGCGCAACACATCATCAAAAAAGTTTTAAAACATTTTCTTTTGGCAGACCAGAAAATGATGATGTCACTATCCCGCTCAATAATGCAAAAGCACTGGATATACCCTATCAATATTTTAATCTTGGCAGTTCTCAATATCTTACAGAACATTACTATACCAATGCGCAAGAATATAGTACCTCAGGATATTTCGGAAATGGATTTATATATCCTCATTTCTTATTCAGTACAAAAGAGATTTCTCACAATACAAACTACCTTTTATCTGGCGCAGCCGGAAGCGAATTATTCAGGGCATTGCATAATACAGGTGCGGTTACATCTCGAGCCCTGGTAGATGTTTTTAAATCAAACAATGATATCGAAATAAGGGAAGCGCTAAAAAACGCTAAGCCACTGGAAGCCCTGAACTTATCAGAATTCTCTGAAGAGCTGGAAGAACTCATAGAAGAAATCATCGTATATAAAAGAGCATTGCCAAATGACATTTCTATGAATCAACGATTTTATATTTTTGTTTTTGAAGAGATATTCAGAAAGTTTTTTGGTCAATGGATTACGCTGCAACAACAGCATCTTGCTGTAAGAACCCCTTTTTTGGATTACAAATTTGTAAAAGAACTTCTTTCGACTTCATATGCCGGTGCCAATAATGATTTTTTTACTGACAACCCATTAAAAAGAATGAAAGGTCAGTATCTCTATGCTGATATCATTAAAAAAACGAATAGCGCAATTTACCTTCAAAAAACAGGAAAAGGATATCGCCCGATCGATGTACGAGATCCTAAATATGTTCATAATATTATTCTCCCATTTCTGAAGAAAAAACTACTCAAAAAAGTTACTACAACGAATTTGGATAATCTGGGAATTATATCAGGAATTCTTGAAAATGAAGAAAAGATACATGAATTGATTCATAGTGATCAATCGTTTTTTAATACTGATTTTCTATATAAATCATATAAAAATCTGACTCCCTACACTCCAGAAAAAGATCGGGATACCTTATTAATGTCGCTCTCGATTTTACACAATTTAACGCATCGTTCCGTTTCACAAAAAGTAAATACCTATGAAATCTATAATAGCATTGATGGATTATAAAGCAAAGTTTGGCTCAAAACATTTTGATACGCCTTACCGCAGTGGTCTGGATAAAAAAAAGCTATCCGGATACTTTGTCGAATTGGAGTATAAGATAGAATACATGTACCTCAATGAAATCAATCTAGAGACTCAAAACTATAAGGATAAGGATATTATTTATACCTCATCAGAGGATATTGGTTATAAATACAAGTCATATATAGAAGATATCATGTATTCTCTAGAGTTATCCGGCGCACATATAATCCCGGGTTACAAACACCTTAAAGCTAATAATAATAAGGTTTTTATGGAACTTATGAGACAGTATTTACACCTGACCAATAACCTTAAATCCAGAATATTTGGGTCTATGAAAGACCTGTGTATGCATCTCGATTCTATAAAATATCCTACGGTGCTTAAAACGTCTGGAGGCGCCTCTGGAACAGGAGTATTTCTTCTCAAATCAGAAAAAGAATTGATCACTAAGGTAAAAGAGATCAATCAACGTAATTATATAACAGACATGAGAGATTATGGGAGATCAATCAAACACAAAGGATATATTAAAGAATCCTTATACCGAGAAAAATTCATTTTACAAGAATTCATCCCAGAGCTCAAAAATGATTGGAAAGTTTACATTTTTGGAGACAAACTGTATGTTTTTAACAGACCACTGCTCAAGGGGAGAGGTATCAAAGCCAGTGGAGGTGGATATGACAATTATTTTTATGGATTAGAAGCCGAAGCTCCGGATGGTCTTTTTGAGTATGCATTAAGCATATTCAAAAAAATGGATGTTCCTCATATTTCGATTGATATCGCGTATGACGGTTCAGATTTTTACCTCATAGAATTCCAATCCATTTATTTTGGTACCGCAGGCATCCCCTATTCTTATGGATATTTTACAAAAACTAATACCGGCTGGGAATTCATAGCTAAAAAACTAGAAATAGAAAAAGTATATGCGGATAGTATTGTAGTCTATCTGCAAAGTAAAAATATCAGTACGAGTAACACCCTAAGTATCACACAATAATTGTTTTTATAAACTAGTACATGAACATCCTTTTTATCAGTAGTGGAAACACAAAAAGCGGGATCTCTCCCATTGTTTTCAATCAAGGTAATTCTTTGATGGAGATGGGGCATCACGTCTCATTTTTTACCATAAAAGAAAAAGGACTAAAAGGCTATGTAAAATATATATTTATACTTCGAAAATTTCTTAAAAACCACTCATATGAGATTATTCACGCCCATTATTCTCTAAGTGCTATTGTTGCCGGACTTGCTGGAGGAAAACCTATAGTAGTTTCGCTAATGGGTAGTGATATAAAAGCTTCTCCATTATTAAAATACCTAATCAAAATCTGTAAATTATTCTTTTGGAAAAGGATAATCGTAAAGTCCTCAGATATGAGAATTTCTTGCGGAATAGAATCTGCAGCTGTAATCCCAAATGGAGTTGATTTCTCTAAATTCAAACAATTTTCTAAAAAAGAAAGTCTGGAAATTACCCATTGGAACCCGAACAAAAAGCATATCCTTTTTGCCGCAAACCCCAAAAGAAAAGAAAAAAATTTCCCTTTGGCAAAAAGCGCTTTTCAGGAATTGAATGCTGAGAACACAGAGCTTCATACACTCGTTGATATACCAAATCATAAAATGCCTGCATATTTTAATGCCGCAGATGTGATTATTCTTACCAGCCTTTGGGAAGGTTCTCCCAATGTAATAAAAGAAGCATTGGCATGTAACTGTAAAATTGTAGCAGTCAATGTTGGAGATATCAAAGAAATTATCGGAAACGCATCTGGGTGTTTTATAACTGGATTTAATAAAACCGAAATAGCAGACTGTATAAAAAAAGCTTTAGCCTATACAGAAAAACCTGATGGAAGAACGCATATATCTCATTTAAGTTCTGATGTCATTGCCAAAAAAATAACCAACTTATATAAAGAAGTTCTATGATGACAAATACTATAATCTCACATAACAGTATTAGTACAATAAGTACAGAACAACTAGACGCACTTTTGGAAAATGATTCTGGTAATTTTTTTCAGACAAAAGAAGCTCTTCATTTTTTTAGAACTATTGGTTTAGAAACCTTTACCTACGCCGTAGAGAATAATAAAAAAATAACAGCAATTGTATCCGGAATTATACAAAAAGAAAAAGGAATTAAATCCTCATTTACAAGCAGGGCAATAATTTATGGGGGATTTATTCTATCTGCAGACATCGAAAAAGAACACCTCACAGAACTCTTTAAGATTGTTATCAAAAATCTTAAAAACAAAGTAATATATATAGAGATACGCAATTTTAATGATTACAGTAATTATAAAGAAATATTAGACCCGATGGGTTTTGAATATCATCCACATTTAAATTTTCATTTGGAGTGTGATACCGAAGAAAAAGCAAGAAAAAGAGTAAGTAGCAGCAAGCTTAGACAAATAAAAAAGAGCTTAAAAGAAGGGGCAGAAGTACGTGAAGCAAAAACAGAATCAGAGATTGAAGCTTATTATGAGATTCTGAGTGATTTATATAAAACAAAGGTAAAAACACCAATACCGGATGTATATTTTTTTACAACACTATGGAGCCAGGGAATCGCTAAGTTTTTCCTCGTTTTTTATAAAGACAAGGTCATTGGAGGAATTGTGTGTCCAATTTTTAAGAACAAGGTTATCTATGAATGGTACGTATGTGGGCAAGACAGGATGTATAAAAATATATATCCAAGTATTCTGGCTACCTGGTCTGCTATCACATATGCGTGCAAAAATAATATCCCAAGATTTGATTTTATGGGAGCAGGAAGACCTGATGAAGACTATGGTGTTAGAGAATTTAAGTCAAAATTTGGGGGTACACTGGTAGAACACGGGCGGTTTATTTATATCATAAACCCATTACTATACAGTATAGGTCGCAGTGCTGTAAAAGCTTTAAAAAAATGGCATTAAAGAGTACTCATAAAACACAAACTCTATGAAAGTTCTCATTGATATAGGACACCCCGGTCATGTGCATTTATTCAGAAACTTTGCATATCAAATGCAAGAAAAAGGACATCAATTTCTATTTACATGTAGAGAAAAAGAATTTGAAATCGAACTCTTAAAAGCTGCTCAATTACCTTATGTCTCTTTTGGGAAAAAATATAATAGCACACTGGGAAAAATAATAGGTCTCCTCAAGTTTGATTTTCTGGAACTCAAACAAGGGCTTTTGTTTAAACCTGATGTTTTTATGAGTCACGGATCTCCGTATGCCGCGCATGCGGCTGCTCTATTAGGCAAACCACATATTTCTCTCGAAGATTCAGGAAATTGGGAGCAAATGAAACTATATCTTCCCTTTACCTCTTGCGTTCTTACTCCGGATGTTCTATTCGAAGATTTAGGAAAAAAACAAATTAAATATCAATCGTATCATGAATTAGCATATTTACACCCTAATTATTTTTCTCCAAAAGGAAATTATACGTCTATACTTAATCTGGCTGAAGATCAGAAATATGTGATCGTTCGTTTTGTTTCCTGGAATGCATCTCATGATAAAGGTCAAACAGGTTTCTCAGAACAAGAAAAGGCTAAAATTATAGACTATCTGTCAGCTCATTATAAAATATTCATCACTTCTGAAGGGTATCTGCCAGAAAAATATCAGCCATATAAAATAAAAATAGCACCCGAAGATATTCATGAAGTACTGGCTGGTGCAGAACTTTTTATTGGAGAAGGTGCAACTATGGCTGCAGAATCCGGAGTATTAGGAACCCCCTCGATATATGTCAATTCTATAAGAAGAGCATATAATGAAGACCAGGAGAAATATGGATTAGTTTTTAATTTCCAGAATGAAAAGGGTGTGCTGGAAAAAATAAAGGAGATCCAGAAAATCCAGGATCTCAAAAATACTTTTGCCAAAAGACGCTTGACGATGTTAAAAGATAAAATAGACATCACGGCCTTTATGGTCTGGTTTGTTGAAAACTATCCGGAAAGTAAAAAATTAATAACCAATAATCCCAAAATACAATACGAATATAAATGATTGATTTTACAGTACAGAAATATCGAGAATTATTGTCATCTCTGGTTAAAGGGAACTATACATTCCAAACTTTTGAAGAGTTTATAACAAAACCTAACCGCAAAAGTGTTATTCTGAGACATGATGTAGATCTACTGCCAAGTAATTCTCTGGTTTTTGCCAGAATTCAGGCAGCAAAAGGAATCAAAGGAACGTATTACTTTAGAGCAGTTCCTGAAAGCTGGGATGAAACTGTCATAAAAAAAATTGCAACACTCGGTCATGAAATCGGATATCATTATGAGTGCCTGACCACTACACAAGGCGACTTGGTTTCTGGTATTAATGATTTCTCAAAGAATCTATCTGCATTGAGGCAGCTTGCACCAGTATCTACCATCTGCATGCACGGCTCACCCTTGTCCAGATATGATTCAAAAGATTTATGGAAGACCTATAATTATCAGGATTACGAAATTTTAGCAGAGCCTTATTTTGATATTAATTATAATCAGGTGTATTATCTAACGGATACTGGTAGAAAATGGGATGGACAAAAAACAAGTGTTAGAGATAGAGTCGATACACATTTTACAAGAACATATCATCATACATCAGAAATTATACGCTCTCTCAATGCCAATGCTTTTCCTGATCAGGTGATGTTTACTTTTCATCCCCAAAGATGGAATGATAATATGATGAAATGGAGTAAAGAATTAGTGATGCAAAATGTGAAAAATATAGTAAAAAAACACTTTTATGTTAATCGGTACTTATGATTTTTAATTCCCTGGATTTCGCAATTTTTCTACCAATAGTATTTGTACTATACTGGTTTGTTTTTAGAAATAATTTAAAAGTACAGAATCTTCTTATTGTAATTGCCAGTTACGTATTTTACGGTTGGTGGGACTGGCGTTTTTTATCTTTAATCTTATTCAGCAGTATGGTAGATTTTTGCGTGGGATTAGCATTGAATCAGTCTCAACATACTGGGAAACGGAAAGCCTTACTATGGGTAAGTATTATCGTCAACCTTGGATTCCTGGGCTTTTTTAAATATTATAATTTCTTTCTTGATAATTTTATAAGTGCTTTTACTTTTTTTGGAGCAGAAATAACCAGTAATTCATTACACATAATACTTCCTGTTGGTATTAGTTTTTATACATTTCAGACATTGAGTTACACGATAGATGTATATCACAATAAACTGAAACCAACCCGGGATTTTGTCATTTTCTCTGCATTTGTAGCTTTCTTCCCTCAGTTGGTTGCAGGCCCTATAGAAAGAGCCACTAGTTTATTGCCTCAATTTTACAAGAAAAGAGAATTTCACTATAATCTGGCAGTAGATGGTCTGCGTCAGATTTTATGGGGATTATTTAAAAAAGTAGTCATTGCAGATACTTGTGCTGGATATGCCAATACCATATTCAATAGTTCGGCTATGTTTTCTGGTAGTACTCTGGTCATCGGAGCTGTTTTTTTTGCGTTTCAGATTTATGGAGATTTTTCCGGATATTCTGATATTGCTATTGGAACCTCTCGGTTGTTTGGTTTTCATCTTAATCGCAATTTTGCCTTCCCATATTTCTCCAGAGATATTGCAGAATTCTGGAGAAGATGGCATATTTCTTTATCTACCTGGTTTAGAGATTATTTATATATCCCATTAGGAGGTAGTAGAGGTGGTACTTGGATGAAAATCAGAAATACATTCATCATCTTTATCGTGAGTGGCTTTTGGCACGGAGCGAACTGGACATTCATTGTTTGGGGAGCATTAAATGCATTCTATTTTCTCCCCCTACTATTATCAGGCAATAATCGCACTCACATGCAAATAGTTGCCCACAACAACTTCTTACCATCTATAAAAGAAACCACGAGCATATTCATCACTTTTGGGTTAACAGTACTTGCCTGGATTTTTTTTAGAGCAGAAAATATAACTCATGCGATTGATATCCTGACAGCAATCTTTTCTTCTTCATTCTTTACATATCCTGAGATATTACCAAAAAAAATAATCCTGCTTATCCTAATATTTGTAAGTATAGAATGGCTGGGGCGCAAAAGTGAGTTTGCCCTACAGCATATCAATTATCAATTCCCAACGATCCCGAGGTGGGTCAGCTATCTGTGGTTGATTGGTATGATATTATATTTTTCCGGGAAACCGCAACAGTTCATCTATTTCCAGTTTTGATATGAAAAAATTTATCAGTAGGTCTTTTTTATTATTTGGGATCATCATTATACTAACCAAATCATTATTTCTTTTTGCAGATAACAGAAAGGAATCTAATGAGTATATGGCTGCTCTTACGGATAAGCATGACAGGATCAAGGCGATTAGTGGTAGAAAAATGATCCTTGCCGGAGGCTCTAATTTGGTATTTGGAATCGATAGCCAAAAATTAGAAAAAGAATTTAATACACCTGTGGTTAATTTAGGGCTACATGCCAAATTAGGGTTACGGTTTATCATAAATGAATTAAAAGATATAGCGAGGCAAGGTGATATTATCATATTATCTATAGAACACGATATGACTCTTATGGGAAATTTAGAACTACAAAAAATGACTTCCTTTTACAACCCATTTGCTGCTAAATATTATAAGGAATCTAATGACACTTGGATAGGTCAATTTATGAACATTATAGACAACTCGCACCTGATGTTCAAAAAAACAATTTCTAATGTAATTGATAACCTAAAAAATGATCCGGTATACACTAGAAAAGGGTTAAATATGTATGGTGATGGGGTGTATCACCTCGATTTACCTTCTTCTTCGGTTTTGGGGAGTAAATCTGTACTCAAAGATACCAGAGATGCAAAGCTCAAACTATTAAACGATTTTTATGATTTTACGAAATCAAATGAAATAACGGTATTATTCACTTATGGTGCCTATGAAATCTCGGAATACAAAAAAAATAAGGTTGCTCTGGAAAAAGTACATCAAAAAATGAAACAAAATCTAAAAATTGAAATGATTACAGGTCTTCAGGATTTTGTATACCCCACCTCCTATTTTTATGATAGTGTATATCATTTGAACAAAAAAGGAAGAACTATTCACACTAAAAATATGATCAAAAAAATAAGCAATAGTTCAGTATCTATTATTTTGAATAAATAAAGAAATTTTCCCTTTTTTAATTTGAATTAAAATTCCCCTTAATTAGAACCAATTAATAGATTTTAAACTCTTTCTGATTTTCAAATTTATTCCTGTTAAAAAAATAAAAAATATTCATCAAATACAACACTTAATCAATATTAATTATGTTTTTAGCTATATAAAATTCATATTTAACATATTTAGTAAGATATTTTAACTTAAAATAACACCTTATCTTAAAAATAATTAAAAATTCCCCTTTTACTTACTTGTAAAATGCTATAAATCATACATATAACCTATCTATTTTGTGGTTTAACCATCAGTTTAATTAATAGTAATAAACTATCTTTAAATCAACGAATCAAAAAGGTATTTATGTTACTAAAAAGACAAAAATTAGATACAATAAATAGTCATTTTACAAACACTAAAAAAAATAGTTTTTTTCAACCCTTTTTTGTCCAACAAATTAATCCACGTAGAATGATCAGTAAGGATATCCGTGTCAAAACCTATCCGGTTTTGAAAAAAAACACCAAAATCCTTACTGATTCTATTCAACAAAAGACAGGACAGAAAAGAAGTAAGGTTGCCATAAAAAAGATAATCACTAAAAAACTTGGAAATCAGGTATGTGATTTTATTACTAATCACATACAAGGTTTCAAATTATTTGATGTCTTATTATCTGATACTAACAACAAAGACGATATTACATCGTCCCCTAAAAATGAGTATCAAGTCATTGTAAATTTACATAGTGTCAATAATTACCGACGTATTAATAAATTCTTTGAAGCTGCAAATCACAAGTTGGCAGAGGGTGGTATATTCATTAATACTTTTGAGACTCATAAAAAACGAAAAGAGAGACTTTTAAAAAAATTTCTAAAACCTTTTAATTGGATATATTATTCAGGAGACTTCATATTTCACCGAGTATTCCCAAAAGTAAATTTGACTAAAAAATTATATTTTTGGATAACCCAGGGAAAAGGCAGAGTACTCACTAAAACAGAAGTTCTGGGCAGATTGTATTCCTGTGGTTTTGATCTTATCGAGGAAAGGGCAATCAATAACCGAGTATATTTTGTAGCAAAGAAAAAGACCAAACCTCAATATGATCTAAATCCTACCTATGGGCCATTAATTAGCCTGAAACGAGTAGGGAAAAACGGGAAACCGATTCAGGTATACAAATTCCGTACGATGCATCCATATTCGGAGTATTTGCAACAATATGTTTTTGAAAAAAATAATCTGAGAAAAGGAGGGAAATTAAAAGATGATTTTAGAATTTCGAATCTTGGAAGATTGTTCAGAAAATACTGGATCGATGAATTGCCTATGCTTATGAATTTTATGAAAGGTGATCTAAAACTAGTAGGAGGTCGTCCATTGAGCAATCATTATTTCAGTTTATACACAAAAGAATTACAAGAAAAAAGAATAAAGCATAAACCTGGGCTTATCCCTCCATTCTATGCTGATATGCCTAGCACTCTGGATGAGATAATAAAATCTGAAATGAGATATCTCGAAGAATATGAGAAAAACCCATTGGGTACTGATTTGAATTATCTATTCAGAATTTTTAAAAATATTGTACTTAGAGGAAAGAGAAGTTTTTAAAATTTGATTGATTTGTATTACTTCGATTAGTTTACCATTATCTGCAAGCATTATAAATATTGAAATTTCCCCATTATGTTCGCAGATAATGGCTAAATTTATACAAAATCTTGATCAATATTTTAAAAACGAAAGAATTCAGTAAATGAATTATGAAATAGATGATGATTCTGAGAACATATTCATAAAAGAATTATTAGAGCGATATTTTTCACATTGGAAACTTTTTATAGCTGCCTTCGCAATTTGTTTTGTGATAGGTTTTTTCTATTTGCGGTATACTCCAAAATTATACCGTGTCACCTCTACTATTTTAATCAAATCTGATAAAAACGGAGTCAAATCTGAACTTTCTGCATTTGAAGATCTGAGTATTTTTAAAAATATAAATAAAGACGTAGAAAATGAAATAGAAATCATTCGATCAAGACCATTATTAGAGAATGTTGTAAAAAAACTACAGCTAAACATAGGATACTACAGTAAAACAAAATATTCTCATAGACTGGTAGAATTTACAGAAAACACTCCATTCAAAGTACATTTTCCAGACAATGATTGTTATAACCGTAATATAAGTTTTATAATCAATGCTTTTTCGCAAGAAGAATTTGTGCTCAAGGATACTCAAGAGAATTTGATAACAAAAGGCACTTTTAATCAATGTGTTAATACGCCCTTTGGTGATATCTCTATTGAACCAAATTATAGTGTTTTGGCTCAATTTATTAATGACAATATTTACATCCACGTTTCTCCGATTGCAGATGTTGTAGAAAAATATAAAGCCACTATTAATGTAGGGCTCACGAATCAAAATACAAGTGTGGTTACTTTAACGATGACCACCATTGCTCAGGAAAGAGCTACTAAAATATTAAATAGTTTAATTGACGAATACAATAAAGATGTTATCAATGATAAAAATCTGATCTCCTCTAATACAGCTAATTTTATTAAAGATCGCTTAAATATTATCAATCAGGATCTTGATAATCTGGAAGGGAATCTGGAGTTTTTCAAAACAGAAAACAATCTCACAGATCTTACTTCTGAAGGGAATATTATGCTGGAAAAGGCTTCAGAAAATGAACGTATCATATTGCAGACCAGTATTCAGGTAGGGCTTTCTGATTTTTTAATCGAATATCTGCAAAATTCTAAAAATGAACTTTTGCCAGCCAATCTTGGTTTTACAGATCTTACAACAGTCGCATCTATAAACAAACACAATGAATTTGTACTAAAAAGAAGTAGATTAATTAAAAGTTCTGGCATAGAAAATCCACTACTTATTGACCTTAATGAACAACTCTCTGCATTAAGATCAAGCATACAACAAAGTCTTATTAATCTAAAACAAACCTTAGAATTAAAAATCAGTCGCCTTAAAAACCGGGACACAAAGGTTAATGCTCAAATTGCACAGATCCCTGAGAAAAAAAGAAAACTACGTGATATTAAACGGCAACAGGAAATTAAAGAAACATTATTCTTATATCTATTAGAAAAAAGGGAAGAAACAGCCATTTCACTGGCAGCAACAGTATCAAACGTAAAAATTATAGAAAAGGCATATGCTTCTAGAGGTCCTATTAAGCCAAAAAAAAATATTGTTTTTTTAACCGGTCTTCTTGCATCCTTACTCATTCCTATCATTATTGTCTTTTTTAAAGATCTTCTGGATACCAAAATTAGAGATATCAAAGAGCTAAAAAAGAAGTTAAAACTTCCTATTATTGGTACTATCCCTAAATCTGAAAGTAAAGAACTCGTCACCCCAAAAGAAGATAGATCTATTCTGGCAGAAGCTTTTAGGCTGATGGAAACAAATCTCGATTTTCTCTTAGCATATTCTAAAGAAAAAGGAAAAACCATTCTTATTACATCTAGTATAAAAGGAGAAGGTAAATCCTTTGCCGCTAGTAATCTTGGTGTTACTCTGGGTAGGTCAGGGAAAAAAGTAGCGTTATTAGAAATGGATTTACGCTCTTCACAATTAAAAGAGCGTATGGAGATCAATACCAAAAAAGGGATCACTAATTTTATTAAAGATAAAGATGTTACCATAGAAGACATCTCTTCAAATATAAAAGGTTTTAAAAACCTTAATATCCTTATATCAGGTCCTAAACCACCAAACCCTGCAGAATTGCTGAAACATCCAAGAATTACTACGCTATTTGATCAATTAAAAAAAGAGTATGACTATATTCTCATCGATACACCTCCAATCACTGTAGTTGCTGATACTCTTTTATTAAGTTCTTATGCAGACCTATGTATTTATGTAGTACGACAAAAATATTCTGACAAAAGATTGTTAGATATCCCCAAAAACTTACTGCAAGAAAAAAGATTCACATCCCTCGCTATTCTATTCAATGATGTAGATTTCAACAAAGGATATGGCGGGTATGGATACGGATACGGATACGGTGAAAAACCAAAAATTAGGGTGGCTAAAAGAATTCTTAATCGACTATTTAATCGGTAAATTGCTATCAAAGTACTTATATATAGATTCCTATCATGGCCAAATTGATAGTCTTTATAGTGATTAGCTTTTACCTGTTTTGAAATACATGAACTTATACGATTTACGGGTGAGAATTTCGTAAAAATAATGGCAAGGATTTTTCGCTAGATTGATGAATCAAATTAAAGAATAGCCATAGCTATTGTTTCATTTTATGAAGAAAATATAGTAGAAAAAGAATGTCATTAGATGCGAAATTTTTATTCGTAAATCGTATTATACGATTTGTGATTAAAAAATTCGTATAAATTCATTGAATTATTTTTTCTTTATGCAAGGCAAAAAAATCAAGCATAGCTATAGCTACGGTTTATTTTTTAAACGAAGTAGAAAGGAAAAAGAAACGATGAATATGCGAATTTTTTAGTTATAAATCGTATTACTCATAGAAAATATTAAAAATTGTTAAAGAAACGAATTTTACTTTTTGAAGAAGTCTTATTTAGTTCTTCAATAATAATGCTAGAGCACTAAATTTATTTGGATTAAGAATCATTTAAAAAAAGCACTTAGTTCCCTTTCTATGAAATTATTTTTGCTAAAAAAATGAGAATCATTGTTTTTATCGTATTCTAACATTATTCTGAAATATTCACAAAGAATATTACAGCTATTTAACATAAAAACACTATCTTATTATAGCAAAAAATAATGAAAGCCCTAAAATAAACCAAACTAGCTGTACACATAGATTTTATACCATCGTAATTTTTTAAAAGCGCATAGATAAAGAGCATTAACCAAACTTTAAATAATATGAAAAATTTTAAAAATTTACTTGAGCATCAATTAAAAAATCTTTACAACACAGAAAATCAATGGATTGAAATATTACCAAGAATTATAGAAAATATTTCTGATGAGAGATTGAAATTTATTTTCATACATCATTTAGAAGAGACTAAAAAACAAAAAAAACAGCTGGAGCAAGTTTGTAATGACTTAGATATAGAACCAACAGGTGAAAAATGCACAGCTATGGAAGGTCTGCTAAAAGAAACTAAAGACTTTTTATCAGAGGTAGCTGATATCAATGTAATGAATGCTGGTCTTATAGCCGAGGCTCAAAAAGTAGCGCATTATAAAATTTCTGGCTATTGTATTACGATTAGATATGCAAAAGAATTAGGGTACTGCGAGGTTTCTAGAAAACTTCAAAAAATACTAAATGAAAAATATGATATTGATGATAAGTTAGAAGAAATAGCAGAAAATAGAATGAACAAAAAGGCAATGGCGTAATCAAAATTTTATTCAATAGTAACCATCTTTTTTTGATTATCATAAAATCGTACTCCTTTCGAGTATGTTTAAAAAGAATACAAATTAAAAATCAATAGTTTGAGGTGCTGAGCACACTTCAAATCGTGAGCATATCGAGATATTTGAAATATTTGAAGTAACTCACAATTCTTAAAATATTTGTTTTCAAGAAGTAAGTTTTTTAAACATACTCTAAGATCCTTTTTATTATCAAACCCAGGGGCTACCTGCAATTCATAATCACTGCTTTTAGTTTGTAATCTGGGAGATGATAAAAGAAAGCTATTGCAAATAAAAATCCCGTCTTAGTGCGGTGACATTTTTTATAGGCTCAAAATCGATTACCTCCATTAGCAAGTACATCCTACATCACATACCTACCATACTTTTGAATGTATATCATTTTTGCTTTAAAGTTACGCAAATAAAATACAGTTGTTTTTTCTTTAGGCAAAAAAGAAAAGTTCAGCATAGCCTACGGTTAATTTTTATTTTGAAGCATAAGGAGAAAAGAGCAAATTTTAGCTGGTAATTTTAAGGTAGAAATGGTATTACTGGACTAAAACATTTTTTTTACAGTAAACTACCTCGGGGCAAGCCCACGAGGCATTTATTAGAAAAAAATCATTTTCGATTTAGAAGCAAGCCTTGGAGCATTTAAATCTCAATTATCGAGTAATACGATTTATAACTAAAAATTTCGCATATTCATCGTTTCTTTTTCCTTTCTACTTCGTTTAAAAAATAAACCGTAGCTATAGCTATGCTTGATTTTTTTGCCTTGCATAAAGAAAAAATAATTCAATGAATTTATACGAATTTTTTAATCACAAATCGTATAAATTCAATCCACAAGTGATATCACATGAGTTTATAAAAAGCAAAACAAGAATCTGGCAAGACGACTCAGATTTGATTGTTATCGAGATCTATTTTATTCATAATATATTATAAAATATAGAGCATATCCATCAAAATTAAGATACAACCAAAATAATAACACAGGAAAAAAAACGTTTAAAACAATATTAATCAACAACTTGTACTAAATTACTCATATTTTGTACTTATGTATTTCTCATATTCAATAGTATTGTAGCATATAATAAATGTTTAAGATTTTATTCATTAAAGTACTAAACATACATTTATTAGAGAAATCAATGTTCAACATAAAACAACAGTAGTATAAGAAGAAGAATTGCAAACAGCTTACAAAACATCAATTACTAATCGTGATACCATATTTTACGCTTAAGAAAAATATTCTTCCCTCCTAAACAACATTCTTAAGTTCTAATTTTTATTCAGATCGTGATTCTTTCTATTAGAAAATTTGAAAGATACAGGAATAATGTAATAATCCATTTTCTATTGTATTGTCTGTTAACAAACTACCTCGGGACAAGCCCACGAGGCATTTGTTAAAAAAAACATTTTGATTTCGAGGCAAGCCTCGAAGCATTTAAATCTCGATTATCGAGTAAAACCAGACAAATCAACATTGTTCTGCACATAACACATATGATTTACAATCACTTTTAACACAAACTCAACAAATGATAAAAAAAACAATAACCCTGATTAAACTCCTACAGCATAAAATAATACAAAAAAGCATAATCACCATGGCTATGCTCGTGATCCTGATGTTTTGTATTAGTAAAATTTTTGCTACTAGTGCAGTTCCACCGACTAAGGTTACCTCTTCTTATGATTGTGTACCTCCAACTAACTTGGCTACAATTAGGCCAATTAATTCTGGTTTATGGACAGATGCGTCTACCTGGCCCAATGGTATAAAACCCACAGCAAATGATGATGTAGTGGTTCCTCCAGGAATTGACTTGAGAATGCTAGGAATCTGTAGGGCTAATAACATCACCGTGCAAGGAAAATTAAGTGCAATAAATTACCAATCCGAAGGTGCCTGGATTGATTTAGAAGCCCGAAGTATTATGGTAGCCAATGGAGGTTACATGGAAATCGGAACCGAAGACCAGCCTTACTATGCCAATAAGGGCCCTGGAGGTGTTAGATGTCAAATCACACTTACGGGAAATAAAATAAATAACGCCCCAGCATCCTATAAGGCCATTATGGTGATGGGTGGAGGCCGTTTAGAATTGCACGGAAAGAAAAGAATGAGCTGGACTAATCTTGTGGCCACAGCAAATGCAGGAGCTACACAAATCACTTTAAAAGAGGAGGTAGATTGGGAAGTAGGAGATAAGATCGCATTGACCGCTACAGGCTTGGCAAGCGGTCAATCTAAAGCCTGGAACAATGTAGACGAGGCCGAAATTACTGCAATTAGTGGTAATAGAAGAACCCTGACATTAGCATCTGCTCTTAAATTTAAGCATATCGGTGGATCTAAGAGGTATACCAGAGACAGAGATGGAAAAACCTGGAATGTAGATATCCAGGGGGAAGTTGGTTTGTTATCGCACTATATCAAGATTCAGGGTAAAATGGATGGAAACAATGAACAAACTGGATTTGGAGGTCATATCATGCTTATGAAAAATTCTACCGCTCATGCAGAACATGTAGAACTCTACAAAATGGGACAGAAAGGGGTTTTAGGAAGATATCCATTCCATTGGCATTTAAATGAAGATAAAGCACAAGGCAGTTATTTAAGAAACAGTAGTGTACATAAATCTTTTAATCGTGCAGTAACAATTCATGGTACAGATTATGTCACTGTAGACGGTGTATTTGCCTATGATCATATAGGTCATGGTATTTTTCTAGAAGATGGAGGAGAACGTTTTAATACCATCAAAAATAATGTGGTGTTTGTAACCAGGAGACCAAAACCTGGAGAGCAACTAACACCTTCTGATAATCAATTTAATGAAGCCCAAAATAGAACACCCGCATCTTATTGGATCACCAACCCAAATAACTATTTTGAGAACAATGTAGCCGCAGGTACCGAAGGAACAGGGTTTTGGTTTGCTTTTCCAACAAAACCTATGTTTACTTCTCGTAATTTACCTTATTTTCAAGGTGTAAATCC
Source organism: Aquimarina sp. RZ0 (assembly GCF_008370685.1). Lineage (GTDB taxonomy): Bacteria > Bacteroidota > Bacteroidia > Flavobacteriales > Flavobacteriaceae > Aquimarina. The sequence continues at coordinate 34,218 of NZ_VTZU01000047.1, forward strand.
AACTACACAACCCTTAGGACGATTTGATGGTTTTGTAGCACATACCTGTATGACTGGTTGGGATGTTTTTGACCAACTGAATCCTGATCATTCCATAAAAAAGAATTTTGGATGGAATGTTAATACTAGACAATTGATCAAGGATGGTTTATTTTATGGAAATGATCAAGCTATATATAGTGGATTAGGTGTAGGAGGAATAAACAAAAATACGGTTTTCTATAATTGTGCTTTTAGTGATAATAAAACCGTTTCTATGCTTGCAGGTGATCTCACCATAGAAAATAGCCTTTTTAACGTAGATACAGATTTGGGTGTTTTTAACGGTATTCGAGAATTCTTTAGATTTTACGATGGTCCTGGTAGACATTTCGATTGCCATTTTGAAGGATGGAATCGATCAAATTCCCAAATGATAAAGCAAATTACTGGTGGAGGAGCTACTGAGAATTTTAATCCTTCCTTTAAAGGGACGACCAAAGGATTTTCAGAACCTTTTCCATTTAGATTTTTTCCTTTACCGAATACAGATCATACACGTGCCAGAAAGATTGGTCAATTTTTCAAAGATTATGATGGAGGATTAACAGGAAAGGCTAATACAACATTGATTAGAGATGTAGCATTTCTTAGAGATGGGCATGAGTATAGACATCCTTCCTGGAGAAATGCAGCTCGATCTGATTATTACTTTGCATCCCTATGGATGGCTAGAATAAATTCAAGTGGGACTCGGATATCAGTAGTTCGGTCCAAGCCAGGTACAGATGATGCTTGTTTTTATGAGTCTGGAAATAAAACTTCAGGGGCCTATAAATTTCCTATGATTGTCAATGAGGATTTTCAGTATACCTTTTATTTTAATAGTACTCCTGCAAATAAAAGTATATTGCTTATATGGAATAGAGGAGACGCTGGAGATTTAGGATTCACATGCTTTAAAGGTTTAGGGAAACTAGGAAATTTTAGAGTGAATGGATCACCACGGTTGAATTCTATTGCAGCCGTAAAAAATGCTACCAATAATGGGTATTTTATCGCCAGTAATGGGGATGTGTATATTAAGTTTAGAGCTGCTGGAGGCGATACCAGAGTAAATGTTACCCTAAATTGGGATAATAACGGAAGTTTTCAGCCACCTACTCTTCCTTGTAAGACAAATGATCTCGATGGAGTTACTGCCCTTGATAGCGATGGTGATGGAACGCCGGATATCACCGAAGTAGATACTTGTGGGAACCCAAATAATGCCTCCGATTTAAATTTTGAGTTTAGTAATACAAATGAGAGCTTTCAGAAAGTTAATATCGCCGCAGATAATACCAATAGTGATGTTTATTGGTTAGTAAGAGCTGATAACTCTAGTGATCCATATGTAATAAGAAGTGGTTTAAAGTTTAATGGTAGTCAAGTCCCGCAATTAAAGATTAGAGCAAAGTCCGAAGCCACTGGTTCTTTCCAGCTCTTTTGGACAACCACGGATCAAACAGGTTTTGCTGTGGCTCGATCTGTATCCGTCACTCCTCAAACTACGAATGTCTTTGAAGAACTTGTTTTTGATATGAGTAATCTCAATACCTGGATGGGAAAAACAATTACCAAAATTCGATTAGATTTTCCTCCGGATACATCAGCACCTAGACATACATTTATTGATTATATCCATGGTCCGGAGGCATCAGATGCTCCTTGTGATAATACCACAGACATTGTGTTCACAAGCCCTACTAATAAACAGTTAAAAGAAGGAGACGATTTGGGCGTAGTTGTTTCTGTTACTAGCGGGAGTGTGTCTAATATTAAACTATATTTGAATAATGTATTAGTAAGACAAGAAGGAGCTGCGCCGTATGAATGGGGTACTGCAAATACAACTCAAGAAGATCTTGCTTTATCAAACCTGGCAATAGGAACGTATGAGTTAAAAGCTATAGCAACCACACCTAGTGGCGAAACAACTACCGAAACCATAACAATTATAGTGACTAGCATAAATGGAGGAGAAAATGCAATACCAATACCAGGAAATTTTGAAGCCGAAGCCTTTGCCAATACATCAGGTAGTGTTCGCACAGAAAACACTCCTGATGGTGGACAAAACCTTGGTTACATACTAAATAACAACTACACTGATTATCAGATTAATGTATCAGCTCCAGGAACCTATGATTTTATGGCATTTGCCTCGAGTAATACCAATGGAGGTAAGATAGAGATTTATACAAATAATTCGTTAAAAGGATCCATACAAATCCCGGGTAATGGCAATTGGCACTCCTATCAGTCTTATGTAACTTCGGTGACACTAGCTGCAGGTGTTCAGACAATACGATTAGTATATAGAGGCCCAGGTGGTTATCTGTTTAACCTCGATAGAGTACAAATAATAAAACCCGTAGTTGTAGAAAGAACGACAACACTTTCTGCTATACACGATGCTTATCTGGACAATGGCACACGATTTAATAACACTATGGTACGATTAGAAAGTGGAAGACGTACTGGATATTTAATGTTTGATACTTCTGGTATTAATGGAGAGATCATCGATGCTACCTTAGAATTTCAGGTGTTTGGAGATGCCGGCAATGGTGAATTACTCGTTCACGAAGGAACTAATAACCTTTGGACCGAAACCAATCTCACTAGCCAAAACAAACCTGCTGTCAAACTACAAGCTATCGGCTCTAGAACAACTCCATACACGATAGGTTCCACAATACAAATCCCTTTAGATCTTTCTAAAGCTTCTTCAGATAAACTAAGTCTTATCCTGAAAATGAACAGAGGAAACGATTTTGCTTTTGGTTCTAAAGAAAACACAGTAACAGGAGCTCCAAAGCTGATTGTCAACTATCTGGAAAACAAAAACCCTGACATAGTACAGGAGAACCCTATACTCTACCCCAATCCAGTAAAAGATGTCTTACGTATCTCTGCTGCTAATTTCCAAAAAATCATCAAAGTATATGACTTACTGGGTACCGTAAAAATCAGCAAATCTTTGGATGATCACGAAAATGAAATTGATTTTAGTCAAGTATCAAATGGAGTATATATGGTACGAATTATCAATCAGGAGAATCACCCACAAGAAGATCAAAGAATGTATAAAATTGTAAAAACTAAGTAATCTTTCGACTAACCTCAAGGTTTTCTTTATCTTGAGGTTATCCTTTTTCTGGTTTTAATATACTCAGATAAAAAAGAACAAATTTTAATGAGTTCATTAAATCAGAAGTCATATTATTTATAAAGTAATAAAGAAAAAACCTTTTCAAATTTGTTAACCTCATTTTGAAAAGGTTTTCATAAAATCATAAAAAAGTAATCCTTATCTAAATCCATAAAGAAAACGGATTGCCCTAATGTCATTGTCCGTATATCCTCCAAATGGATTTGAATTTTGTCCAGATGTCATAATAGAACTTATATCAAAACCTGAAGTATCAGTACCTGGGATAGGGACTCGACCAAATTGATCTGGTGCCTGACCTGTAAGACCAAAATCAGTATGTCTCAGACCAAAAGTATGTCCTACCTCGTGCATGATAGTATTGCGTAAACGCGCTCTGGTACCAATTAGATTGCTTCTGAAGTTTAAACGGATATTTTTTCCAGGTAATCCATTAGAAGGCAAGTCTGCAACAGCTATAGTATTTATATTACCAAGGTAAAAAACAGCAATATCTTTTGGTGTAGATGCAAAATTACTACCATTAGCAAAAACTATGTTTAATCGGATTGTAGTTCTCAAGGTGTTATTAAAGAGAAATACCGCATCACCTGCCGCCTGTCGCTGAAAAGGCTGGTTAAAATCAAAAAAAGCAATTGTATAATTTCTATTCCCTCCTACCGTATTAAAAGTCCTGAATTGTTTTTCAAAAGTAGGAGTATCTTCCTGATTCATTATTTTTTCTATCGCCTCATCAGAATATGACATATCCTGATATGTATAAAAATCATTTGTAGTACCATCAGGAAATACAACTTTATCTTTCTTAGTTTCTATTGGATTGAATCCTAAATTCTCAAGGACTTTAGTAATCTTTGGAGAAAAATCATCAGTTATTTCTTCGAGCTCATTTGAAAAAGATTCATGTACCTCCGCTGTGGTACATTGCGTCAAACTATATATTATAACAAGTAGTCCAAAAAGCTGCAAGTTTCTAAAAATTTTCATATCATTTATAAGTTTTAAAGAGTTTATATATAAGAGCATGTTTAAAAACAATGCAAACTGATTGTCAGTAGTTTGGTGTTCTGACGACACTTCAAATCGACGACATATCGAGATATGTTGTTTATTTGAAGTAAAGTCAAGGTTGTCAAAGTAATGACCAGCAGGCAGAAGGGTTTTTAAACATACTCTAATTAAAACAAGATATAACGTACTTCCCCTATATTAATAGTACGTTAATTATCCAGGTGCAACTGTTAAAGTATTTTCCGGTTTTTAGACTATTTTTAGCTAGACATCTACATCCAAAAAATAGTTTTTGCAGATCAGTTTCTTATACTTTTAAAAATGTTCTTTCGTTGATAACAAGCCTACTTTAATATATTTTTTCAATAGCACTTTTAACCAGTAAAACACTATTCATCAATATCATAACACGGCCATATCTATTTTAGTAATTCTTACCAAAAAATAAATCCTAAGTGGGTTAACATAAATGATTCTGCAAGTAATTTGAATTGGTGCATTGTTTTTTTTTCAAAGAATCTAAGATCCTCCTCAATACTTTGAATTTAATATAAAGAAATTGTAACCAGTATGACCACGCCAATTATTACTAAAAATCCCCTTGAAAAATATTATTTCATAAAATTTAACAATTAAAATATCCCCGAAATGCAACCTTTTATTTTCCGGTTTGTCAATAAACAATATGGAACACCTAATCAACTATTTTATCAATTAAAAACAAAAACCAGGTACACATGCCACAAAATTTAAAATCAAAAACTGGAAAGAAAAACAGGTGCATACCTATTATTTTCTTCATAACACTCTGTTTTATAACTAGCAGTATAGAAGCTCAGGAAAGCTATACGCTAAGTGGAACTATCAAAGACATCAAGAATGGGGAAACACTTTTTGGTGCTTCTGTTTTTTTCAAAGGAACTTCTATTGGAGTTATTACCAATGAATATGGATTTTATTCTATTACTGCACCAAAAGGAAACTATACCTTAATAATTTCTTTTGTTGGGTACAACGAAATCAAAGAAGAAATTGTACTGGATAAGAATCAAAAATTAGATGTTGAGGTTACAGAATCTTCTATGCAATTAGATGAGGTAGTTATTAAAAGTGGGCAAACAGAACGTGTAAGTCTCAGAAAACCAGAAATGAGCGTTTCTAAGCTAAACATCAAAACTGTAAAACAGATGCCTGTAGTATTAGGAGAGGTTGATATTATAAAATCTATTCAAATGCTTCCTGGGGTTACTAATAATGGCGAAGGTTCCAGCGGATTTCACGTAAGAGGTGGAGCGGCAGACCAAAACCTCGTTTTACTTGATGAAGCTATCATTTATAACACCTCTCATTTGTTAGGATTCTTCTCCGTTTTTAATGCGGATGCAATTAAAGATATAAAACTATACAAAGGAGGTATTCCTGCTCGTTTTGGGGGTAGAACCTCTTCTGTGCTGGATGTTCGTCAAAAAGATGGAAATAATAAAAATTTCGGACTCACAGGTGGAATAGGCGTTATCTCCAGCAGACTAACTGCAGAAGGACCTTTGTTTGATGACAAAGGTTCTTTTCTGGTCGCAGGTAGAACTTCGTATGTCGATCTTATCCTAAAAGCTGCAGGAGAAAAAAACACTGCTGGATTTTATGATCTAAATCTTAAAACTAATTATAGCCTTAACCAAAAAAACAAACTATTCCTCTCGGGATATTATGGTAGAGATAATTTTAAATTTGGAGACAATTTCAAGTCTAGTTATGGTAATTTATCTGGTAATTTGCGATGGAATCATATCTTTACTGACAAACTATTCTCTAATGCATCTATTATCTATAGTAAATATGATTATGATCTGGATATTGTAATCGAAAAATTCGAGTGGATTTCATCCATCAATAACTTCAATATAAAATATGATCTTAAATACTATGCCAGTGATAAGTTCAAACTAGATTTCGGGATTAGTAGTATCTATTATGATTTTGATCCCGGACAGGTGCGTCCTACTTCAGAAAGTTCTGCAATCAATCCATTATCTCTTGATCGCAAAAAGGCAGTAGAGTCTGGAGCCTATGTGAATGCAGAACATAAACTTACTGATAACCTTACAGTGCAGTATGGTATCCGATATAGTACCTTTAGCAGATTGGGAGGTCAGCCCATTGCAAACTATGCTAATGACCAACCCGTTGTTTATAACAATACTTTGGGTATTTATGAGAGAGGAACAGAAATTGGAGAAACAATTTTTGAGAAAAGTGAAACTATTAAAAGCTATGGTAATTTTGAACCCCGAGCATCATTAGCATATCAATTAAATGAGTATTCTTCTATAAAAATGGGCTATTCCAGAGCGGCACAATACGTTCACCTTTTATCGAATACTACCTCAGTAACACCACTGGATATATGGACTCCCAGCGGAGAGTTTATAAAACCACAACTATCCAATCAATATGCATTGGGATATTTTAGAAATTTTAATGATAAAATGTTTTCATTAGAAGTAGAAACCTATTATAAAACAACAGACAACAGAATAGATTATATCGATGGCTCTGACCTTATTGGTCAAAATAATATTGAAACAGAAATCCTGAATGGAGAATCCAGAGCATATGGGTTAGAGTTTTTGCTTCGCAAAAATGAAGGTAAATTTACAGGATGGCTCTCCTATACATTGTCAAAATCTGAACAAAGAACTCTGGGGGGTACCGCCGGAGGTCCGGGAATCAATAATGGAGATTGGTATAACACCCCTTTTGACAGAACTCATGATTTCTCACTAACAGCTGCATATCAATTGAATGAAAAATGGAATTTTGGAGCAAATATGGTTTTTCAGACGGGAAGACCAATAACTTACCCCAATGGTCAGTATCAATATGAAGGGCTATCAATAGCCAGTTATTCTGATAGAAATTCTGACAGATTGCCTGCATACCACAGACTTGATATTTCTGCTACTTACAAACCTAATAAGAAGCCCAATAAAAGATGGAAGGGAGAATGGGTATTCGGCATTTACAATCTATATAATCAAAAAAATGCAGCTGCTATTTCATTCAGTCAAAATATTGAGACCGGAGCTAATGAAGCGACAAGAACTGCAATTTTTGGGATTGTACCTTCTATACAATATAATTTTAAATTTTAACAACTGGGATTATCGCTATTAGTTGTATTACATAATAGCAGCTAATCCAATATGCAACAAAAAAAATATCATACAGATGAAAACATATTTAAAAATCATACTCCTCTTCTCGATCATACACTTTGTCTCTTGTGAAGATGTGATCGATGTGGATGTGCAGACAGCACCTTCCAGGTTAACGATAGAAGCTTCTCTGGACTGGGAAAAAGGGACTACAGGAAATAATCAGACAATAAAGCTCAGTACTTCTACTCCATATTTTGATACTACATCAAATACCGGCGTTACCGGAGCTTCAGTAATAGTGACGAATACTACAACCGGGGCAGAGTTTGTTTTTGAAGACCAAAATAATGGAACATATACAACCACGGTATTTGAACCCATATTGAATCAGTCCTATACCTTGGATGTTATCTATAATGGTGAAAACTATACAGCAACAGAGACATTAATATCAGTTCCGGATATTACAGAAATCAATCAATCTCTAGAAGATGGTTTTGATGAGGATCTGCTAGAGGTGAACATTATATTTGATGATCCCGAGGAAGAAGACAATTTTTACCTCTTTAGGTTTAAAGAAGTGGGAGATCGTTTTCCCGTGTTTGAAGATTTTGATGACGAATTCGTAAACGGAAATGAAGTACGATGGTTTTATGAAAAAGAAGATGATGATGAAGCCAATACGACAGCATTTGAACCAGGAGATACGGTTACTATTGATCTCTTTGGTATTTCTGAGACATATTATAATTATATAAGAATCCTCATCGAGCAATCCGAAGGTGCAGGTCTTTTTAGCACAATTCCTGTAGCTCTAAAAGGAAATTGTATTAATATGGATAATCCTGACAATTATGCTCACGGGTATTTCAGGCTAACACAAGTGGAGCGCATGCAGTATACGTTTGAGTAATACGATTTATAACTAAAAATTTCGCATATTCATCGTTTCTTTTTCCTTTCTACTTCGTTTAAAAAATAAACCGTAGCTATAGCTATGCTTGATTTTTTTGTCTTGTATAAAGAAAAAATAATTCAATGAATTTATACGAATTTTTTAATCACAAATCGTATAATACCATTTATTGCTTCAATTTAGCAGAAAAGGAAATTATGATAAACCTGGTTGAACCAATTAAGAAAACAACCTCGATGCATACATTGAGGTTGTTTTTTTTAAATAATGTTGTATTACTAATCGGATAAAAGAAAATTAGTTATGCCACATCGAGTACATAAGGTAGGAGCGTGTATCGAGATGCAATCAGTGCTACTTTGACCAGGTCTTGATACAATTTTTCTTCGCTATCGCTACGATAAATCACTCGACCTGACGTGCTGACTTTTACTTATATTATTAACCCGACGCTACGTCACATCGAGTGCGTGAGGTACGAGTGTGTATCGAGATGCAATCAGTGCTACTTTGATCAGGTCTCGATACAATTTCTCTTCGCTACCGCTACGACAAATCACTCGACCAGACGTCTTGATATTTTTAGTTCATTGGCTGATAATCAGCATACCCCATCTATCATACAGCAAAGGCGAAAACCTTATCTCCCTATTATCACTTCCCGTTTTGTATTCGTTTTTCTATTTCTTTTTCTCCTGCTGGGGTAAGTACTGCACTAGAAGTCTCTTTGATAAAAATCATCCCGTCAAAACTCTTGCTTGGCGATATATCAAAAGCTGGTAATATCCCATAATCCAGACTCCAGCTAGCTCCACACGAATACGCCTTTCTTTCTTGGCTCAAAAAGGTAGCGATAGTTTTGGGGTGTAACGATTTAACAAAGTCAATAAAGAAAATTTCTTTATAAACTTGTGCAAAATACCAATCCAGATTACCTTGTTTAGCAGGGGGAAGTTTGAAAATAGTATTCTTATCATTTTTCCCTTTGTTGACATTTCTATTCATAGCTCTAAAACTTCCTTGATTGGTAGAAAAACCAACTGCATAATATCTTTTTCCAATATATTCTTTTAAAATGCTACCTAGAGGGCGAATTTTTCCAGTTATTTCGGTTTCAGCGTTTTTTGAAATATGACAGTTATGAGCCCAAAGTGCCATTTTAGCATCGGGTTTTTCGTTTTGTAGGATTTCCAAAACTGTTTGTGCCATATATTCATCACGGGGATTAAAGGATATACTTTTTCCAAACTTACGATCGCCGTCTTCAACACCTTGAATAATTTTTCTTACATCTTTAATGATACCTATGTATGCTGCTCTAGATGTCTTATTTACCAATTTGAATTCATTTACTACAAGGTAAAATAACAGGGTATATAGTTGTTGACGTTGTAAAGACAGATCACTTCTATCTGCTATTGCTGAAAGTTCGCGAAATAAAGAATCTACTTCGACGGTAAGCAATTCACTTTTTCCTGTCTTTTTTATAAAGTTACCAACATTTTTATAAGCTAGATCTAGAGCTACCATTTGCGTATCTATCCCAAAAAATTTAATTTTTTTGTTATCGGGAACAGTTTTATTATATGTTCTCATCCACTCGATCATATCAATGACTTCTTCGGTATTCCATATCCAAAAGCCTTGCTCTGTCAAAGCTTCTCTACTGTTACCTTTACCATGTAACACATAGTCATTAATAGATCTGCAACCTACATTACTCGCTTCTATTGCAAAAATTGTAAATCCCATCTCTTTGACTAAAAACTCCAGCATACGATGTTTCATCTGGAAGACCTCTTTCGTGCCATGGCTAGTTTCTCCTAATCCAACTACTTGTATATCTTTTAATATTGGTTTTAGATACATAAGATCTTCAAATCCTTTCTTAGCCTTCACACTTTTTAGAGTAATAGACTTGTTTTTTATCCAATTGATCACACTATCCTTTCGCACTTTTCTAGCATGCTGTAATTGGGTATGTTCTATAGACGAGAGTATCTCATATTTAGAAACCAGATAACTGCCATTAATCTTTTTGACATGTTTTTGTCTAATAGAATCGGTAAAACTTTCGGGAATAAACGGGATAACTTCAAAATGATAAGTTTGGTTTTGCTCCGAGACAAACTCAACAATCTCTATGCCATTGACCCCATTAGGAGAATCAAAAAGTTGTAGAGTATCATTACTAGAAGAAAAAGCTATAATCTGAAGATCTACATTTTTTTGAAGAAGTTCCAATTGTAGTAATTCTCCTTTATTTAATTTTACTTGATATACATGTCTTTTGCTTCCTTGTACTGGAGTTTCTTTTCCTACTTTAAATTGAAATAGTGTTTCTTGCGCGATCAAGTTTAACGGTAGAAGTAGAAATAAAAGAATATTTTTTGTGATTAAGTAGATTATGCTTTTTTCTATTATTACCATAGGTAAATTCTTTTTCTATATAAAGTATTAAACAATAACTTATATTATTTGATATATTCAAGCTTTACAACTATAAATAAAGCAAAATATAAGTGATTTCTCATAGCAAACACAATAAAATAAATCCTAAGCTGTAGGTAGAAAAAAGTAAATATTTTTTGAGAAAGGTTAAAAGCGTACTTCCCTTGCTCCTGTAACCAATCAATAACGGTAGAATCTTCTAGGTTTTCTAAGGTACGATAAGGATCTTCTATTTTTTGCCCGTGGTATTCATCTATGGCTATTATAGATGTAGCTTGTGCGGGTTTTTGACTAATTCCTAAACAGGAAATGAACGTCATAAGGAGAAAAAGAATTCTTTTTTGTATCACTTTTCTTAGACTATTAGTGTTGGTGGAATCAAAAAAAACTAATTATTTCTTATTATTAGAAATCTGCTCTGCTATCAATAACGCATTGTAAGCATTCACTATTTTACCTGATTTAGAAAGTTCAGAGAATGGAACTGTCTTTTTAGTACCATCTTCTTGTTTTATTTCTACATTGATATTATATGAGTTTCCTGATTGCATAAGAACATTCTTCATTTCTGCTGCTGAGAGATCTGGATAATAAGACCATACTAATGCAGCAATTCCAGATACAATGGCTGTTGAAATAGAAGTTCCTCTTTCTATCGTATAACTGTTTTCGGGAAGTGTTGTTTTTATATTGTCACCAGGAGCAAAAACATCCACATCTATATTTCCATAATTTGAAAAATCAGTGATTAGATTCTCATTAACTTCATCAGAACTAGCACCTATCATCATAAAATTAGATGAAATCTCTGAACCATTATTTATGTTATCATTTGGATAATATTCATTCTCAACTTTATTAAGATCAAAGTGATTATTCCCGGCAGAAGAAACTATCAAAACGTTATTTTTTTCTGCATATTTGAAAGCGTCATCTACCCATTTTTTATTTAGAGAAAAAAGTTTGCCAAAGCTCATATTGATAACCTTCGCTCCATTATCAACAGCATATTTAATAGCTAAAGCAATATCTTTATCGTGTTCATCACCATAAACTGAAATACAAACAGGCATAATTTTTACATTGGCAACTCCATCAATACCGATATTATTATTTCTTTTAGCTCCAATTACTCCAGATACAATAGTACTATGTTCAAAAAAATTTATTTTCTGATTAACTATATTATTTCCATAATTGTGATCTAATAAATTTTCAGAATTATCGCCAAGTATAGTTCGATCATTATAGCTTAGGTTTAAAAGCTTATTAATATTCTCTTCGGCTAATAACTTATAATTGGTAATATATTTCTCAGTAAAATCATATTTGATGAAGTTGCTCATTCTTAAAATATCTCTTTGTAAAAGGGTATCTTTTGGGTATAATAGTTTTAGGCTGTCTAACGAGGATATTGTATAATTATGATTAGGAAAATAAGTTTTTAATGTATTTTTTGCATTCGAATGAGATTTATATAACATATTTCCATAAATAGTATCCTCAATTGCTAATTTTATTTGTTTATTAAATTTTTTATTTGCCTTACTATATAATTGAAAAGAACTAGAATCTTTTGAAGAAATACTATTATCTAAAGTTGTATTATTGAATAGGCTGTCATATTTCCTAAGAATCCTAGTAAACTCATAATTGCTAAATAAAACTTGTTCACCTTTGCTGCTTCCTGTAAAATTCCATCCTTGTATGTCATCTATATATCCATTATCATCATCATCAATACCATTATTTGGGATTTCATTTTTATTGATCCATATTTGTTGTTTAAGATCTTCATGATTATTGTCTATGGGAGAATCAAGAATTGCCACTATAATTGTATCTCTAATTGATTTATCAATAAGAAAAGTATATGCCTTATTTAAGCTTATACCAGGTATTGTATCTTTAATAATATCTTTATGATACCAATCTTCATATTCTTCTTTAGTTAATTGCTTAACTTTAGGAACTAACATGGAATAAGTAGGAACTGAAATTATCTCGATGTTTTTTTTTAGATTATTATCCTTACACGATAAAATAAACAGAACGGCTAAAACCAAATAGGAAAACATTTTCATAATTAACATTTTTTAGTAAATAAAATAAACAGCTTAAAATAATAAAACTTTGAAAATATTATTAGCTATTTAAGGAACCTATTATTTAATGCACTTCTGCATTCTAAAGATTCATTCAATGATTAAAAAGATATTGGTTATGATATTTATCCATCTACCTTGTTTCTTAATTTACGATCAGCTACCTCTATACCCTGAATAATTTTTCTTAGATCAGCCAATACCTTATGATACTCTTTTCTTGAACTTTTAGTAATTAGGTTCATTTCATTCACAAAGAGGTAGGATAGGACTGTATATAACTGCTGCCGATGATCAGATAAATCACTTCTGTCTGTAATTGCTTTAATATTCTGAAATACCAAGTCAACGTGCACTTCTAGCAAGGGATGGGGCTTCGTCTTTTTTATATAATCTTCTATTTTTTTATATGCCAACTCCAATCCGTTGGTTTGAGTATCGATCCCAATAAACTTTACCTTTTTAGCATCAGCTACCGTTTTATTATAGCGATACATCCACTCGATCATATCAATTACCGACTCTACATTCCAGATCCAGAAGCCCTGAGCCGATAGCGCATCTCTGCTATTACCTTTGCCATAGAGTACATAATCATTAATCGGCTGGCAGCCTATATGACTGGCTTCAATACCAAAAAGGGTAAACCCCATCTCTTTGACCAGAAACTCCAACATACGGTGTTTCATCTGGAAAATCTCTTTGGTGCCATGACTGGTCTCTCCCATCCCCACAATTTGCACATCTTGCAACAGCAGTTTTAAATAAGAAAGGTCACTAAATCCTGTTTCTGCCACTACGCTGCTAAGCGGGATTGATTTCTTCTGTATCCAGCCAATAACGCTATCTTGTTGCGCTTTTCTAAATTTCTGGAGTGCCTTGTATTCTTTAGGCGAAAAAACTTTAAACTTTTCTACTATATAACTTCCATCTATATTATTGATAAAGTTTTGCCGTACAGAATCTTTTAACCATCGCGATATAAAAGGAGAAACTTTAAAGGTATAGGTGTCACTTTTTTTAACAGGAAATTCAACAATCTCAAGACCTTCTTTTCTAAAGTTAGCCAAAAAACCTTTAAGGGTATCTTTTTTGGGGGATGATATGATCACCTGAAGGTTTACATCTTGTTGCCGTAAATGCAATTGCACAAAATCACCTTTGGTAAGCGATAGTGTATACGAATGTAGCTCATTGCCTACGATATTCTTTTCTTGCCCTTCCTTAAATGATAGAGATCTGTCTTGTGCCATCAATAGCTGCGAACAGATAAATGATATCAGTATATATATGATTTTCATAATCTATTGTATAACAGAAAAATTGAAATGTATACTATAAGTAAATACCTTTTTGATCGTATTTTGTGATGTTAACGAATCCAAAACAATAATCATTTTAGTTAATATTTACGATACTCAAGAAAGGAATTAAAGATAAGAAAACACCTCTTTACCATCCTATATTACTTCTCATTTTGTATTCGCTTTTCTATTTCTTTTTCTCCTCCGGGAGTAAGTACCGCAGTAGAAGTCTCTTTGATAAAAATCATCCCATCAAAAGAGTTACCAGGGATTATTTTTATTGTTGGAGAATATGTACGCCCAAAAGCCCAATTAGAAAATGCTGTATGCGTGCTTAGATTTTTATTCAAAAAAGCTTGTATAGCCTTATGATTAGGGTACTGCTTAAAATCCAAAAATAACATTTTCTTCTTAGACTGTGTAAAATACCAATCCAGGCTTCCTTCTTTGCTAGGATATATTTTAAAGGAGCCTACTTTATCATATATGTATTCTCCTTCTCTTTTAAAGTAACTTCTTGCTTGAAAACTTCCCTGATAGGTAGCAAAACCGATAGCATAATATTTGATATCCCCCAAGTATCTTTTTAAAACACTCCCTAGCGGTTTTTGACTTCCGTTAGTGAAAGATTCAGGATCTTTATTAATATGAGTGTTATGAGCCCATAGCATCATTTTGGCTTCTCCCCCTTCTTTTTGTAATACTTCCAGAATAGTTTGTGCCATATATTCATCACGAACATTATAATCTACCTTGTTTCTTAATTTACGATCAGCCACCTCTATACCCTGAATAATTTTTCTTAGATCAGCCAATACCTTATGATACTCTTTTCTTGAACTTTTAGTAATTAGATTCATTTCATTCACAAAGAGGTAGGATAGGACTGTATATAACTGCTGCCGATGATCAGATAAATCACTTCTGTCTGTAATTGCTTTAATATTCTGAAATACCAAGTCAACGTGCACTTCTAGCAAGGGATGGGGCTTCGTCTTTTTTATATAATCTTCTATTTTTTTATATGCCAACTCCAATCCGTTGGTTTGAGTATCGATCCCAATAAACTTTACCTTTTTAGCATCAGCTACCGTTTTATTATAGCGATACATCCACTCGATCATATCAATTACCGACTCTACATTCCAGATCCAGAAGCCCTGAGCCGATAGCGCATCTCTGCTATTACCTTTGCCATAGAGTACATAATCATTAATCGGCTGGCAGCCTATATGACTGGCTTCAATACCAAAAAGGGTAAACCCCATCTCTTTGACCAGAAACTCCAACATACGGTGTTTCATCTGGAAAATCTCTTTGGTGCCATGACTGGTCTCTCCCATCCCCACAATTTGCACATCTTGCAACAGCAGTTTTAAATAAGAAAGGTCACTAAATCCTGTTTCTGCCTGTACACTGCTAAGTGAGATTGATTTCTTTTGTATCCACCCAATAACACTGTCTTGTTGTGCTTTTCTAAATTTTACTAATGCTTTATGCTCTTTGGGAGATAAGACTTTAAATTTTTCTACTACATAACTTCCTTCTATACTATTGATAAAATCTTGCCGTTCTTTACCTTTTAACCATTTTGAAATGTAAGGAGAAACTTTAAAGGTATAGGTATCACTTTTTTTAATAGGAAGTTCTACAATCTCAAGACCATCTTTTCTAAGGTTAGCCAAAAAACCCTTAAGCGTATCTTTTTTAGGAATCGAAGCTATCACCTGAAGATTTACATTTTTTTGCCGCAAATGTAACTGTACAAAATCACCTTTGGTAAGCGATAGCGTATACGAATGTAGTTCATTTCCTTTGACACTTTTTTCTTGTCCTTCCCGAAATGAAATAGAGGAGTTCTGACTGAAAATTTCTTTTGACACAAAAACCAGTAGCACGAATAATAAAAGAACATCTGGTAACTTAATTTTGTAAAAAGATATATTTATTAAATTATAAATGTTCATTTTATATTTGTCCAAAACGCTGTTATTTGCTTTTAAAAATTATATTCCAAAGACAAACTTTAGATAAATTATCAAAGTAGAATATAAAAATAATCTCAACTAATTTCTAACGGATTAATAATGTTTATTAACAAGTTGCTGCCTGTTCACTTCCTTGACAATTTGGATCATTATTCTGTTTAGTTTTTTCTTCCTGGCATAGATCGTTATCTGATCCTCCTCTAATCCTTTTCATATTATGGGTATGAAGTTTAGAAATTGTAATTTTAGTTAACTGTAATTTTTTTGGATTCGTTTTCATTTCTATTTTTTTAGTTTGGAGACAAATGTACGTTGATACCTGTTAATAGTATATAAAAGGTAGTCTTATTTCTAGAATTAAGACCATCAAAATGTTTATACATATTGATTTTCAGGAGTTTATTTTTTTTATAAAATAAGAAGGGTATATTCCGGTTCTTTTATGAAATGACTTTGAGAACACTTCGGTTGAATTAAAACCAGCTTCATTCGCTAGTGCTTTAATCGTGTACTTTCGTATTTTTGTATCCGTTTTTAATTGTTCTATGATATAGTCAATTCTTAAATCATTGATGTAGGGAGAAAAAGTTTTATCTCTATAAAATTTAATAACTTTGGTTAAATATTTTGAATTCGTATTCATTTTTTTTGCTAAAATAGAGGAGGTAAGATTAACTTCTAAAAACCCCTTGTTTTTTTCAAAATCTTCCAGTTCTACTAGAATCAATTCAACCACATCTTTTGTAATATCAATCGAAGAACTATTCGTAGTTGTGGTATTGACTTTTTTAACCTCTTTTTTGGTATTCACCATAAGGTTATCAAAACGTTTTTTGTATCGTTTATTTTTTTTATAGCTTATAAAGAGCGTACAGGTAACTCCCAGAATCACGAGTAGTGAAATAAGAATAATATAATAAGATCGATTGTTCTTGGTGGTAAGCTCCTGTATGATACTCTCTTTTTGCGACATCAGAATAGGGGTGTCGAATTCTTTATTCAATTTATCAGTAGTAGACTTATACCGGGTATGAAAGATACTGTCATTATAGAGTAATCTATTGATGTAATAGAGCTGGTTATCCTTATCATTAATAGATTTATAGTATTTTATCATTTCTGGATAGGCTGGTCTTGATTCAGATATTAAATCATCGTATTTTAATACAATAGAATCTATTTTTTTAAAATAATCTATGGCAATTTCTTGTCGATTTATTGCATTATAACATTTCCCTAAATAAAGATAGCCATTGATTAAATTGTGATAGCCATTACTAAATCTATATTCACTTTTCAAAAATTGTTTTATTCCTCCTTTAATCGATTTTATTGAGAGATCATAGTCTTCATCATAATACTGTAATATTCCTTTATTTAAAGTATAAACAGCTTTAACATGAGTATTCTGAGACATTTTTTCACCCTGATTATAAAAATAATAAGCAGAATCAATTTCTTTGTTTAATCGACATGTAGACACTAATTCTGAAAGGAACCTAAGGTATCGTATTGAATCCTTTGTTTTATTACCAATTTGTGATTTTTCATACTGTATAGATTTTTTATAGAGAGCTTTGGCCTCATCATACTTTCCAAATTTTCTTTTTAAGGTTGCAATTTTAGAACGAAAAAGAGAGATATAGACAAAAACACTCTTTTTTTCCGCATGTTCTAGCCCTTCCAAATAATAACTCAAAGCTTTATTATAATTGCCTTTTCTCTGAGTAATTATACCTTTAGTTAAGTACATAGACCCTGTTTGTAATACATGTTTGGTGTTTTTAACCTTAGTAATACCACTATCCAAATAGATAATGCGCTTTTCATAGTTTTTTTCAAAAAAATATGATATCCAAAAATAGCCCCTAGCCATTTCAGAAATACTATCCAGATCTTTTGCTTTTTGTAAATAAGCCTTTGCAATCCGGTGGTCATTGATAGTTGGCAAAATAACTGGGAGGAACTCTCACAATATTTTCAATTTAGTGCTCCTATCCGTAAAATGATCTATACCACTAACGCAGTAGAAGGCTTTCATCGCCAAGTACG
>NZ_VTZU01000048.1 GCF_008370685.1 Aquimarina sp. RZ0
TTATATATTAAATTTGGGGATCGGATAGCACTTGATTTAGCGACCAAGCCCCAGGAGGGCTCTGGGAGCTAGCTCCCAGAGCCCTCCTGGGGCTTAACCCTGAGACAGGGTTATAATTACACTTCCTACTATTATCAAGAAGAAATTCACGTCTTAAATTATGTAATATTCTTGATCTTTCGCCTTTTAAGGTATCATTCTCTAACGTCACAGTATCAAATAATAGCACATATTTTTTTCCATTATTATGTGTCAACCTCATTTCTGGTTTAGGAGAATTTTCTAATTTCACCACATTCCCTTTTTTATCATTTACAATAATTACCTTTATATCGTTGGCAAGATATTTAATAGTAGAAAAAGCTGAATATAAGCCTGGAGCATTAATTTCAACTTTCTACATATGCTCAGGTTTTACATTTATCATTTGAGAACGAAAACTCTCTACGGGAATAGAATATGTTTGACAAGATAATAGTAAGAGAAGACAACCTAGATTGATCATCTTGAATTTTAGGTTTTTCATATATTAGTTAAGATATGACTTTTTTATTTCGGTTTCTATACTTTCTATTTCACTCAGTATTTTTTTTTCATAAATAAGTAAATCATTAGTCATCAATTGAATTGAGACAAGAACATCAATAACTTTTGCAGAAGAATTGATATTTATCATTCTATCCAGGATAGAATTTCCTAATTCGGTATACCCCTTTTGCAGGTTATAAATTTTTGAAACTTTATAAATCAATCCAATATCATATTCCTTTATAATACCACTAATTTTAGCTCCCTCAAATGCTGTATTTACTACTTCTGCTAGTGTAATTCCATTCCAACCTTTTAGTTCGTTATGTCTGAATTTGTGATTCCCAAAATAAGTAGCGTAAACATCTTTTTCCAGTAAGGTAGGAGTTACACTATCTATTTCTGTTTTGATTGCTTGATGATATGTTATTGATTTCTTAATATTTTTTTTATTGTTTTCTAGTTCTTCCAGTATATAACTGATAGATTTTTCTTTTTCTATTTTTACTTTCTTTTCATTTTGTAATTCACTCACATACATACCCAGAAACACACCAAATGTTACTATTAAAAATTCTATCCCGTATTTTAATATAGTTTTCATGTTTTTTTTCATTTTATAGATTTTGTTAACATACTGGACAATGTTACATGTATATGTCTTAGAAGACGAAAATGTTGCCTTGATCAAAATTAATTAACTGAGTTCGAATATTAAGGTAGAAGACTAAAAACTATCAATTCGATTTTGAGACAAGCCCTGAAGTATTATTTAGAGTAAACTACCTCGGGGCAAGCCCACGAGGCATTTATTGAAAAAAACATGTTGATTTCGAGGCAAGCCTCGGAGCATTTAAATCTCGTATCAATAGTATATCTCGGTAGTTCATATATCATGTAATAGTATAATAAGATAGTGGGCTCTGCGTTCTTTCTAATTTTGATCGCTTAGAACTTGACACCATAATTATTTTAGTACGGTCAATTTAATCTTATCCTCCGTAATATTCAAAAACGTATCTACTGCGGTAAAAGTTAATTCAAAATCTCCAGTCTCAGTTGGAAATTCTGATAACTTCATGTTTTCAGAATCAAATGTTAACCAATCAAATTCATTTTGATTAAGATTTAAATCCAATAGGTGATCATCGATATCCTTATAATAATCCGTTGGAATTGATATTTCGAACTTTTCACCAATTCGAACGCTTATATCAGAAAGCGGATTATATACAAAGGGCTTAAACAGTTTTGAGGTATTCACCCAAAATATATCTGATTCGATCAATCCTTTTTCTCCAATTTGGAGTCGGGTGAAAAACAAAAAATTATTATCGATACTTACAAATGGTCTTCTGTCCCAATATTTTGAATTTATTGTTGAGTCAACAATGATAGGTGCTAACCAGTTTTTATGAATGTCTCGATAACTTATATACAGATCCATCCAGGTTTTATTATCTGTATATCTACAAAAGATGATGTACTCTTCCTTTGAGGAAATGAATACACTTTCCTCATCATTGGACGAAACAAACTCAGAAATTGCCTCTACACACTTTGGTACTCATTATTCCTTAGTCTTGAGTAAAACAAATCAGCTGTATAGCAATTTTCTTTTCCTTCACAATTTCTATTTGAAGAAAAATAAATTGTATTGCCTAATGTCATACAGGCTGTAGATTCTCTTGCCAATGTACTAATCGGGTTACTCATTTTTTTGTATGCTTCCAGCTTTCATTATTCTTTTTTAAAATCCAGATATCAGTAATACGATTTGTGATTAAAAAATTCGTATAAATTCATTGAATTATTTTTTCTTTATGCAAGGCAAAAAAATCAAGTATAGCTATAGCTACAGTTTATTTTTTAAACGAAGTAGAAAGGAAAAAGAAACGATGAATATGCGAAATTTTTAGTTATAAATCGTATAAGCTCTGATTTGGAGAAAAAAGTATTACAATCTTTCTTATCCGGACAAACAATTATAAGATACGTTGTTTAAAAACACTAGGGTCTTGTATAAATCACAACAAAGTAAGCTTTCTTTATTGTGTTACAGATCAAAAACTCTGCTCAGGTTGAACCCGAAGAAAAAATCTCCATCTCCCCAATCTCCTGATGCCTGCCCGAGGAATCCATTCTCAAACATAGGTTGTGCATTTGTAAAATGTACCTGAAATATATGA
This sequence comes from Aquimarina sp. RZ0, assembly GCF_008370685.1. Classification (GTDB taxonomy): domain Bacteria; phylum Bacteroidota; class Bacteroidia; order Flavobacteriales; family Flavobacteriaceae; genus Aquimarina. The sequence goes on from NZ_VTZU01000048.1 coordinate 2,718, forward strand.
CCTCCTGTTTCTATATCAAACCCTACGGATAAAGGATTTTTAAAGGTTGAAGTAGTACTTCTATTAAAATGATATCCATAATCCATATTAAGGCTAAAACGTTTGGTTAGCTTATATCTCCCCCCTATTCCTGCAATAAATTGAGAATTATCCTGATCATCAAACCTTACAAAATTTTCGTGTAGATATGAGGGAGCAAATTCTAATGAAAAATTCTTACTAATTTTTCTGGAAATCAAAATTTGAGAAGTATACGACACTCTATTATTAAACGTTAACCCCGGCAATACATCCTTTTCTAATGCGGTATTGATTGTAATTAAATTATACCCTACAATCGTCAGAGGAAATCCTCCTTTTTTTTGTCTTACTATTCTATATTTTATATGCCCTCCATATGTTTTTTGAAACGAACTACGCGCAATACCAATATTTACTCCATCGGTAATCCCATATATAAACTTAAGCTGTGTAACCGCTTGATCTAATCCAAAAAAATCATCAATCCCATTCTCTACACTACCAAATCTATGCGCAACGATAAAAAATAAGTTTCGCTTATTTACGAGCTTGGTAGATTCAAAATTAACAATCTTGAGCCCTTTAAAAGTAGATGTTACATAATTATCTTCCTGCACATCAGATTCTAATTCATTTAATAAATCATCTTGTGCTACTATAAAATAAGGAACTAAAAATAAAAGAGATAAAAGTTTTTGCATGAACTTGTTTTTAAAACACTACGTAAAAATAATTTATTTGATAATTGAGGCTTGATCTAATTTCACAACTTCCAGCAGTTCATCATACCCAATACACCTGCCTTTGATAGCGTATTGTTCACTTAAACCAGATTCTGGAATACTATGCGCTGTATCAAAAGTGCAGTAGGCTGCATTATCAAGCAATAAAGAATTCACCTCTATTTCTGTGAGCTTCCCTTTGACAATCATAGTTTTATTCAGATATTTTTTTGAAGTAATCTCTGGAGTCTCAGAGAATTCTTTGATGAGATCAGTTGCTTCGATTGTATACGCTGCTTTTTCACCCTCGATATCCCGATGAGACTGATAGATATATTTATATCCTGCAAAAGCAGCTATCATCAGAATTAAAATTACTACTAGTAGTTTTTTCATTGTTTATTTTTCGTGGTAAACATATCTTAAAAGTATGAAAATTATCTCCCTAATGAAATTTATTTTTGCATATCAATGAAATTTGATCTAATTTCTACCTCTCAAACGCTTCCTTATCTATGAAAATATATTTTATAAAATTGTTGGTTTTTGTATTCATTTTTATCAACATAAGTTGTGAAAATGATAGTGAAAACGATCTCATTGAGGTAGTTACCGTTCCTTTGGTAACCTATGAAAACAGTGTAAAAGCAATTATCGATGGTAATTGCATTTCCTGCCATAATGATCCTCCCATTAATTTTGCTCCGATGCCTTTGCTTACCTTTGATCAGGTCAAAGAGGCTGTTGATAATAGGGGATTACTTGATAGAGTATCCTCAGAAGATATCAGCTTTTTAATGCCTGCTGGAGGTCCCAGACTACCACAACCCACAATCGATGTTATGATACAATGGAACACCGATGGATTATTAGAACAATAAACTCTTAACATATATGAAAAATTCAGTTTTCTTTCTATTCCTTTTTATTTCAGGATCTGTTCTTTCTCAGGGAAAATTTATAACAAAAAAAGGAACGATCAGTTTTGAAGCTTCAGTACCTTCATTTGAAGAGGTAAAAGCTAAAAATACTACCGTAACTGCTATATTAAATACCGATAATGGTGAATTTGCTGCTTTAGCTTTGATGAAAGGTTTCCGGTTTAAGAATGCCTTGATGGAAGAACATTTTAACGAAAACTACATGGAATCCGATGAGTATCCAAAAGCCAAATTCAAGGGAAAATTAATTGATTTTGACAAAGATAACCTCCAGAAAGAATATACTATCCAGGGAACCCTTACATTACACGGAAAGTCAAAAGAAATAGAAACAAAAGGATCGCTGAGTAAGGATGATGACGATACAATTTCTATCACTTCGAGCTTTATCACCAAACCAGAAGAGTTTGATATTAAGATTCCCGGTATTGTTAGTAAAAAGATAGCGGATGATATCTCTGTTGCTATAGATTTTGTTTTAAAAAAGAAGTAATGAATGATTACGAATTAGGTTAAAATTATACTTAATTAACAGTAGTATCTTTTCATTTTAATTCTAAAATCTTTACATTTAAAATAACAAAACTCAACACTTAATGAACTCTCTTAAAACATTGTTATACTTTTCAATTTTTAAGTACCCTCTTTCTGCCGAAGAGGTCTTTTTATTCTCAGCAGCAACGGATCAAAATGAGATTCAGGATGAGTTAGAATACCTCAAGAATAAAGGAGTTATTTCTTCTGATAGCAGTTATTATTTTTTAGACGAAAACATTCAATCTGTGGATCGTCGCATCAAAGGAAACAAAATGGCTAAATCTGTTATGCAAAAGGCAATAAAAAAAGGGTTTTTAATTGCTAAGTTTCCATATGTAGAAGCTGTTGGCATTTCTGGAGCTTTATCAAAAAGTTATCACGATAAAGATGGGGATGTTGATTTCTTTGTAATCACAAAACCAGAGCGACTATGGGTTTCCAGAACATTACTGATGTTGTATAAAAAAATATTCTTGTTTAATTCCAGAAAATTCTTTTGTGTCAATTATTTCATTACAGAAAATTCATTAGAGATCACAGAAAAAAACATATTCACCGCTACCGAATTATTAACCCTGATTCCTGTATCTGGAGATTTTACACGTTTTTATAACCAAAACCAATGGGTTTCTAACTTTTTACCAAATCTAAAAATTGGTAAATCTTCTATTAAACAGTTAAAAAAGAAACCAGGAATTTCTAGAATCATAGAACTTCTGTTAAACACAAAAGCAGGAAACATGTTGGAGCATGTTTTTTTAAAATTAACTTTAAAAAAATGGAATACAAAGTTTAAAACCTTAAGTAAGGAAGATTTTGAAATAGCCATGAAATCAACTGATGGTGTATCAAAGCATCATCCTCAGAATTTTCAGAAAAAAGTAATTGACCGTTTGAATGCCAGATACAACGAGTTTCAATCCAAATATGATATCACATTAGAAAAAGAACATGCTTGACATTTTATTTTCTCACTCTTATTACTATCCATTAGATCAAAAACAATGGAAAAACAAAACTCCATATCCACCATTGGGAACTATCTATGCAGCTTCATTAATGCGGGAAAATGGATATAAGACTGATCTTTTTGATACCAATCTAAAAGATAATCCGTATGAAATAGAACAAGAAATTAAGGAGAAAAAACCAAAATTTCTGGTGTTATATGATGATGGGTTTAATTATCTGACAAAGATGTGTCTTACAACAATGCGTCAGGCAGCTTTTGAGATGATACGTATTGGAAAAAAGTATAATTGCACCATAATTGTTAATGGGTCGGATGCTACAGACCATTACCCAAAATACATATTAAATGGTGCTGACTATATCATCCAGGGAGAAGGTGAAACTACGCTTTTAGAACTCATCACTACACTTAAGAAAAACGAATCTCCAGAAAAAATAAAAGGAATCGTATATACAAAAGGAGAACAAACAATAACCACCCCAAAACGTCCTGTCCTTACCAATCTGGATGAATTACCTCTTCCTGCATGGGATCTTGTAGATATTGATGCTTATAAAAGCATCTGGAACTCCGGCGGGAAAGAATTTACACTAAACCTAGCCACTACCAGAGGTTGTCCGTTTAAATGTAACTGGTGTGCTAAACCTATCTATGGGAATCGATATAATACACATTCTCCAGAATATATTGTAAAGCATATAAAATTCTTACAAGAAAAATACGATGTATATCATTTTTGGATGTGTGATGATATTTTTGGACTTACGCCAGGATGGGTACAGGAATTTAACATAGAACTAAAAAAAACGAAAACGAAGCTAAAGTATTTTATACAAAGTCGAGTGGATCTGTTACTAAAAGAAGATACTATAGATGCACTTGCAGCATCTGGATTACAGGAAGTTTGGGTGGGTGCAGAAAGTGGTTCTCAATCTATATTAGACGCCATGGACAAAGGAACTAAAGTAGCCGAGATTTATAAAGCAACAGAATTATTAAAAGACAAAAATATTCGTGTTGCATTCTTTATTCAGTTTGGATATCTTGGTGAAACCAAAAGTGATATTGCTAAAACCATAAAAATGATCAAAGAATTAGTTCCTGACAATATTGGTATATCGGTATCCTACCCATTACCCGGAACTAAATTCTATGATAAGGTAAAAGATGATCTTAAGTTTAAAGCTAACTGGACGGATTCTGATGACCTGGCTATGATGTTTCAGGGAACCTATAACTCCAAATATTATAAAAAACTACATCGATATGTACATAAAGAATATCGTAAAAGCCAGGGAATACGTTTTCTAAAAAAAATAGTGTCTCAACCAAGTCAGTTTTCGAAGACTGCTATAAAAAGAATTGCATATCTGATGTACTATTTTCCCAGTGCATTCATAGATGCTCAGATCTTAAAAAGAATGGAACACCTTAATGAATGAGAGTTTTGATATAGCTGCACCCACATATGACGATGTCTTTACATATAGTCACATTGGAAAACTCCAAAGGAATTTGGTATATGATTTCCTAAAGGATGTGCTTCCCGAAAATCAGAGTTTGGACATATTAGAAATTAATTGTGGAACTGGTCAGGATGCCTTCTGGCTTGCAAGTCTTGGACATCGGATCATTGCTACAGATATTTCTTTTGGAATGATCTCTGTTGCTAAAGAAAAATTAACTACAACTGAAAATCAGCCAGAATTTCGTCAATTAGACATTAATAAACTAGGTGAAACCCATTTTGAGCATTCTTTTGATTTAATTTTTTCGGATTTTGGAGGACTAAATTGTCTCTCCCCAAAACAATTAGAACATTTTTTTGTTTCGGCATCAAAAAAACTAAAACCAAATGGTAAAATTATTGGAGTGATCATGCCGAAACACTGCATCCTGGAAAACTTTTATTTCATAATGAAAGGTAGTTTCAAAAAAGCATTTAGACGTAATACCAACCGTGTAGTTATAGCAAACGTAGATGGAACTCAAGTAAACACCTGGTATTACAATCCTATAAATATTAAAAAAGTAGCTGAAGGATTCTTTAACATAGATACAACATATCCCATTGGATTTTGTATTCCTCCCTCCTATCTTGAACCATTTTTCAGAAAGAAGTCAATACTTTTGAAAACTTTACAACACATAGATATTCTTTTTAAGCGTTTTTCATTCGTATCAAAATACAGTGATCATTATCTAATCTCGTTATCAAAAAGATGAGTATTGTACTAACCCACGCATATTACCTGAGTACGGATCCCAAGGAACAAAGGATTATGAAGCCGTATCCTCCTTTAGGTCAACTCTATATCTCGGGGTATTTGGAGAAGCAAGCAATAGAAAACTATGTTTTTGATACTACTTTTAGTTCAAAAAAAGATCAATTAGCGTTTCTTGCTTCCAAGAAACCAGATATTGTTGCGATTTATACAAATCTTATGACGAAGGTAGAAGTCATTAAACTTATCAAAATTCTCATCACTGAAGCCATATATGGTTTCCCAAAAATAGTATTGGGAGGTCCTGATGTTACCTATAATACCGAAAATTATCTAAAATCTGGAGCTCAATATATTATTATTGGTGAAGGAGAAGAAACCTTATACGAATTATATCAAGCTATTATTAATAAAACAGATATTAACGATGTTTCTGGTATTGCGTATTTAGAAAATAACAAAGTAGTCAAGACTGCTACGCGCATAAAAATAAAAGACTTATCCGTACTTCCGTTACCAAATCGCAGTGCCATTGATATGCAAAAATATCTGGATACCTGGAAAAACAATCACGGACAGAGTTCGATGACTGTAAGCACCCAACGCGGCTGTCCCTATACCTGTAAGTGGTGTAGCACTGCCGTATATGGACAAAGTTATCGCAGAAGACCAGCAAAACTTGTGGCTGAAGAACTGCTGATGCTGAAAAGGGAATATAATCCAGATACGATTTGGTTTGTAGATGATGTATTTACAGTAAGTCATAAATGGTTAGCAGAATTCCATAAAGAAGTGCTGCAACTGGATGCGATCATCCCTTTCGAATGTATTACGCGAGCAGAACGATTAAATGATGAAGTCTTAGAACAACTAAAAGAAGCTGGTTGTTATCGTATATGGATTGGTGCAGAAAGTGGTTCACAAAAGATAGTAGATGCGATGGATAGAAGAGTAAAAGTTGAAACCGTTCGGGAAGCCATACAAAAAACAAATCGACTGGGTATAGAAACTGGAACTTTTATTATGGTAGGATACCCTGGTGAGGACGAAAAAGATATTGCAGAAACTATTCACCATCTTAAAGTAGCTAATCCTACTCATTTTACGATTACGGTTGCCTATCCCATAAAAGGAACATCACTATATAATGAAATAGAAAATGATATCACAATACAGCCAGAATGGCATACATCCACCGATCGGGATATTGATTTCAGACGTACTTATCATCGTAAGTTTTATGATTTTGCCGTACGTAGAATTGTCAATGAGGTGAACTATTTTAAAAGGAAAACCTCAACAAATCCTTATAATATTGCAGTACTTAAGCTGAAAATTAAATCAATATTGGCCTTTTTTGCTATGAAATACTATAAACTTCAATAATGTCATTACTTGATAATTCTATAAAACCAGATAACGGCGTTTATCATCTAACAGAAAAAAAAGATGTTTTTTCTTCTCTATACATTACTGTAAGAGAATTAGAAAAAAGAGTATACTCTGATGATATTGTAATGCAATTACCCCTTGTATCGCAACATCATCATTATTACAAGGAATGGCAATTGCGCCAAAAATCTACAAAAAGAATAGTAGATTATTTAACTAAGAAAAATATACCATTAAAAATATTAGATTTAGGATGTGGTAATGGTTGGTTTAGCTATCAACTATCTCTAATTCCAAATTCTGAAGTATACGCAGTTGATGTAAATGATGTAGAGCTTACACAGGCTTCCAGGGTATTTAAACAAAATAATCTACAATTTATCTATGCCGATATTTTTGCTCAGGAGGTAAAAGTTTTGACTGATTTTGATATCGTTACGGTCAATAGTTGTATTCAATATTTTGAAAACCTTCCAACTATTGTAAATAGATTACAAAACCTTCTGAAAAAAGGAGGGGAATTACATATTTGGGATAGTCCTTTTTATGAATCAGTACAGATTAGTAATGCCCAAAAAAGGACTAAAACCTATTATCAGAACTTGGGTGTTCCAGAAATGGTGAATCATTATTTTCATCACAGTATTGAAGAGTTAAAGAATTTTGAAGTACTTTATAAGTATAAAAGAAACTTATTAAATAAAATATTAAATGAAAAGGATTCTCCTTTTTGTTGGTTTCGTTATGTAAAAGAATGATAAAAATATTATTTCAACGCAAGAAAGAAAGCCAGAAAAATTAATTATAAAAAATCTCCAATGTAAGGATAGTGCATAAACTCACTAGTACATACCTCAAAAGAAAGAGCTAATCTTTTAATAAATTATACGATTTGTGATTAAAAAATTCGTATAAATTCATTGAATTATTTTTTCTTTATGCAAGGCAAAAAAATCAAGCATAGCTATAGCTACGGTTTATTTTTTAAACGAAGTAGAAAGGAAAAAGAAACGATGAATATGCGAAATTTTTAGTTATAAATCGTATAACACTGTTGAAAAAAGAAAAATCAGTAAATAAAAGTATCCCACAAAGAAAATTTGAGGCTTTAATCAATAAAAATTATAGGGAGAAATTACTACTTTTTTAAATGTGTTTGCCCTGGTACATATTGCCATTAGTAATGCAAAAAGATTATTGTTAGATATATACCATTCTACTGGGATTCATTATTTACAGAGATATCTGGATGAATATTGTTATAAATTCAATGGAAGATGCTTTGAATCCATATTCGACAGGGCTATCATAGCAGTGGTAGCTAGCAAAAAAATGGGAAATGTGTAAACTATCAGACGGTCATATTAGAATATGTTTATACATTAACTAACAAAATTAATTATCAGTAAACTTCTAGAAAAAAGGTTATTCATTGATATGACTGAAATTCAAAAAAATAATCTAAGAAAGTTGTTGCTTGCTTATTAAAACATCTGCAATCTTTTTTTCTAGTGGAAGTTTAAAAAAGGTATGTTTACATCTTAATTTAGCTAACGCCTGTATAGGTTTATACAAAATACGCTGTTTAGAATACGCTAGTTTTAAATAAAACTTAAATCTCTCAAAAAAGTCATATTTTTCTTGACTTACCCAAGGACCAGAAGATCCTATATAGTCAAAATCTGCCCATTCTTCAATCGTTCTTGGCAAAACATATCCTTTTTTAAGTACATCCTCTGTAATCTTAGATCCTGGATATGGTTTAAAGTAAAATATTGGAGTAGAAAAATTATGATGCATACTATTAAGTTCTTTCGCGACATTCACTGTAGCTTCAATACTTTTATCAGTTTCTTCAGGAAAACCTACAATGAAGGGAAAAATAACAGAAACATCTAAATTTTTACATCTTTCTGCGCATTGATACACTTGTTCTAATTTAATATCCTTTTTTAACCAATCCATCATTTCCTGAGAGCCAGATTCAACTCCTATCAACAATCTCCGTAAACCAGAATTCACACAGGTTTTAAAATCTTCTTCGGTAAGTCGTGATCCCTGGTCTGCTCTCATAGTTGCTGCCCAACTAAATTTTAATCCTCTTTTAATAATCCCCTCTGCAATTTCTATGACCCGATCACGGTATGTAAAATAGGTTTCATCTTGAAGATTTAGGTCTGTGAATTTATATTTTTCATATAACTCTTCTAGTTTATTGACCATAATTTCTGGAGATACTGCTGTCCATTTACGATTATATACAAACGGATCCGCGCAAAAACTACACCTAAAATAACACCCTGTAGAAGATATATAATCAAGCTGACGTTGTCCTTTTTTTTCAAAATATTTCTCTACATCTATCAATTCATAATTGATATCTGCAAAATTATCCATGGGCGAAATTATTCTTGGAGGAGTTTTTACTACTCCTTCTTTAGCACTACGGTAACAAATACCTTTTACATTATTTAACGGTTTCTTTTTTTCAATTGCACCAACTAATTCTATAAAAGTAAGTTCTCCCTGTCCTTGTACCGTAATGTCAATAGTTTTTTCATCAACTAATGTTTGCTCCGGAAATAATGAAGTATGCCATCCTCCCCATATTACTGGTAATTCTTTCTGTTCATCTTTTATTTTTCTGGTAACCTCTAATGCATCTTTTATTGGACTTCCGGTTAATGCAGTGACTCCAAAACAAATCGCTTCCTGAAGATGTTGTTTAAATATTTCTACGGGATCTTCTTCAATCCTGCCATCAACAATAATTACCTCATATTTTTCAGAATCAAGGGCAGATCCTATGGCAAGAAGCGCCAGAGGCATATCAAAGAAAACAGCTTTGGGATTGTATAGCAATACTTTTTTTTTCAATGGTGTATGATTATCATTATTATACATATGTTTTTTGTGGCAGATCAAGATCTTCAATCTTCCATATTGCAAGAGATTTACCTTTATATTCTCTTTCGAAACCCTGCTCAATATGTTCTGGTATTATCATTATAGGTTTAGGAAAATCAAAAGGCGGGATTTCTAAATTTATCGGCCTCCAATCTCCAGTCACAATATCATAATTGATCGTATGTTTTACAAACGTAGTAGACATTAAATATTTACAATCAGATTTTTTTATATTCAAAAGAGATTGATATATATGACCATAAGAAAAGTGGACAAAGCAATCTCTGGTTATCAATAAATCTGACGATGGCAAGTTATCTTCTAATAAATCTATTTTATAAAAATCAATTCTATCTGTTTTATATTTTTTTCTATTTTTAAGTATTAATTCCTCTACGATATCACCTCCAATATACCTTATTTTAGAGAAATCAATATAACTAATCCAATTAAAATCTCCACAAGGAATGTCTAATACACGGCTAATATCAAGCTTAGCAACTACTTGGTTTATCCCTTCAATTATATTTTTAGTTTGTTTAATTGAAGAACCTGGTCCTGAGACACTTTCTCCATAATTCCAATATTTGGAAGTATATATTTTGACAAACACATTTTCTACACTACTATCTTTAAACTTTGATTTACTCTTTGAATACGTAAGTTTAGCATGGTAATCTAAAACTCTCAAAGGAATAAATTTCTTAATAATTCTTTTAATTTCATTCATTTACTCCGTTAATCAGATCCTGTTGTCAAAATACTTTTATCTAATTATTCTCTATAAATTATCTTTTATCGTAATAAACAGTAATTGCCTCAATACCGTAAATAGCATTTCTGTACAAATAATCGCTTTTCAAATTTTGTCCTTCTTATAAAATAATTTCCATCCATATTTATTAAAAGTTAATAAAGATGGACACTATTTTTCACCCAAAAAAGATATGATCGGTGTTCTCTAAAATTTTTAAAATACTGATTATCGATATTACACAATAAAAACAAAGTACTATATAGTAATTTTTCATCTAGTACGCGAGTTTGTAAAATTTAAACCATAGAGCCTTTGGTATATTGGATTTGTTAAAAAAGCTTGTGACATAAAAACCATTAAAAGTGGAATCTATCAAATTTAATATCTAAATTATTTTAAGAACTAAAAATAAGGTTTTCTACAGCTACTTCAAAAAAATTGATAAACATTTGGGTAAAGAATTTATTTCTGGTATTAGTTTTAATGTTTGAAATGCAACAACTATATTTATGATTATGAAAAAACAGGGAATTGAATTCTAAAAAGTGTTATTTGTCCAGATATCATAAGATTGTACTTTTTGGCACACCAGTCTTGTTGTTCATTATTCTTAGAAGTATTGGATTTGACGGTTTATATGGTCAGGATGCATATGAATACCTGAAATATACCAAGGCACTGTCTTCATTTATGAATCATGAAGTTTTGCCAAGAGATTTTTTTTGGCCGGTTTATTACCCTTTATTGGGAGCAATACTTAATTATATTATTCCTAATACCGGAGTAGCATTACAATTACTAAGTGTATTATCCATGGGAGTTTCAGCTGTATATACATACAAAATTATTTCATTAACTTATACAGATAAAGACAACACATTTGTTTATGTTTTAATATTCTTCTTATTGTCGCCAGTAGTTTTTAGAATGGGATTACTAGTAATGTCCGATATGTTGGCCACAGCTTTAATTATACTTTGTATTTACCACGCTATATATTACGTTAAAAATCAACATATAAAAAACTTATATTTTACTTTTGTTTTTGGTGTTATTGCGGTAATGACTCGTTATGCTTCATTCGTAGTTTTATTACCATTGGCTTTGTATATATTGTATTGGTTTATTTTCAAAATAAAAAATTTACGTCATTCTATTTTTTTTGTTATCATTTTTCTTATACTAATTTCTCCTCATATACTCATAAAATCTCAAAACCTAGTTTCTTTTATTGATCACAATGCATTAACTAATTGGTCTGTACTGAATTTTTTTAAGAATTCATTCCTTACAGATCAGGGGTATAATTCATATAAATCTCCTAATCTCATTTATGCTTTCTCCAATTTATTTCACCCAAGATATCTGATAGCTGGTTCTATTTTACTTCTGATATTCTTAACAAAGAAAATATACAAAAACACACATCCAATTTTATCAGTTTGTGTTGTTTTTTATGCTTTATTCGTTGCTGGAATAGATACTCAGAACTCAAGATTTTTATTATTATCATTTCCTATTATTTTAATTATTTTATTTCCTGTTTTACTTTATATATGCGACAAAATACTTTCCAAACAAATCAAATACATAAGTGTTTTTTTATTAATCATGTTACAGTTTTTTTTATCAATAAAAGGAATGAAACCAATTTTGGAACGAAATACATTAGAGAAACAAATAGTAAAACAACTAGAACCCTATCAACACAATACCTTATATTCTTTTGATATTGACATTGCCTTGCAAGGAAGAGCTCTAAACTTTACTTATAAAAATTTATGGATCAAAGAATATTCTAAATTTGAAGAAAAAGCTCTACTACTTTTTCATCCAACAAAATTCAATAAACAGTGGAAAGGTAAAAATCCAATAGTAAACTGGAGTAAAATACAAAAAGAATATGAGTTGAAGATACTTAAAGAATGTTATGACGGATGGAAATTATATCAAATTCATTTAAAATAATCAAAATATGCTATTGATTAAGATAAAATATCGATTAGCTCTCTTATACAAAACTGTGCTTTTTAAATTTGGTCTGGAAAAACTACTATTGAGAAACAGATATGGTGAGCGCATTATAGTATTTCACGGAATCGATAAAACAGGCAATACAGCATACAATAGCAGATTTATTTCTAAATCCTATTTCGAAGATTTAATTCGTTATTTTTCTGAAAACTATAATGTGATTTCGTTAGATGAGTTCTATCAACAAAAATTTAAAAAAGACACCTTGAATATTGCTTTGACTTTTGATGATGGATATTTAAATAATTACGAATATGCGCTTCCAATTCTTGAGAAATATAATCTGCCAGCATCATTTTATATTACTACTATTCATGAAAAGAATGATTTTTTATGGCCTGATTTTATTGATCTGGTTTCATATCATACGACACTTAAGGAGGTTATTTTTGAAAACAATACATATCGTAAAAATTCTAAAGGCGAGTTTATCCATCAGGGTATTTCCTTAAAAAACAGATGTAAACAATTAAACTATGAAGCCATAGCATCTGTCTATAATATTTTTGAAAAAGATTGGGAAATCCTGAGAAATAAAAAACTACAGAATTATTGGAAGTTAATGTCTATTGATCAAATAAAAAAAATTGCAAAAAACTCTTTATTTACGATTGGATCACATAGTCTTACACATGCTAATTTGACCAAAATTTCGATTAAAACTGCCAAAGATGAAATCTTAAGAAGCAAGCAAATTCTTGAAGATACTTGTAAAACATCTATCTCAGAGTTTGCTTTTCCATTCGGCACCTATACAAATGAATTAGTTAATTATTGTACAGAAATTGGTTTTTCTAAAATACTACTGGTAGATTATAATACCGAAAAAGACACATTAGATCCAGTGACCAAAAATCGCTTTGTTATAAATCCTTATATTTCAAAAAAACAACAAATAGCTTGTTTATTAAAGGGATCTTATTTTTAAAAATATGGAATTTAGAATCGAAAAACTTACAGAAACCAATATTAAAGATCTTAAAACTATTTATAAAGTTGTCTTTGGAAATAAAGTAAGTGACAATTTTGTTTTTCAAAAGTTTGACACTTCATATCTTGGTTTAAAATATTTTGGTCATCTAGCATATCACCATGATAAACCTATCGCTTTTCATGGAGCTATTCCTGTGATGATGCGGTATAATGACCAAACCGAAATAGCTGCGCAATACGGAGATGCTATGACATTTCCTGAATATACAGGAAAAGGCTTATTTACCAAATTGGGGAAACTAACAGATATACAGTTGCAACAAGCGGGAATTAAATTTGTTTGGGGATTTCCAAATCAAAACTCTGAATATGGTTACATAAACAAGCTAGATTGGAAATATGTAGAACGCATGCAAGGTTTCAAGATTAAAACTTCTAATATACCCATTGAGAAAATCGCAAGAAAGGTAAATTTCACAAATCAGGTTTTCGAAAAACATCTTGCTCAAGTATTTGCTAAACACCAAACCAAACAAATTCTTAAAGGTAGTGTTTATGATCAAGGAAATATAACTTCTACTTCTAGAAACATAGAGTATTATAAGTATAAGTCTTTTGCTGACAATTTTATTGTAAGAATTGAAGAGTGCTTATTTTGGATCAAAATTAAAAATGGCTTACTTATTGGTGACATAGAAATTCCTTCTGAAGAACAATTTCAAAAAGGACTAAAAGGACTAAAAGATATTGCTGCCAAAAATGGTATTGGCGAAATCATTTTTCAATCTTCGCCAGATACACTAATTACTCAATTGATGGAAAAACAGAATATTGAGCAATTTGAATCCTGGGCTGTTGGTTTTAAAAACTTTGACTCTCAATTTCCTTTGGATCGATTAAAATTAACATTTGGTGACTTAGATACATTTTGAACAAAGAGATAGCACATATTGTTTTTTTAACTCCCGGTTTTGCAGTAAATGAAGATGACTCTACCACTATTCCCGCATTGCAGGTGTATCTCAAATCACTAAAAAAAACTTTACCACAAACTTCTATAACCATTATTACTTTTCAATTTCCATTTATAAAAGACTCTTATAAATGGTATGGAATCAATGTAATACCTCTAAATGGCAGGAATCAACATCTTAAAAAACCATGGGTATGGCAAAAAGCACTCCTTACATTAAAAAAAATACATCTTCAAAATCCTATTGATGCAATACATAGCCTTTGGATAGGAGAATGCTCCTTTATCGGAAACAAATTTGCATTGAAATATAACATCCCACATATTGTAACGGTCATGGGACAAGATGCTTTAAAAAATCGATATATACGATTTTTAATTAATAAAAAGACTAAGATAATTACGCTCTCTATAAATCATCAAAAAACACTTTACAAAACGCATAAAATAAATTCTGCTGTTATTCCATGGTCAATAGATACTTCCTCATTTCCTGTATCAATGGAAAATGAAATTGATATTCTTGGAGTCGGATCATTAAATAAAGTTAAAAATTTTAAAGAATTTATTGAAATAGTTTCTTTACTTGTGAAGGATTTTCCAGAGCTTAAGACCGAGATTATTGGCGATGGAGATCAATACCAGAAGTTGTCCAGAATTATTGTAGAAAAAGGACTTCAAAAAAACATTCTTTTATGTAAAAGTTTACCCAGAACAGATGTACTTTTTAAGATGTCGAAATCTAATTTTTTTCTTCATACCAGCAGTTATGAATCCTTTGGATATGTATTTGTAGAAGCTTTATATTCAGGGATGACTATCGTTTCATTTGATGTAGGAATTGCCACCCAAATCAAGGCTTGGAAAATCAGTAATAACCGAGAGCAAATGATTTCAAATTGTATTCAATTATTATCTGGAGTTGAAACTAAAAAAGAGCGTATTTTACTTAGCCCTGAGCAGAAAACCGTTACGTCTTATATAAAGTTGTATACATGCGTAAATTAATAACCATTTCGATTAATACGCTAAAAGGGTTTTCTAGCCCTGTTTTTAATTTTTTAATTGCTATTCTTGGAATAAAATATTTTGGAAAGGAAGATTGGGGTATTCTTATAAATGTGATGTTATGGATCTTCTTTATTTCATTTATTATCAACTGGGGTAACAGAGAATATTTAATAAGAAAATATACTCAACAACCTTCCAGATTGCATTATATATTCTATTCTAGTTTTTTGATTAGAAGCATTTTCTTAACTTTTTCTGGAGTTTTATTTTTCTTTTTTCCGTTCACAACAGCTTTATACGCTACAATTTTGGTCGTACTAATTCATTGTTATTCTAGCATGGATAGTGTAGTTGTTTATCACCAGCGATTCGGAGAACAACTTCTTGCAGAAACAGTTGGCTTTTTAATCATTATTAGTGTAATTTTCTATTACAACACCTTTGATTTAGTAATATTTTTACAAGCATATATAATTGCCAATAGTATAAAAATTATTATTCTTGCCAGTAATCTTAAGTTATACAGGAAAGATTTTTCTTATTACGTTTCATTTATAGAGATTAAACAAGGATTTCCATTTTTTCTAATAGGATTCAGCGGTTGGTTACAATCAAAAATAGACTTATATATTGTGAGTGTATTTCTTACAAAAACCAGGCTATCAGAATACCAACTACTAATAACTGCTTTTTTGATGCTTCAGGCAGTTTCTGGATTTATAGTAATACCGTTTATGAAACACATTTTCAGGATGCCACAAAACAATATAAAAAAATTAAAAACTCTTTTAGCCTTATTTTCCTTTCCGATTGTTATTACAGGAACTCTAATCATAAGGTTTATCTTAGAAAGAGTCGTAAATTTAGATATTAACTATGAAATTTATTTGCTTGGAGGATTAAGCTCCATTCCATCCTTTTTATATATGATTCACATTATGGAATTATATAAAACAGGAAAAGAAAAAAGAGTAATGGCTATTAATTTTATGGGAGCATTTGTTAATTTAATTACTATTTTATGTCTAATTTATTATTATGATATTACAGGAGTTTTTATTGGTGTATGTATCACTCAATGGCTGATTCTAATTTTATATAAAACCTATGGTAGAACTTCAATGCCCAGTTTGCAAATCTGAGATATTAATTACCGATCAGAAAATGATGTGCAGTAATAATCATACCTTCTTTTGTAAAAATGGAGTGTATAAATTGATGGAAAAAACATCCTTAGAGAAATTGGACAATTATCTTGAAAAATTCGAGCATTTTAGAGCTTCTCAAATTCAAAACATTAATGCTTCTAATGTAAATAACCTTCCAAACGTCGACTTTGATAAGGATTTGTGGAAACTTAGGGTTCAAGACCTTAAAATAATTACTTCCTTAATAGGTAAACAAAAACAATTAGATATTCTTGACGTAGGAGCGTGGAATGGGTGGTTGTCTCACAATCTTGCCAAATTAAAAAATGATGTTATTGCTATAGACTATTTTACTGCAGCTTTTGATGGCTTAGAAACCGTAACATATTATAAGGATAAGTTTTTGGCAATTCAGGCTCCGATTGAGCATATTTCTATTTTTAAATCAAAATTCGATATCATTATCCTGAATAGGTGTTTTCCGTATTTTAAAGATCAAAAAAAACAAATTAAATCTTTACAAAAAATGCTTAAAGATAACGGGATTCTTATTATTACAGGAATTAGTTTAACTAATAACCCCAAAAGAATACAATCGCATCTCGAAAAAACTGATAAGACTTTTAAAAAAAAATACAACACCTCACTTTTCATTGTTCCTTTTAAGGGATATACGGATAAGGAAGATCTTGCTTTTTTAAAGAAAAGAAGGTTTGTGTTAAAACGCTATAAAAGACTTCTATTAAAATCATTTTTGTCAAAAATTAAAATAACAGAAGTAGATTATCTTTATGCCATATATAGAAAGCCTATTTAATCTAAAACTAAAAGATTGAAAAAAACCAGCTACATACAACACCTAACTTTTGTTTGTGTTTCTATTCTTATTGCTCTTATAGATAAAACTCCTTTGACATTAGACAACCGAATCGGAACTAATTATATGAAAAATGGATTTTATCTTATGTATGATGGGATTTTAGATCAAAGTATTGAAGCTCCATATTCATATCGTTTTCTAATAGTAAACCTTATTGATTTGATAGCAACCATTACTAGTTTTACGCCGATAAACCTTGCTTTTATTCTAAATATCCTATTCATCTATTTCACCCTACATTGGTTTACTATATATAGCAGACAATTTGTTTCTCCGTTTATAGCTTTTTTGACAGCTTTAATTCTGTCCTTTTACATTGCAATTATTCAAACACAGGTAATTGGTATAATTATTATTGAAACACAGGATATTCTAAATGTACTGTTCATGATTGGATTATTAGTGCTTGCCAAACGGGAACAATGGCTTTTCTTCGGTTGTATATTGGCCCTAAGTATTTTGAATAGAGAAACACCTCTTATTTTGCTACTTCCTTTTTCTTTTTTGCTTTTCAAAAATAAAAAATACTTACCATTAATATGGATCAATGCAATGGGGGTTTTGACTTATCTTTCTATTCGATTTTTAATGGATGTTCCGCAAGGGTCGTATCCCGACTTCTCAAATTTAAAAACCAATTTCCCCGGATTTCATCTAGACTTTATTGGTCGGGCTTTGGAATATAACTTACACTTACTTGTTCTATTGTTACCTATTCTGTATCTTTCATTAAAAAAGATAATGGAAAAATCTATACAAATAAAAGCAATTGTTCTTACGATAATTCCATTTATGATAATTCACTATATTATGGGTTCAATTATTGAATTACGCTTGTTTTTACCATTAATCGTGTTACTATTGCCGATAGCTATTTTAAATTTAAAAAAAGAATTTGAAGTTGAAAAATAAAATCATCATATTTAATCCCAGAAGTGCTAATGCTAAACATCGAATACCCAATACTATTTTACAAGTGGGTGCTGCAATTCATGGCAAGTACGAATATGTTTTTGTAGATGGTAATTTAGAAAATAATCCTTGGGAAACCATAAATACTTATTTTAAAACTGGTGACTTCAAATACCTTTGTTCTACAGTAATGCCGGGACCTCAGCTAAAACAGGCAATTCCTTTTTCAAAAAAAATAAAGGAAGATTATCCTGAAAGTATTGTGATTTGGGGAGGATATTTTGCATCTAATCAATATAAAGTATCTATAACCTCCGGATATGTAGATTATATTGTAAATGGTCCTGGAGATAATACTTTTCCAGAACTAATCGATGTTTTAGAAAATAAAAAAACCGACGCATTATTACTTATAAAAAATCTGATATATCAGGATCATAATCAAAAAATAATACATACTGTAAAAGAAGCCTTATTAGATCAGGATAGTTTACCTCCATTGCCTTACGAATATCTCAACACATTTTATCCAATAGAAAACTATTTGGCTAAAACTTTTTTAGGTAATAAAACACTTGCCTATCATTCTAGCATGGGGTGTCCTTTTACATGTTCTTTCTGTGCAGTTGTCCCTATTTATAATGCCAGATGGAAAGCCAAATCTGCTGAAACAATATATAAGGATATTAAATATTTTAAAAATCATTATGATATTGATGCAATAGAGTTTCATGATAATAATTTTTTTACATCTAAAAAACGTGTTTTGGAATTTGCCGAATTAATAAAGGATGATGGCATCCAATGGTGGGGAGAAGGTAGAATTGACACTATCAATCAATACAGCGACAAAGATCTAAAACTAATGCGAAAAGCAGGATGTACTATGTTTTTTTTAGGTGCAGAAACAGGGAATGATGATGTGCTAAAACAAATGAACAAAGGAGGTACTCAAACTGGTAAAATGATTGAAGAATTCGTTTTAAGAATGAAAAAAGTAGAAATCATTCCCGAATTATCATTTGTTTTGGGGTTACCAGCAGAAACAGAGAAAAAAGTATATGATCAAATACTATGGGATATCAATTTTATCAAAAAGATAAAAAAAATTAACCCGAATGCAGAAATCATTATATATTTATACAGTCCGGTACCTACAGAAGGTTCAGAGTTATATCAACAAATTATTGATGCTGGTTTTTCGTTCCCAAAAACATTAGATGAATGGATTTCTCCAAGTTGGGAAAAATTTGATCTCCGAAAAAACCCCTTAACTCCATGGCTAACTCCAAAAATGGTAGATACTATAAAAAATTTTGAAACCGTACTTAATGGATACTATCCTACGGCTTCGGATTTTAAAATAATAGGGTATAAAAAAAAAATATTAAAACTAGTTTCCGGATATCGATTTAAATTTGGATGGTATCGATTTCCATACGAGATAAAAGTTTTGCATAAAATCTGGAAATACCGCCAACCTGAAATTCAAGGGTTTTACTCAGAATAAATGAGAAATCTAATAAAAAAAACACTACATTTCTTTCTAAAATTAGGTTTAAAATTATTCTATTTGAAACCTAGAAAGTACAGTTATGATGATATCACTGTTATAGTACATCCAGATGTTTTTCCTCCTCAACTAACCATAAGTACAAAAATATTACTTGATTTTTTATCCCTAATAAAACTAAATAACAAAACTGTATTAGAGCTAGGTTGTGGCTCTGGTATTATCTCTTTATTTGCTTCAAAAAAAGGGGCTACAGTGATAGCAACAGATATTAATCAAACAGCACTGGAATATTTAAAAAAAAATAGTCATCGAAATAGTCTAAAAGTAGAACTTATCCATTCTGATTTGTTTAACAATATCGAAAACAGGATTTTTGACTATATTATCATTAATCCTCCTTATTATCCGAAAATTCCTAAAAATGTAAAGGAACAAGCTTGGTTTTGTGGAGAAGATTTTGAATATTTTAAAAAGCTTTTTAAACAACTTACTAATCATATAAATACTAGTTTTAATATATATATGATTCTTTCTGAAGACTGTAAAATCGATTATATAAAAGTTATAGCTACTAAATCAAACCTTGTTTTCGATACCGTTTTAGAGAAAAAAGTTTTTGGTGAGAAAAACTATATTTTTCAAATCAAATCAAAAACCTTAG
The DNA here is from genome assembly GCF_008370685.1 of Aquimarina sp. RZ0. GTDB lineage: Bacteria > Bacteroidota > Bacteroidia > Flavobacteriales > Flavobacteriaceae > Aquimarina. The sequence goes on from NZ_VTZU01000048.1 coordinate 23,261, forward strand.
AACCTTCTTGACTTTGAAAGTTTAAACAATTAATATACTGATAATGAGTTCTTTTAAAAAAAAAAAAAAACAAGATGCACTACCTTATTTTTTAAAATATTGAGTTATAGATTTTTGAGCTATTGTATCGTTTAGCACTTTGAGCTTAAGTTTGTCGATGATTATTTGTTGGTGCTGGCTTATTCTAGAGTGTAGGTATACAGTAGAGGTTACTTTATCATCTTTGATTTCAGAGACCTGGCATAGTATCAATTGCCTTTACTAGAGTTCTATATTGAAGCTTGGTAGCGTTTTTTAAGTGATTTACAAATGTAAATGCTATAAAGCACATAGCAATATGCCCTTTATCCTTTGGTCAATACAGTGGAATACAGGACGTATTTCTAATTGGCTCTTAAGTGCTCTAAAGGTGTGTTCTACTTCAAAGAGGCTGGCCAATCGGAAGAAAAAATTATCTCTTCTGCGGGTCACACAAAGCAGCACAGGATGCTGCAATGCTATATTCTTTCTTTGGAAGTTGCAAAATGCAAAATATCAATCCCAGAGAATGGTTAGAAGAGACACTCCAGCGAATACCGAAGCACAGCATACAAAAGCTTCATCAACTGCTACCTGGATATAAAATAAATCTTAGCCTGTAGTTGCTCGGATGCTTACGTAATTTCATTTGAGAATGTTAATATCTAAAAAATAGTTCCTAAAATAAAAAGACAAGCCACATCTTAAGATGTAATACGATTTATAACTAAAAATTTCGCATATTCATCGTTTCTTTTTCCTTTCTACTTCGTTTAAAAAATAAACCGTAGCTATAGCTATGCTTGATTTTTTTGCCTTGCATAAAGAAAAAATAATTCAATGAATTTATACGAATTTTTTAATCACAAATCGTATAACTTGTCTTTTTGGTATCTTTAATAAATAATCTTTTTAAGAATTTACTATTCAAAACCAACCATTCGTTAATTTTTCATGAATTTCAATACTTTATTAGCTGTATTATCAAAAGAGACGTAATACAATCCAGTAGCTAAATCAGTAACATTTATTGCAGCACCTTCACCTTCTTTCACAGTGAATCCTAACACATTATATATCTTCCAATTATCAAATTTACCGGAAATATGTAATTGATTATTTGTTGGATTTGGGTACACAGAAATTTTACTTTCTGGATTATCAATATCAGGGGTAGACAATATGTCCGATGTACGAATGACTTCTCTTGTAAAATCAAATGTCTGCAGTGCGCAACTACTGATAGCACCTCCATTATCAGGAAATGTCACAACCACTGTATTATCCCCTGCATTTAAAAGGTTATAGGGCACATCTGCTTCTAACATTCCAAAAAATATGTTTTGATCTCCTCTATTTACTCTATCATCCTGCGTATCTCCTCTATAATCTGCAGGAATTGAAACTTGAGTACCATTTACTGTAACCACAGGAATAAGTTGAGTGTTGATAAGTCTTCCTATACCTAAACGTAACACTGCCTCACCTTGCGTCCCAAGACTTACTCCCGGTATCGTGAATGTAATAGGTTGGTTGGCTACAATATTCTGGTTATATGTTGTTGCATATATTTTTTGTTCTGTAGAGGTTTCATCAACTACTGGAGTTTGATCAAAACTATATTCAATAATCATATTCGCTTCTTCCCTCAAAGTAACGGTTGCAGGAACTGCAGTGAAATCTTCTGAGGTGAGTGTTGGGTTACCATCAGCTCCCAGGAATAACTGCTTAATATTTACTCCTGTTACATTTGCGAGATCTACTCCTTTTTCATTTAAGTTAACAGTCAAATCAGTTTCATCAAGGCTATTCAAAATTAAATAGGCTTTGCTGTTAGGAATATCTACATAGGCATCTACCATCAAATCTAAATCTGTAGACTTGGTATCAACACGTGTACCATTTACATCAGCCCATAGTTCATAAAACTTAATAATCTCTGTAAAATCATATTCCTGATCAACCGGAGCTGTAAAATTAGGAAAAGCAGGAAATAAATTGGCTTGAGTAAGCCCTCCTCCAGTCGGAGCTGGTGCTTCTTCTGCTCTTCGCATCATACGCCAGGGATATACAAATCCTGGAACACCTGCACCTGCATATAAAAACTCTGCTCTTGCCAAAACAAAAGGAACCGTTTTCTCAATTACGTCTGGTCGTTCCATAAATTGCATCATCATAGAAGAAAAAGCTCGTAACATAAACCAATCTCTCCCAGGAGACCAGTTTTGACCAAAAAAATCATTTAATTGAGAGCCATATTCCGAAATTACCCAAGGCTTCACACTTCCCCACTGTATGGTATTATAATGCTCAATCATATCGAGGGTCGCTTCGATATTACCTCCTTTACGCAGTATTTCACTTCCTTGTATACTAGGAAAATCATATAAGTGTATCGAATAAAAATCCATATCTTCTCCTACCTCATCAATAAAACGTTTCCATCGTTCTTCCCATTGCCCAAACAACTGCTGGTTTCCTGCATCTTTACCAAAAAATTGTAAATCCGGAAATGCGTTTGTAAAACCTCCTACAAGTGCATCAGGGTTTACTGCTTTTATTTCTTTGGCTACCGTTCTATGTAATTCAAAAATTTCCTCGGTAGAGGCTGCTGGTGCTCCTTGCGTAAAATCTACTAAAGGAAAAAAGGGTTCGTTAATAACCTCTATCCAGGTAGGTCTTGGAGGGCCATCTGCACCACTTGTCGGATTATCTCCGTAGCCGTCTCTTAAAAACAACGCCATAAATTCTCCAGTTGCCGTACCAAAATCATCATCTGCAGGACCATCTGCTTGTGAAAAAGCAAAATTTCCGGCAGAAGTTCCATCAGGAAAGAAAGGACGGTCTTGTGCTGCTGTTATTACACGACCTTTATTCTGTGTTGCATGCTTTCCTGGCTGAAAAAGATTGTAATTCGTATTTAATTGATTCCCGGCAGAAGTAATACTAGAAGGGTTTGCAAACCCTGGTCTTGAGGGATCCTCAGATACCTGACTTGCAAGAAATCGCATACGCCCTGCTTCTCGGCCATAATGTGCATCATAACGAGTTAAAAGACTATCTAATTTTCCTAGCTCTACGTTATAATCATTCTCAGTGGCATCTGCATGGATCACAATAAATTTTTCTCGATCAAAAGTATCTTGACCTCCTACAACGTGACGCAAATCAAAATTAACATCGACTTCAACCTGCGCAAATGCAGAGAAGCTAAGACATAAAAATGTAAAAAGAGTAATTTTTAAATTCATAGTTTTCAGGATTTTAAAAAGGGTATATAATTATTTTTCATGAACTCATCTTGACTTTTTATTTTTTAGGAAATAAAAAGTCAAGATGAGTTCTATTTATGTTTATATATTTAAAAAATATTCAAAAGAAAATATGTTTTTTAGAGAATCAAATATTTAATTTAATCTCAAGATTGTTATGTCGAATACATTATAAAAAAATTACACTAACTTGTATTAAAAAACTTACAAACCACAAAAGTATCATAATTATCTTAAAAAACTCCATTCAAATCATTTATATCTTATTAATAATCAACAATTAAAACATATATCTCGTCACTAAAAAAATATCACAATCTATTAACAGAATAATACAAAACAGTATATTTCAGCAGCATAAAACAAAAAATAACTCTTTAAAAAATCAATACATAGTTTAAAACAGATCGATATAAGCACCAAATCATAAGACAAAAAAAAAAAAAAAACACCTCAAAGCTATACAAATGAGGTGTTATTGAAAATAATATATTTAGTTTTATGAAAATTACATGCTGTACAGATTTATTTTAAAATAAAATTAGTGAATTTATCTTGAGCAGTGGTTTTCAATCGAAAAATTTGGCTTTTGTACTATAATGAAATAGGTTTTTTTAGCATAGTCATAGCTACGGTTAAAAAAAACAACAAAATTAGTGTGCAAAATGTAAATTTTGTAGGTCAAACCACTACCCAAGATGAGTTCAGTATCAAAAAGATTAAAAAACCTGTAAATCAAAATCTTTGTCAGGAATAAAAGAATATCTCAGGCTATGTTATGTGATCTTATAAAAGCTATTGAAATTATTTACTTAAATACATTCTTCTTCTTGAATATAAATCATAAAATTGATCATCTTTAAGGTCATCGATAAACAAAATACTCTCTCCCGTACTTTTCATCTCTGGTCCCAGCTTTTTATTTACATTCGGAAATTTATTAAAAGAAAACACAGGTTGCTTAATAGCAAATCCATCTAAATGTGGTTTAAAATCAAAATCAGTTACCTTTTTCTCTCCTAACATTACTTTAGTTGCATAGTTCACATACGACTCACCGTATGCTTTTGCTATAAAAGGAACTGTTCTGGATGCTCTGGGATTCGCTTCAATTATATATACAATATCATCTTTTATAGCGAATTGAATATTAATTAATCCTACAGTATTAAGAGCCAATGCTATTTTATGAGTGTGGTCTTTTATTTGCTGCATTACGAACTCACCAAGATTAAACGGTGGTAATGTAGCGTTAGAATCTCCAGAATGTATTCCACAAGGCTCTATATGCTCCATAATACCTATAATATACACATTTTCGCCATCACAAATCGCATCTGCTTCTGCCTCAATGGCGCCATCCAGATAATGATCCAGTAACAACTTATTGTTTGGTATTTTACGCAATAAGTCTACTACATGTTCCTCTAATTCTTGTCTGTTTATAACAATTTTCATTCCTTGCCCTCCTAATACATAAGAAGGTCTTACTAATATCGGAAAATCCAATCGATCCGCTACTTCCAAAGCTTCATCGGCAGTTTCTGCTATATCAAACTCAGGATACGGAATATTGTTCTCTTTTAATAATGTTGAAAAACTTCCTCTATCTTCGGCTAAATCTAATGATTGAAAAGTAGTCCCAATAATTTTAACTCCGTAACGATCTAATTTCTCTGCTAATTTTAGAGCCGTCTGCCCTCCTAATTGAACAATCACACCTTCCGGTTTTTCGTGACGGATGATATCATATATATGTTCCCAGAAAACTGGCTCGAAATATAGTTTATCAGCTGTGTCAAAATCAGTAGAAACTGTTTCAGGATTACAGTTAATCATAATGGTTTCGTATCCACATTCTGCAGAAGCCAATACTCCATGAACGCAACAGTAATCAAATTCGATCCCCTGACCTATTCTATTAGGACCAGATCCTAATACTACAATTTTTTTCTTATCAGTAACTACGCTTTCATTCGCAACATATGTTTTACCTTCAGGAGTTTCTACAGCTGCTTCAAAAGTTGAATAAAAATAGGGGGTTTTAGCTTTAAATTCTGCTGCACAGGTATCTACCAATTTATACACCCTGTTAATTCCAAGTTCTTCTCTTTTGGCATATACTTCACTTTCATAACATCCCAACATATGAGCAATTTGTCTGTCTGCAAATCCTTTTTGTTTTGCCTCAAGAATAAGCTCTTTGGTCAATGATTGAATTGTATAGGTAGTAATCTCTTTTTCTAAAAAATATAATTCTTCATATTGTTTCAGGAACCACATATCAATTTTTGTGATCTCATAAATCCTACTTAAAGGAATCCCCATTTGTATGGCATCATAGATTACAAATACTCTATCCCAACTGGCATAAGTAAGTTTTTCTATTATTTGATCATAATCTTTATATCCTTTGCCATCAGCTCCCAAACCATTGCGTTTTATCTCCAGAGATTGCGTAGCTTTATGCAATGCCTCCTGAAAAGAACGACCAATCCCCATCACTTCTCCTACAGATTTCATTTGTAGCCCCAATCTTCGATCAGATCCTTCAAACTTATCAAAGTTCCAACGTGGTATTTTTACAATAACATAGTCTAATGTAGGTTCGAATAAAGCAGAGGTAGACTTTGTAATTTGGTTATCTAATTCATCTAGTGTATATCCTATTGCTAATTTTGCAGCAATTTTTGCTATTGGATATCCTGTTGCTTTAGAGGCTAATGCAGAAGAACGAGATACACGTGGATTAATTTCTATGGCTATAATCTCTTCATTCTCATCAGGGCTTACTGCAAATTGCACATTACATCCACCGGCAAAATCACCAATACTACGCATCATATGAATAGCCATATCACGCATACGTTGATATGTTTTATCACTAAGTGTCATTGCCGGAGCAACGGTTATAGAATCCCCTGTATGGATACCCATAGGATCCATATTTTCGATGGCACAAATAATAACTACATTATCATTGGCATCTCTCAGTAATTCTAATTCATATTCCTTCCATCCTATCAATGCCTTGTCAATCATAACTTCATGAATTGGCGACACTTCTAATCCACGAGTCAGTAATTCATCAAAATCTTCTTCTTTATACACAAAAGATGCTCCAGCCCCTCCTAACGTATAAGATGCTCTAATTACTAGTGGAAAACCAAACTCCTGAGCAATCTCCTTTCCTTTGAGATATGATCCTGCAGTAGCTTGTGGTGCCATTCCAATGCCAATCTTAAGCATTAACTCTCTGAACTGTTCCCGGTCTTCTGTAATATTAATAGCATCTATATCAACGCCAATAATTTCTACATCAAAATCTTTCCATATTCCTTTTTCATCCGCTTCTATACACAAATTCAGCGCTGTTTGTCCTCCCATAGTCGGTAACACAGCATCGATCTGAGGGTGATCTTTCAGAATCTGTATAATTGATCTGGTATTTAAAGGTTTTAAATACACATGATCCGCCATAGACGGATCTGTCATTATGGTAGCAGGATTAGAATTAATTAATATTGTTTCTATTCCATCTTCGCGAAGTGAACGTAACGCTTGCGATCCGGAGTAATCAAACTCACATGCTTGTCCTATTACAATTGGACCTGATCCTATGATCAATATACTTTTGAGTTTTTCGTTTTTAGGCATTTGATAACGGTATTGAAATTTTAAAATATTTTTAGGATCGGATATAAAAAAAGGCGTTACTCTAAAAAAGTAACACCTTATATATCATTCATTACACTACAATCATTAGTGCTTATGTCTTAGTTCTGAAGAAACAGATAGCTTTTTTCTACCTTTAGCTCTTCTGCGAGCTAATACCTTTCTACCATTAGCAGAAGCCATACGCTCTCTAAAACCGTGTTTGTTTTTTCTCTTTCTCTTCGATGGTTGAAACGTTCTTTTCATTGCTATCTATATTTCTTTATCTTCTTGAAACCTATATTTTAATACTGATGGGCCTTCATCCCAAAACTGCGGGCAAATATACGAAGAGTTTTTACTTTCACAAACCTAATTATCAAAATATTTTTAATTGTTTTTATTACCTTTGCCGCGATAAAAAAATAATACATTTCATGTACAATAAAAATATTAAATTAGTAATTGCGGCATTAATCATTGGAATAGCCATTTGGCAAATGATAGAAGGATATATTGGTAATGGCATCATGCTTATTTTACTAGCTCTATTTTTTATATTTTTATATTTTAAAAACGAATTCATTCTTATTTCATTTTTAAGATTGCGTAAACAAGATTTTCCCGGAGCCAAAAAATGGTTGGATAAAATTAAGAATCCGGAAACTGCTCTGACTACAAAGCAACACGGATATTATAATTATCTTTTGGGTATCATGTTATCGCAGACTAATATTACACAAGCAGAAAAATATTTAAAAAAAGCGATTAAACTTGGGTTGTCAATGAATCAAGATCTAGCCGTTGCAAAGCTTAATCTAGCAGGTATAGCCATGACTAAAAGAAGGAAGAGAGAGGCACAACTATTGCTTACTGAGGCAAAAAAACTAGATAAACATGGGATGCTGAAAGACCAAATCTCCATGATGAAGCAACAAATGAAAAAGATTTAGGCACACTAATTGCTACTAAAATTGCGTTATCAATTAGTTTTAGAAAACAAAAAGAAAGTAAGGTCTACTGCAAAATGTAAGGTTTTAATGAACCGAAGCTGTAATTTCTAAAGACTTTATAGTACATTAGCTACCATAATTAAGTTGTAATGAAGAAAATTTTAATTCTAGGAATACTCTTTTTATATTTTGGAAATACTTTTGGGCAACCCGAAAGAAAAATTCCTTTTTCTGTGGGTATTGCCGCTCATATTAAGAAGTATAATCAAAAAAGTAATCAAGCATATAAAGATCAGGATCTGGAATATGCTCAGTTTTTATTTGATTCTTTGGTTGATAACCACCTCAAAGGAACATACATGGATAATTTTAGTATGAGTCCCACCAAAGGAGATCCTATTGATTTTTCTACATTTGAAAAACCGATATTTCTTATTACCTATGCTACCTGGTGTGTCCCTGGTGTTGGAGAGATTCCTGCTTTAAATGATTTAATAGACAAGTTCCACGATCAGATTGATTTTGTTGTATTGTTCTGGGATACTAGAGAAAGTCTTAAAGAAAAAGAGAACGAATATAGCCAAAATGCACATTTGCTCTATGTCAATGAAAAAACCAATCAGAATTCATACATCATCAATAATCTCAAGCATTCATTAGGCTTTCCTATGATGTATTTTTTGGATGCTGATAAAAAACTTTTAGACATCCGAAAAATTGTTACGCATCATTCTAGTGAAACGCTTAGTAACTCCTATTCTATTCATTACAACTCACTTTCTAAAGGTGTTTCTCTTTTGATAACAGATTTAGATCTGAATCAATCAGAGACTAATAAAGAAAATGAGCTTAATGAGGAAGATAAAAGAACGAGAGAAGAACGCGATATTGATGAAGAATATGAGCGATATAGAAGAGAAAAAGACTCGATAGACAATCAAAAAAGGTAAATCCAGTTAAATTGATAGTGTACTACACCCCTAAATTATGGTAAAACATCGGGATTCTTAAATTTTTACAAACACCTAAGAACAGTGCGTCTATCCAGTTCAGATAACGATAGAGAATAACTCATTTTTCAAAAATCATTTTAATGTTACTATTAAAAAAAACTCCTCCAAATATTTTTTAAAGCAGTATTTGATTTATAGAAATTGTGAGTTTACTTCCAAGATTATCTTCTTAAAATATAAGAATAGCATACCTATCCAATTCAGATAATGTAATTACTATGATTACAGCAAATTTTCAGTTTACATATCCTTCCTTATTATATTAAAAGCAGCCAAAAATAGTGTTACGGGAACAGAGAATACAGCAAGGCTCGTACATTTAGCCTGTGCTAAGTAAAACCTGACAACACCATAAGATAAAACAGTATCATAACAACACTCCCTCCTATTCCCTTTATTCCATTCAAAATGCCGTCGGTAAACCAATAACCACCTGCAAAACAATTGTGATTGTATCGATATTACGTTTTCAAAAAACAGATGTATCTATATGCTACACTGGATAGATTAATAGTCTTTATTGTGCACTATTTGTATTTGTAAAAACTTCTGGATCTAATCGTGTATTTTGATGTACAACTATTATTGACCAACATTCGTTTTATAATAACCGTCTTTTGGGATTTTTATCAAATATTCTTTTCCAGAAGCGTTATTAAGATGTGCCTCTCTCAGCCAGGGATTATGGAGCTTCAAAATCTTATAGTTAATACCGTATTTTGCAGCAAATTCATTAAAGTCTACAATAGGTTCATCTACAAAAACAGTAAAGGTAGGAATATATTCGTACAAATCTTCATCTTTAAAATTAAACCCGTATTTCTTAGGATTACTCAGAATCTCCTTAACAGCTGCAATTCTAAAAACGTATCTTCCTGTTTCTTGTCCTAATAATAAATCATAATATGATTTTGCATTTTGACGCTGTAATTGTTTATTAATACCGCCGCTTCCTGCATTATATGCAGCAGCAGCTAGTGTCCAGTTTCCAAAACGTTTTTTTGCTTTCTTTAAATATTTACAGGCAGCCTCTGTAGCTTTTTCTATATGATAGCGCTCATCCACATTTTGGTTAACCTCTAGCCCATATTCTCTACCAGTATTCTTTAATATCTGCCAAAATCCAGTAGCCCTCGCCGGAGAAACAGCCTGAGTTAAGCTACTCTCAATCACAGCTAGATATTTAAAATCATCAGGAACCCCATGTTCCTTTAATATAGGCTCAATAATAGGAAAATATTTGTTTGCACGTTTAAACAACAACAATCCATTGGATTGCCAATATGTATTCACCAAAAGCTCCCTATCCATTCGCTCTCTAATATCGGGGTTTTCTACAGGCACCAATTCTCCTGCAAAATTAAGATTATCCGGCATAGGCACCGCATATACATTATAATCATTAATTAATTTTTCTTCTAAAAGTTCTTGAACAATAGGTTTTTGAGGTTCTTTCTGTGTAGCATTAATCAATATTCCAAAAGTAAATAATACTCCTAAAAAAACTAAAATTTTTTTTATCATTTTCATCGTTAAGTAGATTTTATTTCGGGGGATAAATTTCTATGTTTCCAAAATAACGTAAAATAATGGATTTATCAACAATTAATTACTAATAATTTTTGGCAAATTCTCATTAAACCACCTAGCTCGATTAATTATCATGACATGAGTTCCCTTTTCTATGGTAATGCAATCTTTTATATGAGTAATTGGAAAAACAATATCCTTATCGCCATGAATATGAACAATACTTGGTATTGGTTCTTCTTGATCCCAACAAACAATTTTCTCTATTGCCCAATCAAGATACACCTTATCATTGATGGATAAATATTTTTGATACATGGCAGCTCTCTTTTTTGCAAAATCTCCAAAAGCAAGTTTTTCCCAATTATCTATCTTAGAAACGATTGATGTAGGCATAAGTTTGTATGCTTTGGTTTTTCTTGCCAGCTTCATTCTATTCGGCAATTCATGTTTGCTTTTTACACTAGAAATGATAACTAATTTTTTTATTTTCAAATACTTACTCATTTCCTGAACCATAATGCCTCCAAAAGAGACACCTATTAATACAATGTTCTCATGAGTTATTTCTGCGCACATCCTTTTAGCATAAGTATCCATAGGTTCTCCTTTCTCAGGAATCTTCCATGGGATCATATGTGTCTGATATCTATCCTTTGAAAGGTCTATATGCTCAAAAATAGAAACATCTGCGGCCATTCCAGGAACAAAATAGATGTGGGTAACTTCCTCCATATTAGGTATTTTAACAATGGTTTTTATTTTTAAACCTGTAATTTTCTTATCTTTGCACATCAAAATTATAGTAATACTTTTTCAGAAAAAAGTAAACACCATATTAAATTATTGTAAAAGGGTTTTTTTTAACTAACAAATACTAGTTAGGATAAAAAACAATAATTAAAAATTGAAATTTTCTACAAGCTGTGATTTCATAGTAAATAGTTTAATTTCTGAAATGGATTATGATTAATGATGCCCCTTTTAATTTTTATTAAATATTAAATTAAAAAAAATATGGAGAACATGAGCGATGTGGAATTAGAAATCGTGGACAACGAATTTTTAAGACAATTCGAAACCACTATTGAAGGTCAAAAAGCAAAGATTGAATATGCTCAACAAGAAAGAAAAATTTTCCTTACCAAACTCATTATGAGTGAAGAACAAATCGAAAAGGGATATTCTGAAGATTTTATTGTAGCTGTTTTTAATATTATAGAAGAACGTAATATACGACTTGTTCCTACAAGCCCTATTATTGCTAAATTTATGAGAAAAAACAGAAGAAAATATAAAGATTTACTTCCTGTGGGCATAAACATTTAGAAAAGAAGATATCGTAAAACTAAAAAACCTACTGAATAGTAGGTTTTTTTTCAGTTATCTAAAAAATCAAATCTAACCATTCCGTCATCATCAATATTCGATAGTCTTACTTTATGTAGTGTATTTACATATGAAGGATCCCATGGCATTTTTACCTTTACATAATTTTCTGTGAATCCATGAATATATCCTTCCTTATTTTCTGACTCAAAAAGCACTATTCGGTCTGTCCCTATTTGACTCTCATAAAACGACCTCCGTTTCTTTACAGATAATCCACGTAGCATCTTACTTCTTTTCTTACGGATATGTTGTGGCACTACTCCTGCTAATTCTGAAGCGATTGTATTTTCTCTTTCAGAATACGTAAACACATGTAAATAAGAGATATCTAATCCTGACAAAAAATTATATGTATCCAAAAAATGATCATCCGTCTCTCCCGGAAAACCTACAATAACATCAACACCTATACAGGCATGTGGCATTACATCTTTTATTTTACTTACCCTATCCACATATACATCACTTAAGTATCTTCTGCGCATTAGTCTCAGAATCTCATCACTCCCAGATTGTAGAGGGATATGAAAATGAGGTACAAAAGTTCTGGAATTTGAAACAAAATCAATTGTCTTATTCTTTAAAAGATTCGGTTCTATAGAAGAAATACGTAATCTCTCTATGCCATCAACTTTATCTAGTGCTTGTACCAAATCATAAAAAGTATGTTCATGCTTTTTATTTCCAAACTCACCCTTCCCATAATCACCTATATTAACACCTGTCAATACAATTTCTTTAATATGCTGTTCAGAAATATCTTTGGCATTTTTTAATACATTTTCTAGCGTATCACTGCGCGAAATCCCTCTTGCCAAAGGAATTGTACAATAGGTACATTTATAATCACAACCATCCTGCACTTTAAGAAATGCTCTGGTACGATCACCTATAGAATAACTACCTACATAAAAATCAGCTTCTTCTATTTCACAAGAATGTATTTCACCAAACTCATTTTTGGACAGATCATTAATATAATCTGTAATTTTAAATTTCTCGGTTGCCCCCAATACAAGATCCACTCCGTCTACCGCAACTAATTCTTCTGGCTTTAACTGAGCATAACAACCTACGGCCGCAACAAACGCATCAGGGTTTGATTTTTGAGCTTGCTTAACGATTGTTTTGAATCTTTTATCTGCATTTTCTGTTACAGAACAGGTGTTTATTACATAGATATCAGCAGACTCAGAAAAATCTACACGATCAAAACCTTCATCCGTGAAATTTCTGGCAATTGTAGAAGTTTCTGAAAAATTCAGCTTACATCCTAAAGTATAAAAAGCTACTTTTTTTCTCATTAATATATATACTATTACGCCTGTTAAGACAGAAATCTGTTTATATTTATACTAGTTTTTAACAAAAAGATACTGATCTTAGTCAGTATCATGATTAAAAACCGTCAAAGATACCAACAATAATCCATTTACTGAAATTGAAAATTAATCATTTAAGCAATATAATCAACTACTTTACAGTGGTTTATCTTTGCACCTCATGTGTTTCTTGTAAAAACCCTTTAAACCAGGAAAAAGACTATCAGATATTTAGATATAACGAATACTCCAATATCAATTCACTAGATCCTGCCTTTGCCAGAAATCCGCCTATTATTTGGGCAACAAATCAGTTATTTAATGGATTGATACAGTTAGACGATTCTTTGCATATACAACCAGATATTGCTAAAAAATGGAGCATTTCTGAAGATATGTTGACTTATAACTTTATTCTAAGAAATGATGTAAAATTCCATAAGCACCATCAATTTAAAACAAAGGACAGTACAAGAATTGTAACAGCACAAGACTTTGAGTATAGTTTTAATAGGCTTACAGATCCTAAAGTTGCGTCACCCGGAAACTGGGTTTTAAATAATGTATCTGCTTATAAAGCCATTAACGACACTATCTTTAACATGCAGTTAAAAAAACCTTTTCCTGCATTTTTAGGTTTAATGAGTATGCGCTACTGCTCTGTAGTTCCCAAAGAAATTGTAGAATTCTATGGCACTAATTTCAGATCTAACCCGGTAGGTACAGGACCTTTTAAATTTAAATTATGGGAAGAAAACATAAAACTAGTACTTAGACGAAATGAATTATACTTTGAAAAAGACGAAAAAGGTACACAATTACCTTATTTAGAAGCTGTAGCTGTAACATTTTTACCAGACAAACAAACAGAATTTCTACAATTTGCCAAAGGTAATATAGATTTTCTAAACAGTTTAGATGCATCATACAAAGATGAATTACTAACTCCAAGTGGAAAATTAAGGGCAAAATTCAAAAACAAGATTAATTTCTCTAAAGGTTCTTACCTGAATTCTGAATATTTGGGTTTCTACCTTGATGGAGAAAAAGACGAGGTAAAGTCCGAGCTTATCCGTAAAGCGATCAATCACGGATTTGATAGACAAAAAATGATCACCTATCTAAAGAATGGGGTTGGCTCTCCAGCAAATAGCGGCTTTATACCCAAAGGACTACCTGGGTTTAACAATCAACAAGGGTACGAATACAATCCAAAAAAATCAGAACTCCTTATAAAAGAATACATCAAGGCAAGTGGTAATAAAAAACCTACAATCCATATTGCAACAGACAATAATTACCAAAGCTTATTCGAGTTTATCCAGCGCGAAATGGAAAAAACAGGGCTTACCATTATAGTAGATGTTATGACGCCATCTACCATTAGAAAGAAAAAATGGAGCGGTGAATTAGACACCTTCAGAGCAAGTTGGATCGCAGATTACCCGGATGCCGAAAATTTCTTATCCCCGTTTTATAGTAAAAACTTTACTCCTAACGGACCTAATTACACACATTTTAAGAATGATGCGTTTGATCGATTATATGAACAAAGTTTCTCTGTTACCGACAACAAACTAAGAGAAGAACTCTATATAAAAATGGACTCTATTATTATTGCCCATGCACCTATAGTGCCTTTGTATTATGACCAAGTTACACGATTTGTGCAAAAAAACGTAAAAGGACTCACTAATAATCCTCAGAATTTTTTAGTACTAAAACGCGTATGGAAAGAGAAGGAATAATCTCTTTTTTTAGAAAAAATATTTAAAAAAATGCTTTTTATCGATAAAAAAAGTATTTTAAACCTGTTTTTACTTCTTTTTAATTATATTCGTGCCAATAAAATTTCAACTAAAAATTATATTGATGAAAAAACATTATTTATGTCTAATCGTATCTGCATTTCTTTTTATCATATCTTGTAGTGATGATGACTCAAGCCCAGAAGGGCTTGTAAATATTACTCCAGATCCAACAGAAGAAATTGCATTAGACCCAACTGACATTTCTAAAAATATTCTTATTCCAGGGGGTAACAGAGTTTCCGGGAATGCTCCGTCTCCTAATGGAACGTTAACTTTTAGTATGGATCAAACAAACCAATCTGCTTTTCAGAAAAATGGATTTAATATTAATTTTGAAGCCCCTGCTAATTATGCCGGAGCGTATATTCAGGTAAAATCAAAAGATAATGGCGAGACAGCAGATGAATATTGGGATGTTTCCCCATCTAACAAATCTTCACATAGTAATGATCATAAAAGAAGAAGACTACTTACTCATCAAACAAGTAAACTAAACGATCAAGAAATTGAAATTGATGTAAATTTTGAAGACACTGTTTCTGCTGGTACTTTTTGTTACCTTATCTGCATATATGATACTGATGGCAATATTAGCGAACCGATAGAAGTTTGCGTAGAAGTTGAAGCTTGGGGAGGGAATCCTAATATTATAGGAACCTGGAATTATACTAAACGAACCAGGGACGGTATTACAGAAGACACTCTTGGTCAAGAAGAATGTGATAATACTACTGTTTTTTGTGAAAATGAAATGGAATTAACCGTTGAAAATGCATACTGTGACACCCTTTTATCTTTACCAATTATCTTTAATGCGGATGGCACATACTCATATGCCGAAACATCTAACTATACAAATCTAGACTATCAACAAACAAGAGAAAACTGTATTGCCTCTTTTGAAGAAGAAGGAGAAGAAATGTATACTTCCAAAGGAAACTGGGCTTATGATGAAGAAGAAGGAAGGTTGACATTAGTAGAATTCGAATATTCAGAAATAGATAATGGAGTTTCAGAAAATGGTTTCGAAGAAGATGGCTATCTCCTGTTTGATGGTAAAGCTACAATAACAGAATCAAGTCTTATTATAGAAGGTGAATATAATGACGATCTGGAAACTTATATTGTTGAATTTCATTTCAACAAATAATTTTTTTTCTTTCTTAAAAGACGTTATCAAGCATAAAAATAAGTCCATGTGAATTCATTACATGGACTTATTCTTTATGAATCATAACTTTTACGCCATGGTTGTGTATCCTCAAAAATATGTGTTAAAATTTTCCCATCTTCTTCTGTAAAATCTACTTTACGTCTAGCCATGACAACTTTAGCCACTTCAAAAGCTTTTTTGGTAAGATATGTAGTAAAACCGCTACTTCCTCCCCAACTATAGCTAGGTACAAAATTACGAGGGAATCCGCTACCAAAGATATTTGCATTGACCCCAACTACTGTACCTGTATTAAACATCGTATTAATTCCACATTTGGAATGGTCTCCCATCATCAATCCACAAAATTGTAATCCTGTTTTAGCAAACCCTTCTTGCTCATAACTCCAAAGACGTACCGGGGCATAATTATTCTTCAAATTAGAAGTATTTGTATCTGCTCCCAAGTTACACCACTCTCCTATTACTGTGTTTCCTATAAAACCATCATGTCCTTTATTTGAATATCCAAATAGTACAGAATTACTAATTTCTCCGCCTACCTTAGAATATGGACCAATTGTAGTACCTCCATATATCTTTGCTCCCATTTTTACAGTTGCATGATCACATAATACAAATGGACCTCTAATCAAACTACCTTCCATAATCTCTGCATCTTTTCCTATATATATAGGACCTCCAGAGGCATTTAGTGTAGCGAATTCTAATATAGCTCCTTCTTCTAAAAATATATTTTCCGGGGCAATTATATTATTACTGGCAGGAATAGGTTGACTCTCCCTATCTTTTGTCAATAAGTCAAAATCTTCTCTAATTGATTGCTCATTTTTTGAAAAAATATCCCACGTATTTTTTACCGTAATAACATCATAATTATACTGAATGACTTCAAATGAATCAAAATCAACTTCTTCTTCCTCTTTTGTATAAAATGCAATAGGTTCATCCTTATAAAAAACAGCCTGCATTGGTTTTAGATTACCAATTAAATTTACTAGATTCTGTGTAGGAAGGTACGAAGCATTGATCATTACATTTTCTTCTAACTCTACCATAGGAAACTTATCACTAAGATAGTCTTCAGTAACTGTAGACGTTGTGCTGCTTAAATATTTTTCCCATTTCTCACGAATGGTCAAAATCCCTATTCTAATATCGGCAACCGGTCTGGTATAGGTAAAAGGTAATAATGCATTTCTGGAAGATCCGTCAAAAAGGATATAATTCATCTGTTTTTATTTATTGTTTTTTATAGTCAGATAGAATTCGCCATTAACATTCAAGTTGACACCAACTTAATTATTATGGCTCATCTCATAAGTTAGCCTGATAATTTTAGCTTATCAAAAATACGGTAAGATCTAAAAACAAAAAAGCCTTTCATTACAGAAAGGCTTTAAATAATTCTTGTATACTAAATTACTTTTTAAACTTAGCATATTTATTTTTAAACTTATCAATACGTCCTGCCGTATCAATTAGTTTAGATTTACCTGTATAGAAAGGATGAGAGGTTCTAGAAATTTCTAATTTTACCAACGGATACTCAACACCATCAACCTCAAGTGTTTCTTTAGTATTCGCAGTAGATTTAGTTAAAAAAACCTCATCATTTGACATATCCTTAAAGGCAACTAGTCTATAATTTTCTGGGTGAATATCTTTTCTCATCTTAATTATCTTATCATTTTTTCGAGGTGCAAATTTAATCATATTCTTTAAATTTGCAATAGCAATGTTATTTTTTTGTTGATTTTAATTAAAATTCTTTTTTTCCTATGCTAAATGTAACAATTTAGTAATTTTATATACTTATGGTTTATAAATAACCAAAACTAAATACTATGGAAAAATCTGTTAAATCTACTGCAATTACTCAAGGTCTTATCCTTGGTGTTATACTATCTTTAATTACTGTTATTGGATATGTTGCTTATCAGGATATATTTACGCAATGGTGGTTATTGTTAGTATTATTAGGTATTACCATAACCATTGGGATTATTTCTGCGATTAAAAGTAGAAAATTATTAGGTGGATATATTTCTTACAAAAGTGCTTTTACTTCCTATTTTCTAACCATAGTTATAGGAACCCTTATAAGTATGGTGGTTGGAATCTTAATTTTTACTGTTATCGATACCGGAGCTGCCGAAAGTATCAAAGAAAGATCTATCGAAGTTACCGTGCAGATGATGGAGCGGTTTGGAGCACCCCAAGAAACAATTGATGAAACCATTACTAAAATGGAAGAACAAAATACTTTTGGAGTTGCAACTCAATTAAAAAACTGGGCTGGTGGCATGGTATTCTACATCATCGTTGGACTACTTGCTTGTCTCGCAATAAGAAAGAATGAACCTTTATACTAAGTTCAACAAGGTTGACTAAATACACAAAAGTGGGTTCCTTCCGAGTAACCCACTTTTGTATTTTAGAATAAGATTTTCTACACATGGATTACCTATATTTGTCCTTAATTTTCATTAAAATGCTAATGGGGGAATCTCAGAAAAAATTTATTACTTACATTTTAGGAATTGCAATTATATCTGGAATCGTAAGAGTTTTGTTAGATTATGTATCAAGAATACTTGATACAGCTCCTATTATATACTATTCCACTTTTTTAATAGCTTTTATCTTAGAAGTTATTATTATTATTTATACGATTAAAAAATATAAAAAAGTAAAAAACATCTTTACTATTTTTGATGCTTTGAAAGTTGGCATTAGTATCATGGGCATCGTAGGATTGTTATACTGTGTAATGGCATTTATATATGACCAATATATAGATCCAGAGTTTCAAAATACAATGACACTTAAATTTACGGAGCAATTTTCTCCTGAGCAGCTAGAACAGGTTACAGAAAATCTCAAAAATCAAGACACTAGTAAGTCGTATATTGGAGTTATTATGTATACCATTTGGTTTATCTTTTTAGGTTCAATCATATCTCTCATTGCGGGTTCTGTACTAAAAACTAAAGAAGAATTGAAATAGATGAATATCTCCGTAGTTATACCGTTACTTAATGAACAAGAGTCCTTACAAGAGTTATATGATTGGATACTTCGTGTAATGCAATCTAATTCTTTTTCTTATGAAATCATCTTTATTGATGATGGCAGTTCTGATGGCTCCTGGCAAACTATTACAAAACTATCTGATACTGATAAAAATGTAAAAGGTATTCGTTTTCTTAGAAATTATGGAAAATCACAAGCTTTACATGCTGGTTTTTCTGAAGCCAAAGGCACTGTAGCCATTACTATGGATGCTGATTTACAAGATAACCCGGAAGAAATTCCTGAATTGTATAGCATGATTGTTAACGATAACTTTGATTTGGTTTCTGGCTGGAAAAAGAAAAGATATGATTCTGTTATTGCTAAAAATTTACCCTCCAAATTATTTAATGCCGCAGCAAGAAAGACATCTGGAGTAAAACTTAACGATTTTAATTGTGGATTAAAGGCTTATAGAAAACAAGTTATCAAAAACATAGAGGTATATGGAGAAATGCATCGATATATCCCTGTCCTGGCAAAAAATGCTGGTTTTAACAAAATTGGTGAAAAAGTTGTATTACATCAAGCCAGAAAATATGGAAAAACTAAATTTGGTATGAGCCGGTTTGTTAATGGTTTTCTGGATTTGGTAACTATATGGTTTATGTCTCGTTTTGGCAAAAGACCTATGCATTTTTTCGGACTTATCGGTACCATTCTTTTTATTATCGGGTTCTTTTTCTCTTTATATCTGGGTATCGATAAATTATTTATACAAACCAAAGGAAGGCTAATTGCCCAACGACCAGAGTTCTATTTAGCTCTCACATCAATGATATTAGGTACACAGTTTTTTCTTGCAGGATTCTTAGGCGAAATTATACTCACTAGTGGACGCAATAAAAAGCGATATAAAATTTCAGAGACAGTACATCTTTAAAGTTTCGCAGAAAAACATCTTTTTTTTAAAAATATTATTAGCTTTTTATCTGATAAAGTGAATTATTAGCTACTTTATTTTTGGTGCCCCACAAACCAAAATTTAATAGTATTTTTGTAATCAAAACTATTCGCATGCAAATTACAGAATCCAAAATAGCTACAAGAGTTAAAGAATGGTTAACACCCGTTTTTGATAGCGAAACAATAGCTGAAATCAAAAAACTAGAACAAAATAATGTAGAAGCTCTTAAGGAAAGTTTTTATAAAGATCTGGAATTTGGAACAGGTGGTATGCGCGGTATTATGGGAATTGGCACTAATCGTATTAACAAATATACATTGGGAAAAAGTACTCAGGGACTGAGTAATTATTTACACACACAATTTCCTAATGAACAATTAAAAACTGTTATTGCATATGATTGCAGGAATAACAGTGATACCTTGGCTCAGGTTGTAGCTGATGTATTTTCTGCCAATGGGATAAAAGTATACTTATTTTCCAGCCTACGTGCCACCCCTGAACTGTCGTTTGCAGTAAAAGAATTAGGTTGTCATTGTGGAATTGTACTAACTGCCAGTCATAACCCACCAGAATACAATGGCTATAAGGTGTATTGGCAAGATGGCGGACAATTAGTTCCTCCTCAGGATGGCGAAATTATTTCAGAAATAAATTCATTAAAATATTCTGACATAAAATTTGATGCTGATGCGCATCTTATTCAAAAAATAGACACGGAAATTGATATTCCTTTTGTAGAAAACAGTGCTAAAAATGGAAGCTTTACAGCTACTCAAAAGGCAAAAGATAACACGATAATTGTATTTACTCCTTTACATGGTACATCAATAACGGCAGTTCCTCAAACTTTAGAAAAAGCCGGGTATACAAATGTACATATAGTAAAAGAGCAAGAAAAACCAGATGGTAATTTCCCTACAGTAAAATCTCCTAACCCAGAAGAACCTGAGGCATTATCCATGGCTATTGAGCTTGCAGAAAAAGTTAATGCAGATATCGTAATAGGCACGGATCCCGATTGCGATCGCCTGGGAATTGCCGTTCGCAATACCAAGAATGAATTACAACTATTAAATGGAAATCAAACCATGATCGTAATGACCTGGTTTCTATTAAAATATTATAAGGAGAAAAAAGGTATTAACGGAAATGAATTTATTGCTTCTACCATAGTTTCTACTCCTATGATGAAAAACCTTGCTGATGCATTTTCTGTAGAATACAAAGAAGTACTTACCGGCTTTAAATGGATTGCAAAATTAATAAAAGACTTTCCCGAAAAACATTTTATTGGCGGTGGCGAAGAAAGTTTTGGCTTTATGGTAGGTGATTTTGTAAGAGATAAAGATGCCGTTACTTCTACACTTCTTGCTTGCGAAATAGTAGCATATACAAAATCAAATGATAGCTCTTTTTACAATGAACTTCTAAAATTATATACTGAATACGGTTTTTACAAAGAAAACTTAGTTTCATTAGTTAAAAAAGGTATTAAAGGAGCTCAGGAAATTAAGCAGGCAATGATTGACTTAAGAAACAATCCGCCTACATCTTTTAATAAAGAAAATGTAATATTAATTGAAGATTATCAATCTAGTATTGCTAAAAATATACAGGATCATACAGAATATCCTATAAATATGCCCAAATCTAATGTATTAATTTTCTATACAGAGGCAGGTAGTAAAATTGCAGCAAGACCTAGTGGTACAGAACCCAAAATAAAATTTTATATTAGTGTACAAGAATCATTAAGTGAACCTTCTGACTTTGATACTGTACAAAAAAAATTAGACGATAAAATTGAAACTATTAAGGAAGAATTGCAATTATAACGTACTAATCGTTGGAATTCATATAAGATATAAACAGAGTTACTTTTTCATCTAAAGATTCTTTAACAGTATCATTTATATCATAAGCGCCTTATGATCTGTAAGTACTTTGGCTTTAAAATAACGACATTGACGATCCTTCCTATTGGTCTTAGTATCTTCTAAAGGAATGGATTCTGCCATAATCATTACGTTTTGTTTCCCTACTGCACCACGACCTCTTTTTACTTTTTGTTTCTCTATTTCAGAAGATGCAGCCCTAAAATAACCTTCATCCATTTCAATCATACCTTCTAAAGTGGGCTGCCCAGAAAGCCGCTATGCTATATTCTTTCTTTGCTACTTGTAAAATTAATAATGTAAATCCCTATATCTGGCTGAAAGATGTGCTGGAAAGAATCCCAGAACATAAGGCTAATAAATTAACAGAATTACTACCGAATAATTGGAATAGCGCTACCTAAATAGCTCCAATATTTATCCTGATTTTATAAAAAACTACTTTTTTTTAGGGTATACTTATCTGTAAAGTGTCTTTATAATGTAAATCAAGTATTAACGTAAGCCTATGGCCATGGACATAGGTTTACCATTATAATATATTAATCTTTAAATATTTATTATGGGATTGAAAAGAAAAGCTTCAGAGATAACGCCAGACCCTACAACGTCAAAAAGACCTATTGATCCAAAAGGAATCATATTACCTAAAGGACCTAATCAACCAACTAAAAATGTAAATCAAACAACCAAAAGTAAAAAACGTCCTGGTCAAGTTAGATGATTGGATAATAGAAGTTATCAAATAAGCCTATATTCATGACCATAGGCTTTCGACACTTCCGCTCTTTGTCACTATCAAAAAAGGTTAAATCATCAATAATACTACACTTCCTTGTTTCCACACGTCCATGCCCCAAATCTTCATCTATACTGATCACTGAGGGCTTGGTAATGTTAAACATTTTTTGCACCTGAGTATGTAATTCCTTTTGGTTGTCTTTTACTGCTAAAATATAGTCAGCCTCTTTAGCAATGATTTGTTGAGCTATCTCTGTTTGACAACCCATAGCATCAATAGCTACGCTACATCCTTTAATAATTAATAGTTCTAATAATTGGGGAATGGCAGTAATTTCATTACTCTTTTCTGAACAAAGAGATTGTCCTAAACATAGGCCATTCTCTACAGCAAAAGCAGAAACCATATGAATAAGCGCTCTTATTGGAAGAGGTGTCATAAGAACCTCTTAAACGCTTGCCATCAATGGCTATTATACGATTTATAACTAAAAATTTCGCATATTCATCGTTTCTTTTTCCTTTCTACTTCGTTTAAAAAATAAACCGTAGCTATAGCTATGCTTGATTTTTTTGCCTTGCATAAAGAAAAAATAATTCAATGAATTTATACGAATTTTTTAATCACAAATCGTATTACTTCTCCATTGGAGAGTTCAGAAATTTCTTGTATCCAAAACATAAAGCAATGGCTAAAGACCTGATGATCCAATGCACCAAAAAACCTTCCTAAAGTATCGTGAGAAGGGATACCCGAGGTCAATGGGATATACTTTGTAACCAATCTATTTGGGATTTACCAAACAGCTCTATTGATTTCCAACCATCAGAGCCGCTTACAACGGCTGCAATTACAAGAAAAACAATATCAATTAAAGGATGTTTTAAATTCCCACGGTAAGTGGTACGAGGGTCTTCCAAATTGCTGAAATGTTTAATAAAACTATTGTTAAAACCTATGGAACATGCAGTAGCTATCACTTTTTTTTATTCCAATAATGGAAATAGTGTGGCTATAGCCTTGGCTAATATACAATTATATTTTGAATGCGATTGCCCTGAAGAGTATCCTCTTAAAATCCAAAAATGAGCAAAAAAACTAATCAAATTAGAGAATATAATTTATAAGATTTTTCTCTTAAAATTGAAAAACAACCCTTTTCCGACCGGACACAAAGTAGAAAAAATTTCATTTTTTTTACCTTTTAATTACTGAGCGCCATGAGATTGTGATTTTTATGATCCTTTTTATTACAAGATAAAAAAATCAAGTACCTGTGGAGGGGGATAAGGATAGAATTAGGGGAAACATCGGGATAAGCATATTATTTTTTTATGCAATGACATTTCAAAGGCTTTGCAAATTTTCTGGATCATTGCTTTTGATCGTTTTAGAATAAAAAAATGATCTCCTTCTAAAAACTCGGGAACTACAGTATGTATCGTTTCATCATTCCACGCTTTTATTTGACCTATAGAAGCTTTATGATCTTCTTCCCCTATTTCTTTACTTCCTAAACAAACATATATGGGGATGGGAAGTGGGGTTTTTAATTTCTTATATTCATAGGATTCTATCAGTTCAAAATCTGACCTCAATATGGGGTAGTAAAATTCTAAAAACTCAGTAGTCTCTAAAACCTCTTGAGGTAACCCGCCTATTTCATGTACCTTTTTCCAAAATAAATTTAAAGGAAGAGCTCCCCAATTTTCACTTTCTTTGCTGCTTGGTGCTCCTCTTCCTGTAACATACAAACAACAAGGTAATGGCATACCCTCAGTTACAAGTTTTTTTGTTAATTCATAGCCCAACAATGTACCTAAACTATGCCCATATATCATATAAACCCCATCTTCAATATGAGGTAATAATTGATCAAAAAGATCATCAATTACATTTTTCATGGTGGTTAAAAAAGGTTTGTTAAACCTGTCACCTCTCCCTGGAAGTTCTAAAGTAACCCATTCAAAATCATCAGGAATATACTTTTCTAAATTCCTAAAACTAAATTTATTCCCTCCAGCAAAGGGAATCGCAATAATTTTATGTTTCAACTTTTTGTCTCTCATTTTTAAGTGAACTTTTTTCTTATTAATACTCTTACTTACTAGTAAATTGATTTTTAATAGGATAATTCTTTTTCAAAGCGTTGAAGAAGATATAGGATTAAACGATTCTTTTAATACTTTCAAATTCTCTAAGTTTTCAATAATTTTATGAGCAGGAGGGCCGAAATCCAAAAGACACGTTATTTTATCTACACCAGCTTCTTGAGCGTGTTCTACTATTTCTTTACAGGATTCTTTATCTCCAATTAATCCTTTTGTATTGGCAAATCTGGTGTATAAAAAATTAACAAATTCATCAATATCCTCTTCGGTTAAAGAGTCTAGAGAAAATTTACTCCCTCTATTCTGAGCTAAACCTTTTAATAGTGAACCGTTTCGTTTTAAAAAGTCGCAATAAGGCTTTCTAGCTTCTTCCTTTGCTTGCTGATCGTCCTTCCCTACATAAGTATGGAGCATTAATGTTATTCTCCCTTCTTTGGGGTCTAGCCCATTTTCTTCTCTTGCTCTTCTGTAACATTGAATCTTCTCAGCTAGTTCCTCCATAGTATGATCTAGCAATGCAGTAAGGATATCATATCCTTTTTCTCCAGAAAGCTTAAACCCTTCCAAACTATTACTTACTGTAACGCACATCGGAATCCTTTTCTGCACTGGAGTAGGATATATCTTAATGTCTACTACTTGTCCATTTCCTCCCTTACGCTGAACAGTCTCTCCTTTCCATAAGCGTTTAACCTGTTCGATATTTTTATACATAATATCATACCTTTGATCATAATTTTCAGGAAAGAAAATAAAATCATTAGGATTCCAGCCTGGGGCAATAGAAAGGGACACTCTACCATTAGATAAATTATCTACCATAGACCACTCTTCTGCAATACGTACTGGATCGTGAAGTGGAACAACAACGCTTCCACTATAGAGGCGAATTCTTTTGGTTACTCCGGCTATGGCTGCATGCAAAATAGCAGGATTGTTATAGACACCTCCAAATTCTGTAAAGTGACGCTCGGGTACCCAGATAGATGAAAAATCATTCTCATCTCCATAAATTGCACATTCCTTTACAAGATCATAAATATTACCTGTTAAAGAATCTTCGCTACTGGCGAAAAACATAAGTCCAAATTCCATTGTATTCTTTTTTAATATTTTATTCTATTTATTATTGTACACAAATTCATTATTTATTATAGGCTCTTTTTTAAATAAATATTCTACCAGTACTCTATATTATTGCTCATACTATTCTCGAGGTATGATTTTATTCAGTGTAAACGTTCCTTCTCTTTTTAAAAAATAAAAGTTACGCCTCAACACACATAGTAAGGCTTTATTTATTCACTAACTTTATTTTTATTCAAACTAATTTCTAATTCTTTTGCATATAGTATATCTATCGCTTTTATCTCTTTATGGTCTTTAAAAAATAATGACAAAACAGCTATGATCAATCCCATAACAGCGAATAACATAAATATGGAAAATGCGACCTCTGATCCTGGGTAATATATTATATATTTAGAGTCCTTAAAAAGACTACCTAGTTTATCAACTATAAATCCAGAAAATAAAAATGATAATGGTCCAGCAATGCCCACAAACAAACCAGTCATACCAGAGAATCTACCTAACATTTCTTCTGGAACTATAGTTTGCGTAAACGAATTATATAGTATACCGGCTATTGTGACTAATGATAGTATAATGATACCTATAATTGTAATAGTGTATATGGTACCAGGAATGAAAAGAAACATGACAATCAATCCCATTACTCCATAAAGGGTTATTATAATTCTATTTGGAGAGTTAATCCCCTTTTTTTTGCTCATAATAACACTCCCAATGAACCCCCCAAGCCCTATAAAACCATAAACCAATCCAAGAACATACTCATCTGATAAATCTAATAACAAGGGGGTTAATAGTACCATTAGTAATCCTAAAAAAAATGCACTGATAAAAGAAAACATCAAAATGTAAAGAAATCCATGTCGTTCTTTTATAAATTTTTTTATTAATGCTATATCCTTTTTTATACTAAGAGGTTCTGAAGTTCTCTTGACAACAATAGAACCTAAAAAAACAAAACCTATAACGGATATTGAAAAGGAGATAATATCTATTAAAAACACCTTTTCAATACCTATTAATTTATATAATACAGGTGATAAAATAGGGATACCTATCTCCATAATACCATAGCACATACCAACTAAAGACTGGGCTTTGATTAAGTTACTCTTGGAAACCAAAGATCGGGTAGCAACAAAAAAAGCTTGAAAAACAAACATACTCGATATAGATCCTACTCCTGCTACCAACATAATATGCCAAGGAACTAAGAGATCCATACGATGGAGACTAAATAAAACAATACTCCCAATACCTGCTGCGAGTTGACCGTAAATAATCATCTTCTTTTTATCCCACCGATCTACTAAGCTCCCAACGAAAACAGAAAAAACTACTGCCGGAGCAGCTTCAAAAAACCAGATGGAAGAATATGATAATACTGTAGCCCCTGGTTGATCCAATACCCAAATAGCCAATGCAAAATCTGTTAGATCTGTGCCCATCAAAGAAATCACCAATAAACCTATATATACATAATACTTCTTCATATAATACTTTAAATCTTAATACTTTTTCCTGTAATACAGCGATTTTATTAAAAGGTTTTGGTTACTGGTTTTGATTCTCTATAGAATAAGCCCTTAACTTGATTTCATTTGGTTGGCGATTTCTTCCACAAAAGGTTTATCTAATAGGTTAGAATGCATTACTCCTTCTATTTCATAAACAAACACTCCTTGTGTCGTATAATTTAATTACTCCATCCGTAATCACGTTTTTCAATAGGTAGATCTGTAGTATTCTCTATATCTCTTATTACTAAATTTTCGGCTTTAAACAAGACAATTGGCGTATCTATTTTTTGATCTGGACTAGGGATATATTTCATCTCGACTATCGTCAAATTTGGTTATTAATCATGTTTTTCCTTTTTTTAGTGTCTTTTTCTCTTTGTTGTCTAGAGGAATTAATCGGATTCTGATGTGGGGAATTTCTGCTAACGTTTTGAACTAATGAATTTCAGCCGTTGGTTACTCTTGGCAAAAATATGATACCTCGTTAGAAATTATTTCGGTAGTTTATTTATAATCTTTGCAATTTCATATACACTAGGTAATTTTAGTAAATTTTCATGATCTACATCAAAATGATATACCTCTACTTTATGTTTAGTAAATTTATTCCAACCATAATCAAATTTTTCCTGATTATTAAATATTATCTCGTTAATTCCTTTAAATAGTTTAACTTTAGTATCCAATTTTTTGATACCTTCTTGTGAATTGTATTTTTTCTCAACCGAAAAATGATTTGACCAGACCATAAAGCTAATTTTAAAACTGGTATAATACGATTCTTTAATTCCTGAATCTTTAATTAAATTCAAAATATATTCAAACTGTTCATTAGTTGTTTTATTTATAAGAGTATATTTATCTATATCTATTTTTTTACCAAAACTTTTCACAAACTCTTCGACCATATTAAAAAGTTCTTCATAATTATCCTTTTTTTTGATCTCTTCTATCAGTTTTTTTGTCGGAGGTGGCCCATCAAAGGATAAGATTTCTTTAACTTGAAATCCTGATTCCCTTAATTGGATAGCCATCTCTAATATTATTCTAGCCCCAAAAGAATATCCTGCGAGAATATATGGCCCTTTTGGATCTATCCGCTGCATTTGAATAATAAAATTCGATGCCATTTCTTCAATTGATTGTAAAGGTGAAGAAATTCCATCTAATTCTGGTTGTTGAAAAGCATAAAGCGGTTGATCTGAAACTAACATTCGATTTAAATCGTAATAACTGATCGCGGAACCTCCAGCAGGGGGAGCACAAAAAATCGGTGGTTTAGTTCCTTCTTCATTCAAACGAACTAATAATGTTTGTTTATTGGTTTTTAAGAAACAAGCATTTGTATACTCAAAAATTGTGGGGTATTCAAAGAGTTTAAAAATAGTAAAATTACTATTAAACAAGTCGTGATTATTCATCTTTATAATCATTTTAACAGCTAGTAAACTATGCCCGCCCAATTCAAAGAAATTATCATAAATACCTATCTTATCCACGCCCAACAACTCCTGCCAGATCTCTGTCAACTGCACTTCTATTTCATTTCTGGGAGCTACATACTCCGTACTTGATAAATGCGCTAAATCTGGATCTG
>NZ_VTZU01000049.1 GCF_008370685.1 Aquimarina sp. RZ0
TCAAACTTTGAGGCGATTTCCTGCAAAGTAAGTTGATCTTTGATAGCCTCCAAAGCAACCTTTGCCTTGAATGCAGAACTAAATTTTCTTCTCGATTTTTTCATATGTACAGCATTAAATTTACAATGTAAGTAGCTGTCTTAAAAATGGGGAGTATTATATAATTATAACACCTTTTAGAGTTTTAAAAATACTGTAGCAAATATTTAGATAAAAAGCTTCGTGTAAAAAGATGTAGACCCAAAAATACTGGGAAATTCAGCGCTTGTACAAAATTCTTTTAATTTCCAGATTATGAATAGTAAGAAGCACCTTTAGACAAGGTGTTTTTTTTATATGAGAATTATTACGCTTTTTTCATTAATTAATTGAAGTGATTTAAACTTTTTTCAACTCCCCAATTCCAATTGATTTTTTACCAGATTATAATATTCGGATTTATTATTCACCAGTTCTTTATGATTCCCTTTTTCGACAATCTGACCTTTTTTTAATACTATAATTTGATCTGCATTTTTTACGGTAGAAAGTCTATGAGCAATAATGACTACTGTTTTTCCTTTAAAAAACTGCTGTAAATTATCGTGAATTATTTTTTCATTCTCTGCATCTAATGCACTAGTTGCTTCATCAAAGAATATATAATGAGGATTTCTGTATACGGCTCGTGAGATCAGGATTCTTTGTTTTTGCCCTCCAGACATACCATTCCCTGCCGTCCCAATTTTAGTATTATATTTTAGCGGGAGAGATTCAATAAAGCTTTCAATATTTGCTATAGTTGCAGATTTTTTTAGCCTGTTTGGATCAATATCTTTTGCTCCTGTAGCAATATTTCTTTTTATAGAGTCCGAAAAAATATAACCATCCTGCATCACAATGCCACAATGCTTCCTAAGGTTTTTTGGGGACAGCTTCTGGAGGTCAATAGCATTGTAATAGATCGTACCCTCTGTAGGTTTATAAAATTTTAAAAGCAATTTCATTAACGTAGTTTTTCCGCTTCCGCTAGCACCTACGATCGCAGTAATCTTACCTTCTGGAATCCATACATTAATATCTTTTAATACATAAGGGGATTTAGGTCCTTCGTATTGAAAGCTTACATTTTCAATATTGATTCCTGATTTTTCATTATACGCTGTTGCAAGATCATTTTTTAGTAATGACACTTGATTTTCGGTTTCTTCTTCTGGGTGGTTTTGTACTTCGTTTAATCGTTCCAGGCTTAATTTAGCATCTTGCAGGGATCTAAAAAAATTGATTAGTTGATTTACCGGAGAATTCATCTGCCCGATAATGTATGCCACACTCATAAGTTCTCCCAAAGTCATTTTCCCATATACCACATAAGTAGCAGCCAGAAATGTGACAAAAATATTCTTTATTTCATTAATAAATTGAAATCCAGAAAACTGAAACTGATCCAGCTTAAGGATACGTATATTTATTTTAAAAAGATTTTCCTGTATATGCTCCCATTCTTTTCGTTTATACTCATCAAATTGATTTAGTTTTAAGGCGGTCACTCCATTGATCATCTCAAAAATAGATTCGTGACTTTTACTTTTTTGTTGAAAACGAAAATAATCCAGATGTTTTCTCTTTTTCAACCAATATCCTGACCAGGCAATAGCTAATGCCGTTAAAACAACATAGGTTAAAACAATTTTATAGTCGTAATACCAAAGTACGCCAAAGAATACAGTAAATGTAATCATAGAGAAAATAGTCATCAAGCTTTGTGATGTCAGAAAATCTTCAATTCGGTCATTATCCTGAATCCTTTGATTGAAATCGCCCACCATTTTTGAATCAAAAAATGCTATTGGGAGTTGCAACATTTTTTTTAGAAAATCCGAAACAACAGTGATACTTAGTTTGGTTCCTACAAACAGTACTAGCCAGTTTCTAACAATCTCAATACTAATACTTCCTAAAAAAACAACTAGCTGAGCCAGAAGTATGATGGTAATATTATGAATATTCTTAGTATGTACACCTTTATCAATCAGCTGTTGGGTCAAAAAAGGAAAAATCAAGGTAAGTCCGCTTCCCGCCAAAAGTAATCCAAACATAAGAAACAATTGCTTCTTATATGGATATAGATAGCTTATCATATATTTCAGGGAGATTTTTTCTTCTTTTGGCGGATCACTATCATAAAACGTGTCTGTCGGACTCAAAAACAATGCTACTCCTTTAGACTCATTAGACAACCAATGTTTTGAGAATTCAGACTCTGATAATGATATGATGCCATAACCCGGATCAGCTAATTTATATACATACTCCTTTGATAATAGTCTTTTTTTAATCTTAAAAAGTACAACAAAATGGTTTTTGTTCCAATGTAATATACAAGGCAAATGTGCTTTTTGCCTGAGCTCTTCTATTGACAACTGAGAAGGAAATGTCTCAAGTCCTATTTTTAGTGCTGCTTCGTTAACTCCCAATAGACTCACCCCTTCTCTGGATATGAATGAAAGGTTTCTCAGATAATCCAATGTATATTTTTTTCCGTAATACTGAGCTATCATCGCCAGGGAAGCAGGCCCGCAATCTGTTTGATCGTGTTGTCCTATGAATTTCATACCAGCTCTTTTTGTTTCTTTACATTATATTTCTCTAATCCAATTTGTCTTTTGTAAAGCTTTTCCAGAATACCATACAGTACGAATTCATGCATTCTTGGGTTGGATTGTATTATTCTATTGATACACATATGGATGTGACTCTGAATAACGGTATACAGCTGATACGGATCCAATTCAGTATTCAATATCGCTACAGCCTCATTTATTTCTGATCGTTTTTCTTCAATAATTTCAGTGTAACCGTCTTTTTTTAAGAGGGTCTCTTCGATCAGTTCCAGATACGTTCTATATTTTAGGTCAATTTGTTTTCTTAGTTTTTTATCTGCATTGAATTCTATCGAAAACTCAGTATATGCGTGTGCTATGATTTTATGTTTCTCTTCTAATGAAAGCCCGAACGTTTCCAAAAAATTATCAATACATTTTATTCCATATACCCATAGCGAGGATATCGCATTGTTTTCTGTAAGTGTTTTCATTAATTGTATAATCATATCACTATCCCGATAAAAAATAGTTTCACTTTCCTCTATATACTTTGCTCCATATCGTTCTAGTTCTCTTTCATATGTGGCAAGTTCTATCTTCCAGAGTAATCCGCTGTCCAGATAATACTGCACTTCTCTATTAAATATATCAAGGATTGCTGCTTTATCTTTTGGGTTTCTATACTGAAATCGAACTCTTATATGAAATTTAGGATCGCTATATCGTATAAAAAACCATTTCTCTATTAATTTTTTGCTTTTAAGGGATGCTACAACTTTGCTCATCACAGAGATAAGTAATTTATTTGCTGTAGCCATCCCTGTATAAATTTTAAAATACAGCCATTCATCTCCAGGAATAAAGCTTCTCTTTATCTCTTTATCTACACCAGTAAATCTAGCACCTACATATCCGGATTGAAGTTTTTCTCCTTTGAACGACGCTACATATTCATTGGCAAATTCTTGTGTAGCTCCTCTAGAAAAATCATATAGACATTCTTTAAAACGAATAGTACCTTCTTTTGCCAATCGATCTTCTATAATTTTTAATACGTATTGATTGTCTGTATCTATAAGTAAAGAACTATCATTTTCTTCCTGAAGATAAATGTATCTTGGGATCTTATTTTTTTCTTTAAATTTCTGAAAAGCATCAAACACTATATTTTGATTAGCATCTATAAAATCTGCACATGCAGATGTATTGAATTTCCAATACGCAGGAAATAGTATTAATCTATCACCATATTGTATTCTGGGGATATAACTGAAGTTTTTAACGATCAGCTCATTAAAATTCAGTGATAATATATTGGGTCTGTACTGTACCTGCAGATCACAAAGAAAATGATATATTGGTATTGTATCCTGATGGAAATTTTGTGCACAAGACAGGAAAGGAATGATTTCTTTTTGATGTGTTTTACTTCGTATTATGACCTGATCATTTCGCACACTTATCAGGATATCGGCAAGGTCGATTTTTTCTGCATTTTCTGAAGGTTTTGTCAAAATAGGAATCTCATACCTCCTTGCTACATTTCTGATGGATACATTTCCTGCTCTGTTGGATGCCAGATGTATTACTTCTGCCAAAATTTTATCAGGAAAAAGTGCTTCTTCTGCAGCAATAATTTCTTTTCCGAATGCTGCTAATTCGCCATCATTGCTGGTAAACCTTCCTAAATAATGTAGGGCTGTTGCTCCTCCTGCAGATTGTATCAAGATCTTTTTCCGGATTTTACTGTATAATACCGAGAAAGTACCTGTAACGCGATCTGATCGGTTTTGAAATATGCTCAGGTCCTGCTCTTTTAAATCAACTATTTGTTTATTCTGCACTCCAGCCCTGAATAATACATTTATCCAAAAATTATCTGCTACATTATCGCAACTAATATCTTCAAAACCTTGTGTGGAAACAGGAAAATCTAAATCATCAATAATATTAGAAATCGAATTATCATTACTATTTTGAATGTACCCTATCCCAGATTCAGTATCCAGAACTTTTAACAATGCAACTTCCTGCTCTTCATACCTTTCTATAAATGCATTTTTAAACTCCTGTAGGTTTTTGAATGAAGTGAACTTCTTTTCTGGTTTTTGTTCTGACAGCACTGATAGTAACCGGATTGCTTCCTGTAGTATCTTTGTATCTCCTTGTATTATATCACTAGCTTTGGTTGTTGGCGTTTTTTTAAGGTTGGCATTGATTAAATATTGTTTATTAAAATTGACTCCCAGGTTTTTAGTATGTCTCAAAATTTTCTCATATATCTGTACATCATTGCCTATTCCTGTATCTAATACATCGATTTCTTCTTTAATTATATTAAAATTTATAATCAGTTCTTTTAAAAAATTATCTTTCAGCCAGGAGGCATCAACGTTATTATTCAAAAAATCATGAAGTTGACGTATTTGAGAAACACCATTTAAGCAGGTACCCAATGAACTTCTAATGATTTGATTTTCGATTAATTTCTCAATATATGCTCTTGCCTGATCAAAACTCACATCCTCAACATTATCTATAATAATTTGTAGTAATTCTTGTATGCTTTTCTCTTCCTCAGTACATTTTTTTAGGATGAGTTCTAAAACCGGATCCACTTCTAATGAAGACAACATGAAATTCAGCTCGTCATTTTTAGCATTGGTAGTTTCAATATATCTGCAATTATTTCCTGTAATATAGGCGGTATTATTTATGTGATATTTTAATTTCTCTCTGACTTTAGCATTGCCATTTAATTGCTTTATCACTTCTGTTATAAATAAGGTATCCAGATTTGTAAATCTTTTTGGCTCTTGTATATATTGGATATCTGGTAATGGTTGTTGTGTATCGCTATGAATTGAATATCCCGCAAATAGCCCAAAAGGAACACAATTAGTAATAGATCTGATATAATACTTTATAATACTTTTGTAGAGGTATGCTATCTTGTGAGGAGGATATGTTGCAGTCTTTATAGATTTCTCCCATTCATAATAAAGTCCTGGAGATGCCAGAAAAACAGCTTCTTTAAATATTGTATTATTAAATAGTTCCTGTACAAATTTATGAGTATCTGTAGTATTTTTGGGAATTAAATTATATACCGTTAACGGATACAAAGGCGTACGTACTATAACGGTATTAAAAACCTCGTAATTTTCTTTAACTTTCATAAATCACTTCTTTTTCTGAGATTAAACTTTTTACTGATATTCTCTATCTTTTCTGTCATTCTTGTCGGTAGGATCAATACAATTTCTGGATTGGTATATTAGGAGTGTTCGTGAATTATCAGATGTTCTGCCAGCCGGTATCTTGAAAAACAGAGCTCAGCAGCTCTTGCCGCATATCCCATTATATACTCTATAGCACTAAGAGAATTATCTCCACGGTGTCTGAATTCTAAAAGAACAATTGATAAATTCTCCATATCCGATTAGTTTTAATCCAACAAAAAAATACTATCCCACCCCTGATACTCTTCCTTTTGATATGAAGAAAGTACAAATAGGGGTCCGAGCCACCCTGTTAAAACATCCAGGTTTTTATCTGAGTACTGTTTCTTCAACTCTTGTTCCATATAATCAAGGGTAATTGCTATCCAATATTCATACGCCTCTTTATACCTTGATTGATGTGTCCTATCATAAATCTTTTTATACAGATGAGCTACCCCGGAACTCCCATGACAGATATAAGCATCTGAGATTGCTGTATCTTCGATTAATTTTCTGTCAATCACTTCGTCAGCCATCTCATCTGCAATTCTTGTATAGTTTTGTTGGTTCAAAAAAGCGCCTGCCTTATAGAGTATAAATAATCTAGAGAGATCACTATTACACCATCCCAAGCGATTGGTATAGTGATATAATGTATCAACAGAAGTAGGTGTAACGGATTGGTTTTTGTTTTTGGTAATAATGTTATAGGGAAAGATCGAATCATAATCAAAATTTTCGTGCATAATATTGATGTGAGAAGAATCTATATTTCCTCGTTTGAACTTTAGTAATGTATTTGTTGTCTCTAAGACAAGTTTTTTTACTCGATAATCGAGATTTGAATGTTCCGAGGTTTGCCTCGAAATCGAAATGTTTTTTCCTAAAGGAATACCTTGTGGGCTTGTCTCGAGGTGGTTTACTTTGGTTTCTTCAATACGGTTAGATTTTATATTCATCAATACTGCTATAATAGAAAGAGTACCGTGAGCAAAACCAAAATTGATCCCCTGGCTATACACATCCTCAACCTTGTTATAAAATGAAAAATTATTTTTTACTCCGTGATCATATAGCACGTTTACAATGTGTTCTACCTCTTTGGTAGTTTCGACCTTATTTAGATAAAATAATAGCCCTGTTGCACCATAGAAGTAATCAAAATTATTCTGTGACAGTTCGTTTAGGCATCGCTTATATATCGAATCAGTAATCATATCCAATTGTCCTATATATGAATGATCTAGTATATCTGCCTTAATCAATTCGTGTAATACAATTCCTAATCCAGGCATACCGTCTGCTAATGAAGGTTTTTCTAATAAGCCAGACTGCCCTTTAGAAAGCGTATCGAATATATTTTCGATAATTTCTAATACCTTATTGAGGTATCTTTCATCTTTGTTCACTTTGTATATACAAAAACAACTATAGGCGAGCCCTAGCTTCCCTATAAGGATATCTTCAAAATCCATGGTTGTAATATCGCTGTTAAGGATTTTTGTATGAATAATTCCTGTGATGTAATCAATCCTGTTGTGCATACTGTGCTTATTTATAATTAAAAAAACTTAGGTAATTGGTATGACTCATATCAATCTGATGACTTATTAATGTTATTCCGATTCCGCAGATCCCATGAGCAAAAGATACTTGTATCACGTTATCGAACCCATTGATATATGTTTCAAATCCTGCCCAAGGGCTATCCCGGTTATTAAAGTGAATGATTTTTTCGAACCAATATGTTGCGGCTTTTTTAAAGGTTTTGTTTAGAGTTTGTACATGAAGTGTGCTAAATAATGCATATAGCCCTGAGGCTCCATATATCAATTCTGCATCCTGGCAGTGAATCTTCTTATCATCTCTGTATTTTGCTGAATTTTGTAATACATGCAAGCCTGTATTGATATGCTTTTTATTTTTTAGAAGTATGCCTGCCTGATATAATGCGTATCCGATCCCGATATCACCATATGCCAGATTCTGAGAAAAAAGCATTTCGCCAGACTTAGTATCATATGGAAATAAATTGATCCCACCGGGCTTTTGATATTGTAAAAGGTACTGTATTGCTTTGTTGATTACTTTTGAACAAATACCTGGAAGTATTCTTTTGTTAAAGGCATGAGCTAAAAAAAGAATCACACCCGAAATCCCATGAAAAAAACCTGACTCTACCGTAGGATTATCTTTATCTCTTAAGTTAAAATTCCAATACAATGTATCTTCTGATACGATAGAAAGGCGCTCAATTGTAAGAATGATTTTTTTAATTTCATCCCGGTAATCAATACGATGTAGCCCATCTAGAAAATAATGACCTATTGCAATGATTCCAACAGTAGTATCCAGATCTTTTGCTGTTATTTTTTTTTGTAATACTATCTTAATGGGTTCATCTAATTGCTCAATACATTTTTTTGCAGTATTACTATCAATTATTTTGTGAGTATCTAGATAGCATAGATATTTACCCAGCTCTAATACATCTAACTCATTGCACGTTCCTTTGTTCTTATTTTTTGAGAATTTATGGAATGATTCTTCTAGATAGTGTGAAACTTTATCCAGATATTCTTCATTCTCTGTGTACAAATAGAGATAATAATAAAATAAGGATAGTCCTAAAACTCCTTCACTAAGACCTGCAGAATGAAATAATGTATCTGACATATTTAATACATCTTCAATCCTTTTAATGATCTTTTTAATAGAGATTGCCTTTGTGAATTTAGTTTTCATGTGTGTATGTTTAAAAAAAAACCTGATCTTTTCTTTACTATCCTGATAACGCTATTGTTACCGAACTTTCCTTATTAATAAAGAGGTTGCCTGAAAAATAACCATAGTGATTATTGAATGAAGACTTTTATAAAAGCCTGATTGATTACTAATTAATTGATTTTAATTAAATAACCCGTATAATGATTTTCAGGATAAAGTCTACAGTATAAATCAACTACTAATTTTTCAGACAACCTCTAGTGCTTACTTAATTAGGGCGTCTGGAAACCTCCATTACCACCATTACCAAAACAAGAATGTCTTCGGCAAGTACATCTCGGTCCATTTGTTCCCTGGCCTTTTATACTTGACATTTGACTGTCTTGTAATCTTGATAATGATTCCTTACTTAGCTGAAGTCCCTTTGTTAATTTGATTTTCTTCATGATTATGAAATTTTTATGTAAATAATTTATGAGTTATCTTTTAAAGTCATAAAACTCCTCGTTGGACACTACATACTTGCAAGTAATTTTTTATATCTGGTAAAAATGATTCTAATAATAACCTTCGTTTCTTTTTTTCTCTAAAATCAAATTGCATCAATCTCCTGATCTATTCAATCAATTATTGTTCGCTCGGTTTCTTTCTTCTTCGTTACTGAATTTTTTTGTTCTACTCCGTATCCTGTTATTCTTAAAATTATATGTAAGAGCAATTCTTAATTGACGGCGATCATAATAATTTTGATACGCTTGCTTCACAGAATTAACTGTGGTTTTTATAATGCTTTGATTTGTTCTTAAAATGTCTGTAATAGCCAAGCTCGCTAGTATTTTTTTGTCGAGAAACCACGCTTTCAACCCAAGGTCCAGGTTATAGGATTCAGACAAGATGTCAACTCCATCTACACCAGAGGAAGCATACCAAAAGTTTAGCTCTCCGAAAAAGGTCTTTTTAGCATTGAAAAAAAATGAATTGTCAACAGAGAAATTAAAATTAAAGCCATCTTGCTCGCTGATAGTATCGGGGATATCAGAAGTAATTCTGGAATAATTAAGATCTAATTGCGCATAACTTTCTAACCAACTGATCGTGTCAAATGTGTATGATTGAGAAAAGCCTATTGAATATTCGTCTAAAAAATTTCTCCATCTCGTTGCCTGGATATTGGTTGCAGGATTTGAGAATGTTACTTGACTGGAGCCATTATTTGTCTTTGAAAAATATAGGGCAGTATTGAGGTTATCACTAAAAAGATGTGAAACCTCAAAATTATCAGTAAATGATGGCTGAAGAAATGGATTCCCTTCAGTAAACGAATATGGATTATTAAACCAGCGAAACGGATTTAAACTCAAATAATTAGGCCGAGCGATTCTCTTTCCGTAACTAAAAGCATAGGAATGATTTTCATGAGGACTGTACAACAGATACAGTGTAGGGAATACTCTTACATATTCATTATTCTGTACTTGAGCTAAGGTTTTTGAGTTTCCTTGTGTTTGTGTTGCTTCTATCCGCAAACCCAATTTAAAATCCCATTTTTTAATCGATTTATTCATACTTACATATAGAGCCTGAATATTTTCCCTATACTTAAAAATGTTAGATAGGTTTTCATTCATCAAAAATTGATTCTCCAGGAAATTAAAAGCAGCTGTATTATTATCAGTTTTGATAAAAGACACTTTCCCTCCAAATGCAAAATCCACATGTGTGGTAGGCCATTCAAAATCTATAGCAGATGAGATTGTCTGGATATTCTGATTAGAAAAACTTTTAAATATATCCGTAGATCCTTCTATAAAACTATCGTCAGACAAAAAGCTATTCGTAGTATTCAGTCTGCTAAATGTATTTTTATATGTAAAATAATCTACGTCAGCAGACATATTTTTCCCTATAGAATCAAATGCTGTCTTATAATGAACGTTGAGCGAATGATACTTAACTTCTCTATCTGATATAGCATCTGTACGTAATAATGAATCTATTTCTTTTGATTCATTATTTATAATATTGGTGCGTGTTTTCTCTTTAATATCCGGAGCCCCTATACTTCCTAAATACTGTATCCCTAAAGAAGATTTTCTAGACACATCATAATCAATACCTGCTCTGCTACTAATCGCTTTTGTAAAGTATCGTATTCTATTTTCTGTATCCCAGATTTGAGTAGGATTAAAGAAAGTATTTGCTTCTACAGGTTGAATAGATCCATAACCACTATTGATTGCAGCAAAAAGTGATACTTTATTTTTTTGATACTGTATATTACCTCCTAAGTAGCCAGTGAGATATGTCGCCTGTTTATAAGTAGATTTTATATTTCCTCCAAAATTGTCAGTTTTCACCTTTTTTAGTACAATATTGACCAACCCACTATTGCCTTCTGCTTCATATTTTGCCGGTGGATTCGTTATAACCTCGATTTTAGAAATCGTATCTCCATCCAGCGTTTTTAGATAATCAGATAAATCCTGATTTGATAATGGTATCAATTTAGTATTCACTAAAACTTTAATCGCACTCTTTCCAATTATATGAATATCGTCACCTTGAATCCTAATACCAGGAACCTTTTGTAGGATATCAAAACCAGTACCCGTCGAAGCCACAATACTATTCTCTACGTGAAAGACTAAACGATCTGATTTTTTTTCTATTAGTTTTTTCTCTGCCAGAATAACAACCTCCTTAAGCGTATGTATCGCTTCTACTTTTATGATTCCTAAATCTATATCAGTATTGATTTCGAGATTCTGAGTGTATAAAATATCTCCTAATTTTAGAATCCGAATAGAGTACTTCCCTTTTTGGGTTTCTATATTAAATTCTCCTTCTTCATTCGTCAGTTTTCCCTGCACAATCATAGCATCTTCATTCAATAAAACGACCTCTACAAACTCAAGAGGTTGGCTATCCTTGTTCACTACTTTACCAAGGACAACATACTCTTGTGCAGATAAAAAAATGGAACCGTGTAAGCATAGAATTAGCAACAGAATTTTATTCATTTTTAAAGATGTATTGTGATTTGATTTTTACAAGACAAAAGTAAATTCTGCAAGATCTCAAGATGTCCGAGATTTTTGAAATTCAAAGAATCCGGACGCTATTCAGGGGGTTTCCCCCTATTTTAAGGGACAAAAAACTAATGCCACCAAAGTGGAATAGCTTTAAAAAAGGAGTGTGTTTTGAAAACTTTAAGATAGTTCTTAAAAAAAAGAAAAGAGATTATTAAAGAGATTATTAATGGGTACAGGTATTTTTCTGGGAATCCTTATAACCTATCGATTAATCCCAAGTGTGGCAGTTCAAAATTCTGATAAGAATTTTGTGTCAAAAACAAGTGTTTTGAGTTTAAAATCTATGCTCTATACACTTTTTTTAATCTTTTATACTAAGAACTCATCTTGAGTAGTGGTTTTCAACCGAGAAGTTTGGTCTTTGTACTGTAATGAGAAAAACGATCATTTTTTCCAAAATTCTAACTCAACAAAGTTTTTTATTTTTAATATCAATGGAATGTTAATATTTATATAATTCTCAATTTTATACACAAAACACACTACTTATTGTTTATTTCTTGAATATCAGAATTTAGCTTTTTTAAACAAGCATTAAACCATTCTTAATAAAAGGTTTGCCCACATAAAACCAGAAAGCTAATTAATTTAAGTTTAACAACATACAGAGTAAGTTTGAATTTTCCCTGCGTCTAATTGCCTGTAGAATAAATATTCTAACTAAATATTTATTTTATTACTCAACACAGCTCATTAAAAATGGTCGTTACATTGAACTTTTTGAAAATTCATATATCAAAAGTAAAACAGGTATTCTAACTAACTATTTGTTTCATTATTAAACACAAACCAATGTAACGACCGTTTAATTAAAAGTTAAAAATTAAATCCATATGGACTTTAAGTAATTTCGGTTGGTCTCCTAATAATAATTTGAATCTTGAAAATGGTTTCAGATAGAATACGATTTCTGATCTAAAAGCCCTCAAATAAAAGGTAACAGTGGTGTAAAATTTTACCCGCAAAAGAAGGTATCGTATCGTATTGATCAGATAAGTACTCAAAAACACAAAAATAGCGCCACCTATAAGATGATAAGAAAATTTGATTGGAGGTTTCATATAATATAAATGCAAATTGTACATTATATACCTATGAAAGAAAGCTATGCATATTTATTAACGGGGAATTAATCTTTTACCTAATATTTTTAACAAAACAATACGATATTGAAAAGAACCACTTCTTAAATATTTTAAATATTTTTGACCGAAAAATTGTAAGGAATGCTATTTGAAACTTTAAAAATACAAGTATCAGAAATACTCAAAAAAGAAGATTTTTCTGTTACTGATAGATTACATTTAATTTGCCAACTACTTAATGAGAATATTCAATATTATGATTGGGTAGGTTTTTATTTCAGAAACGGCGACAAAGAAGAATTAAAACTGCACACCTATGTAGGTGAAGAAACAGATCATGTAATTATTCCTTTCGGAAAAGGTATTTGCGGGCAAGTTGCTATTTCTAACGAAAATTTTGTGGTTCCCGATGTTCAGGCTCAGGATAACTATATTGCCTGTAGTTTTACTGTAAAATCAGAAATTGTAGTTCCACTTTTTAAAAACGGGGAAAACATCGGTCAGATTGATATCGATTCTGAAACTATAGATGCTTTTTCAGAAAAAGATGAACGATTTCTTGAATTCATAAATAAGGAAGTTGCTAAAATTTTAGTATAATACCATTTCCTATTTGAATTACTCGGTAAACTACCTCGGGACAAGTCCCACGAGGCATGTATTGAAAAAAAAATCGATTATCGAGTAATAATCATCACTAAAAATGGTGGCTTTGGATTATAAATTAACTTCATTGGGTTTCACATTACTTATGTTCACGATCTGATTGATGATACTCTACATAAGACTTTATCATCTCTTCATCTAATCCAGCTGTGCGGACAACATAGCTTCCTGACCAAATATGACTCCCATTAAGGTTTCTGTTTTAAACTTGGATAAGTGTTAAAAAAATTGATCCCTATTTTTCTAAAAACGAATCAGTTGCAAATCATGCGCAACTATGAATGTAATATTCCTTCTAATATCCGAAATCGATACTTGGGTGTAAAACAAAATATGGTACTCTCATTTGTAACATACAGGTCTTACTTTTCTATAGGCTCTCATCTTAAAAAGTTTTAGACGAGCAAGGCTAATTAGAGGCAAAGCTTTTAATGAATTCATCTTGAGTAGTGGTTTTCCATAAGCAAAATCAGAATTGGTATAAAATTACGCCTTTTAAACTAGTCCAAAAATATTTTATTTTCTTATGATCAAATTCAAATCCGAATAGGCATAAGAAAAAGGCATTATACAGTAAACTGAAAAAAATTAAACTATTCTCCTATCCATAAAAATACTGGCTATGCTAATCTTGTCAAAATTTCGCACAGTCCATTGATACTTCCAATAGATGATATCAAAATCTATTAATAATACTTTTTTCTAATATAATTATTACCAATACAAGTATACTGTAAAAGAATAAAGAAAAAGAAAATAAATACGTTAAATAAATTACCTTTAAATAAGAAAAACTCTAAAACTCAGTGAAAAGAAAAACAATACTCATCATATTTTTAGTGATTCTTTTTTGTCATTTTAAAACGCACTCACAAGAGAAATTTTCACCTGAATATATAGAGAACCAATTAGATAAAATTCTGTATTCTCTTGAAGAAGTTTATAAAATTAAGTTTTCGTTTAATTCGGAAATTGTGAAGAATAAGAGGATCAAGATTTCCGGAAGATTACTATTACAAGATATCTTGCAGAAAATACAGTCTCAGACCTCTTTATTTTTTGAAAAAATAAACGACCGATACTATATCATAAGAGATAAAACTCAGAATAAAAATCAAGTATGTGGTATACTAATTGATGGAGAAACCGGTATTCCACTAGAAGGTGCAAGTATTAAAAAAATGTCAAACGGATCTGTTGTGACCACTGATGATAGGGGATATTTTTATTTACACTCCAAAAACAGCCAACAGGACACCGTCAATATTCGTTTTTTAGGCTACAATACTCAAAAGTATCTAATAAACGAGTTATCTGAAAAACAATGTAAAAAAATTTATCTGTATCAAAACAATCAGCAATTAGAAGAAGTATTAATTCAGGAATACGTAACTCAGGGATTTTCTAAAGAAAAACTAAGTGGAGCCGTCATATTCGACCCTAATAAATTAAGTCTTTTACCACGTTTGATAGAACCCGATATCTTAAAATCTGTACAATTTCTTCCTGGAGTAGAGAGTACAACAGAAAAAGCTTCTGAACTATTTATCCGTGGTAGTAATTCTGATCAGAATCTAATATTATGGGATGGGATCAAAGTATACAATTCTGGGCATTTCTTTAACTTGTTGTCTGCTTTTAATCCTTATGTTACAGAAAGTGTAAAAGTTTCTCGCGGATTTTCTCCATTACAATATGATAGCAGGATTGGTGGTATCATTGATATCTCATCAAAAAGTAGCATCCCTAAAGATTTTGGTATTGGTATTGGTAGTAACCTAACCCATGCTGATGTATATGCAGAAGTTCCACTAGGAAAAAAGGTGGGCTTAGTTGTTTCTGGCAGAAGATCTATTACAGATATTGTTGATACTCCTACTACAGAAAACTATAATAAGAGAGTATTCAATAATCGATTTTCGGGCTTTTCTATAGAGGAAGCATTTATCCCCGATGATATAATTATTGAAGATAATAGTATCGGTTATCAGGATTATACCGCTAAGATTATTCCCGATTTTAGTTCCACGAATAAGTTATCAATAAGTGGATTTTATCACGAGAATCATTCTGACAATAACTTTTATCTTGATAGTGGAGATTTCTTGTCCAGTCCGTTTTTCGAGTTTACAGAACAAAATACCTTAAACAATCAAAACTTTGGATTCGGTATTAATTGGGTAAAAGAATGGGGAACAGACCTTTCTATGACTGCCTCCAGCTATTATACAGATGTTAATCAACAGTATACTGATTTTTTTCAGGAATTCAGTATTGATGAGGGATTAGAATTGACTAGTCGGACAAAATTAAAAAATGATCTACAGGACTTTGGGGCTTCTACACGACTGAATTGGCAATTCCACAAAAAACATCAACTTGCCATAGGCTATCATTTTTCTCGGGTACGAATACAAGGTAATCTTGCTAATATTGTCAATGATTTTATAGTAGACATAGAGTCTTTTGTTGAAAATAATCAAAAAGGAAAGAATACTACACAGGCAGCTTATAT
Source organism: Aquimarina sp. RZ0 (assembly GCF_008370685.1). Classification (GTDB taxonomy): domain Bacteria; phylum Bacteroidota; class Bacteroidia; order Flavobacteriales; family Flavobacteriaceae; genus Aquimarina. The sequence continues at coordinate 15,895 of NZ_VTZU01000049.1, forward strand.
CGAAGACATTTTTAAGATAAATAAAAAAATATCATTAAATATAGGAGTAAAAGGAAATTATTTTTCTACTATAGATGATTTTTATATTGAACCAAGGATAGGTATTACATTTTCGTTAGCCAACAATATAAATGCTAATATTTTAGCTGAACGGAAACATCAGGTAATTGATCAGGTAGTTGTTCCACTTTCAAGTTTATTTTTGGTAGATTTTAATACCTGGAGATTAAGGTCACAATCTGATCTTGATCAACAACCCATTATAATCAGTGACCAAATCAGTACCAATTTCACGTGGAATCAAAAAAATTGGCTTATCGAGTTAGAAGGATATTATAAAAAAGGGGAAGGTATTGATGATATTTCTAATGCTATTGGTGATAACGATATTTCCGGTTTTGGTACATCAAGTACTTTTGGAGTTGATGTTTTGATCAAAAGAAAGATCAATCATTATAGTACCTGGTTAACGTATTCATATATCGACCAGGAATTCCGTTTTGATAATTTTAAACAAAGAAAGCCTTTTCCTGGTTTTCTCGATATTACTCATAATCTATCCTGGATTCATTCCTATCTTTTAGGAAATCTTGAGTTCTCACTTGGTTGGAATATCAGAACAGGCAGACCTTATACCCCTGTAGAAGGTACTATCGTAGATGAAGAAGGGGTTACTGTTTTACTGTTTGGAGATGTCAACAGTAAACGTCTGGAACCCTATCACCGTTTGGATTTTTCGACTTCTTATCGATTTAATCTTGCGAAAGACAGTAAATGGAGAGGACGTATTGCACTTTCTATTATTAACGCATATAACAGAGAAAACATCCTGGATCGACGAAGCTCTCTTGTAAATAGGAATGATGACTCTAAAGGACTTGATTTTGATGTAACTTCATTAGGCTTTACTCCTAATATCTCTTTTAGAATAGATTTCTAAAAACACTAGCTTTTTGTACCATTTTCAATAAACTCATCTTGAGTAGGGGTTTTCAACCGAAAAGTTCGGGTTTTGTCCTATAATGAAGTAGAAATTTTTCAGCATAGCCATACGGTTAAAAAAACAACAAAATTAGAGTACAAAATGTAAATTTTGTATGTCAATACATCCATTATACGATTTGTGATTAAAAAATTCGTATAAATTCATTGAATTATTTTTTCTTTATGCAAGGCAAAAAAATCAAGCATAGCTATAGCTACGGTTTATTTTTTAAACGAAGTAGAAAGGAAAAAGAAACGATGAATATGCGAAATTTTTAGTTATAAATCGTATTACTCAATATGAGTTCTATTAAACTTGCTCTTTTTCATTGAGATTTTAAAATAAAAATTAGTGTTACTTTTTGATAATAGGAAGGAAAATTTCGGTTTTCCATTTTAATTCATCTCCTCCATGCATAGGGTTATTATAAAAAATCTCAATAGGTGTTTTCTCTACACTAATATTATTGCGATCAGCATATTCTAATAATGAGAACCAAGCCTGATCACTATTTCTATAGTTTCCGAAATAAGTTGCTTTTAATGCTTTTCTAGAAGCTCTTTCTTTATATTTGATATCGGGATAAACCTCTAAAGAATCTTTATTAGTGACAGGAAATCCATAATTAAATTGAATGGAATCTGATTTAAAATCCCAGTGTTCTACAGTAATCAGCGGGAAAAACTTTTTAATTTTATCTATTTTGTAAAGTTTCGGGTAAAGATCTCTATTCATCTTAATCATCTCATTGGCCTTATCCGTTCTTTTTGTTTTTACCGACGAATATGCATATTGAATTGGGGGTACTTCATCGATCCCATGGATGTGAATTCTGAATTTTTTAGTAAAATCATGAAGCATGGCACGATACTCGGTCATTTGTTTTTTATATAATTTGACAAAATCCGCAGAACCTGTTAATACGCTCAACCTGTTTTTTATTGATTTTTGTTCAGAAACAAAACCAACTGTAATTTTTGTGATTGTATCTTCAACTGGTTTAAAATGCCAATCCAATATATAGCTATCCTCATGGCTATCCACTTTTTGTCTTATATTTTTTAATAAAGTGGTTTCTATAATCGAAACAGGCTCATTTTCTTCAAAAATTCCCCAGGATTCTATTTCCAGTGTATTATAATACAAGCTTCCCGGAGCTGTATTTACCTTAAAACTTACCTGGTAGTCGTATTTTTTAATCCATAAATACCAAACGGATACTCCCAGTAGCGATACTAGGATTACTACAATAATTTTCTTCATGTTATTTGGAACTTGCTACCTCTATAGCAGCTGTATTCATTTTTAATTTTTTACTTACAAAATTTCCTAATTCACGCCCTTGATCTAATCCAAGATCAATGGCTGCTCTATAATGAATCCCACCATATAATCGACTCACAGCAGCCTCATCAGCTGCTTTATTAAAAGATGCAAAAGATCGAACAGGCAATCCATATGGAATTTCTGTAATATCATCAAAAGAAAAATGATCTCCAAAAATATGGGTTAACACTGTAGATGCAGCTCCCGAAACCACTGAATGACCACTAGTATACTCAGGAAATGGCGGTGTTTGCAAGACAGGAGTCCAGTTTTCATCAATATATTGGTTGATCAGAGTTTCCGGGCGAATCAGATTACTTCTATATTTCTCATCCCAACAACTGATAAATGCGTCTGCGATAGCAATCGATGTCTTGGTATATGCAAACACTGTTTTAGCAAAATCTGCATCTGTTTTTTTGCAGGCTATTTTACAAATCCCAATCCAATGCGCACCTGGTGTTATTTTTTTTGTTGCAAACATAAGATGCCCTTTATGCGTTGAGACATATGGATTACAATCCCAAAATTGAGCTATTTCCAGTTTTTCTGAGGTTTCTCCTTCTTCTTTAATTTTCATTCCTACTTCATAGGTTTCCATCAGTTCTTTGTAAAACGGGCTATCTTTTTCTAAAGAAAAATCTGGATACCTCGCAGGTTTAAACTGAGAGGATGAATCTATAACAGAAGGTCTGATCTCTTTCCAGTGAGGCTCAATACCATCCATATAATCTGGTGGTGTAGGTTGCCATCTCGAAGGATCTTCTGTATTTACAGAAAACTTGGGCATGGTACGTGTCTGTGCATAATTATCAGAGGCAAACCAGTTTTTTATATGGATTGCCACCTGTTCGCCATAGGCTTTAGAATCACTAAATGTCTCTGCATCCCGAAGCTTCCAGGAATTATATATACTATCTTGATATACTTCTACCTTATCTTCAGAAAACAATAATTCTTTCCCTACTTCAAGATATGCTACGATTGCGGATAATTTATAGTTAATACCTTTTGTCGTATCCACAACCGGAACAGCTGTAAGACCATGTAATTGATTAGAAAGGGTTTTATAAGCTTTTCCTTCCTGGCGAATTACCTCATAAGCAGCAATATTGGCATAATTATAAATTCTACTCGCTACGGGCGGCGAAAAAATATCATGAACCATTACTTCTGTAATTTTATCGATCGCCTTGTGATAATCATCAGAGGTTATTATAATCTCTTTTACTTCTTTTTGACAGGAAGTATTTATGATCAGCCATAGGCAGCTATATAAACACAGAACCCATCCTTTGGGTATCTTACTCAAAGAGAGATTGTTTCTTTTTTTATTCAGAAAACTCATAAACTTCTGCTTTTTCATCATTTATTGTGATTAGCAAATAATCATTATTTGCAAAATTAATAATATTTAATCCTCTAACCGATTTTTGAGTTAAGTTAATATTGAGTTCTTCACCCCCGATGATTGAATTTTCATCCTGCAATACGGCTCCTCCAAATCCATCAAACCTTCCGTGATACGGAATGACACCAAAGTAATTCCCTGCCATGAATACTTCTTCTTTTCCATCTTTATTAAAATCATACTTCACCATCGATGTGATTGGAGCAACCTGCAACGAATTATCAAAAGGAATGAAGGAAAATATTCCTTCCTCATTTTTCAGATAACCAGATGCCAGCTGATGAATTTCTAATATTGTTGCTGCAGCTACAGCTTCTTTACCTAAAACTTCTTCTATTGTTTTACCAGCAAAACTTTTATAACTGCCAAACTTCTTTTTTAGATAGTTTAGCTGTCCTGATAATTCATCTAACCCCAAAGCAGTGTAATAATTTCCATTTTTGGGTAATGCCAACATAGTTTCCGTCTTTTGATTCTCATCAAAATCACCATAATATAACTTCACAGGAAAATCAGAGGAAGCGTTTAGTTTAGAATTCAGTCCAAAATTACCCAGTATATAATCAAGATCTCCATCTTTGTCTATATCAAACGCTATAATGGATTGCCATAATCCATTTATTTTTTCGTTTAAAACTGTATTAGTTACTTCTACCAGACGACCATTTGAGTTTTTGAAAAAACGTGGTGCCATCCATTCTCCGATTACGATAAGATCTGGCACCTGGTCATTATCAAAATCACTCCAGATAGCATCTGTTACCATTCCCAATTGTGATAATTGCGAATTTTCTTTTATGCTAAAATTTCCTTTATCATTAACCAATAGATAAGAATCAGGGATTTTACCATAATCATTGGACACAGCATAACTCCCGACAAATACATCGAGATCTCCATCTTGGTCTATATCGCAGGGTCTTACAACAGATTCATGATTAAAAAGTTCTGGAAATTCAGCCTTCATCAATCCTTCTTCAGAATTTAGATACAACCGATCAATCAATTTTTTAGATTTCCCATAAAACTCTCCTCCAGAAGAAGCTACCAGGATATCATTTCTCCCATCATTATTAAAATCTTCTATAATCGCAGCGACATCTTCTTTTTGCCTATCAATTCCTAAAACAGCCATTTTTTGTTCTTCAAAACCTGTTGCAGTCTGATAATATATTTCGGAAATCTCATTTTTAGAATTCCCGAAGAAAATATCATCTTTCCCATCTCCGTTAATATCACCAACGGCTACTGCCGGACCACGATCCGAAATTTGATATGGTATTAGTTTCTGACGATTAAAATCAGTATAATTATTCTCTTTGTGTTCATATTTTAACCCTGGAATTGAATCCATTTTTTTAAACCAAACTTTTGGTTTGGGAAACAACTTTGTATACTCCACCTTATCTCTCTTATGCAAAAGCTTAATTGTTAAGGTTTGATTGGTTTGTACGTTTTCTGCTACCTGAATGGTATGATCAGGCCAAATAATTTTTAGTGAATCTACTACAGCTATACTTCCGTAGCCAAGATGGATCACCGGCTCCGAGGATGACTGAAATCCTTTGGTAGCAAAAAGTTGCTTATGTTGCACTATCCCTTGATGATAAGAGATCACTTTTGTGCCTATTCCAAATTTATTCTTGTCTTTAAAATCAAACTTGAGCTTTAAAAAATTAGATGTATTATTTGTTTTATTTCTATAAAAAGCGGCAGGAGCATTTATATTATTTGTTACCAGATCCAGATCTCCATCATTGTCAAAATCGGCATAGGCACTCCCTGTAGAAGCTGTATTTTCTGATGGTAACCAACGCTTTGATTTATTTTCAAAAGTAAGATGCTTATTACCTTTGAAAATATAATTTTGCACCGCTCCGGAGGGCATCATATTCAAAGCTTCATTATCGATTATCTCAGAGCTATTTAATTTTTCCTGTATCTTCTCGTTAGAAATATATTTGATATAGTCGAGATCATTAGGACGTTTGGGAATTCCGTTAGAGATAAAAACATCTTGTTCCCCGTCATTATTATAATCTCCAAACAATGCTGACCAGCTCCAATCTGTAGCGCTTATGCCACTGAGTAGAGCCGTCTCAGAAAAATAGGTACCTCCCTGATTTATTTGTAACATATTACGTGCATATTGATAGTGATACCCTAACTGGTGGATGCGCATATGTAGCATATCCACGGTTTCGTCTCCCGCAGAGGCTTTTAAAACGGTTTCATCTTCCGGAGTCATATCTAAAGTTAGAATATCTGTATACCCATCGTGATTGATATCTGTGACATCACTCCCCATAGAAAAACGACTGGTATGCCCAAATTTTTCTTTCAACACCTCACGAAATGTTCCATTTCCATTATTGAGATAGTAATAGTCATCTTCATGAAAATCATTACTTATATACATATCTGTAAATCCATCATTATCAAAATCTGCGGTGGCAACCCCAAGACCGTATCCATTTCCTCCTCCATAAATTCCTGCTTCTACACTCACATCTGTAAATCTAGCATCATCATTACGTAATAATTTATCACCACTTTTGTAATTTCTTTTAGTGCGAAGCGGAGCACTACCAAAAGAATGCTGCGTATGTACGGCATGATTTAATAAATACATATCTAAGTCTCCGTCATTATCATAATCAAAAAAACTTGCAGCAGTTGTATAATTTTTAAAATCTAAACCATATGCCGCTGCACTTTCTGTAAAAGTAGCATCTCCATTATTTATAAATAACTCGTTTTTACCTTTTAATCCCTGAAGCCCAACTACAGCACATACATAAATATCCAGATACCCATCTCCATTAATATCTGCCATGACCACTCCGGTATTCCAGTCTGATACTCCTGTTACTCCGGCCTGCTCACTAATATCGTGAAACTCAAAATTTCCTTTATTCAGATAGAGTTTATTATCTCCTTGATTGGATGTAAAGAAAACATCTACCAAATCATCATTATTAATATCGCCCACTGCAACACCTCCTCCATTATAGAAATACAAATAATCCAAAATATTTATATCTTCTGTAGGATTTAGGGTATTTTGAAAAGTTACATTAGTCACCTCTGAAGTTAACTTTTCGAACAATTCGCCTTGAGGCATTTCCTTTTCTGAGCAGGAAATGATTACAAGAAATAGTAAATAGCTAAAAATCAAGATAGAGAGGTTAGACCTCACAGGTATCAAAGACCTGTGAGGTCTAAATAATCTGTATGTTTTATTTTTAATATTCTTCAAGAGTTAAGCTTTCTTCAATTTCTATTTTTTTATTGATGTGTGCATATTCAACATTTGACTTACCTTCAAATAACAGGAGAATAAATTCTCTATTTAGTTTCGATGGTTTTTCTGATAAATAGCTTTGATAAGATGAGTGTTTATAATTTCTAAAATTGGCAACAAATTTATGATGTTGAGGATTTAGATAAACATAGATAATCAACTGTATTAAATATTTTTCAGTATCAATCCTTTTTCTGGAAAAACGATCTCTAAATAAACTCCCACTCCGATCATATGCTTTATTTATTGACTTCGAATATATATTAAACATATTTGAAAACTTTTGAGAAATAACTTTACTTTCTAAACTTTTCTTCGTTTTTAGGACTAAATGAAAGTGATTTTTTAAAAGACAATACGCATAAATTTCGCAAACAGAAAGCAAATATTTTTCTATTAGCTCGAGAAAATAATCATAGTTCCGTTCTTCTTTAAAAATATTTTCTTTATTATTTCCAGAATTATAAATATGATAATATCGATCCGCTTCTATAGTTTTGTACTTCATTGGTTAACGTTTGCAGACCTCACAGGTGAGGTCTAACTCTTCTAAATTATGTGCTTTATTGTAATCTCTACGCATTTAGATTCAGTCTAAAATTTCAATGTATTTATTTTTTCAATCTAAAAATCTCAGGTACTTTATTATTAATACCAACTAATAAATATTTTTCTCCTGATTTATTTTTAAGCCAACGCATTGTTTTCACCTCATCATCGACTATAAATCCTGTATATTTCTGATCTTTAAAATTTCCTTTACTATCTCCAAACAACACATTCCCACGACTGGCATCCAATCTCGAAAACTGTGGTTTAAATCCGTAATTATTACCTGCTACAATTAGATCTAAAAAGCCGTCTTTATTGACATCCTCAGTTTCAATATCACAAATACACGATAGTTGTGCTTCTTTGGGTAATTCTTTTATTTCAAAATTTCCTTTTCCATCATTATACGCTACTAAACTTCTAAAATCAGTAACTGTTTTTACTATAGCATTTTCCAAAACTTCTTTGGGAAACAGTTCTTGTATAGATTTGGTAGCATATTCAGAAAACTGAAGGTTTTGTTTTTTTAGAGAATTTATCTGACCTGTAATTTCATTCTTTAAATGAATAGGAATATCTTTTCCATCGATAGTCCTTGTAACAATTTGCTCTATCGTTCCATTATGATCAAAATCAGCAATATACATTTTTGAAGGTTGTGCTATGCTTACATCATATATTGAATTTATGCCTCTGTTTCCCATAACCAGATCCTGGTCTCCATCTTTATCAAGATCAACTACTTCGATCGTATTGAACCATCCCGAAATGGTGTCTAAATTTGTTTTTAGCGGTGTTAATTTACCTTCATTATTCTTAAATATTTTTGTCGACATCCACTCCCCAACAACTATCAAATCTTTCTGGTTATCGCCATCAACATCCTGCCATAATGCATCTGTAACCATACCAATACTGCTCACATCAGAAGCTTTGGTCTGAGTCACATCCCTAAAATTCCCTTTACCGTCATTTTCTAAGAGGTAGCTTTGCGGAGAGACTCCATATCTTCCAACAATACTATGACTCCCGGAAAATATATCTATATCTCCATCTTGATCATAGTCATATGCGGTTAACGCACCAATATTAGCGTTTGTAGGAAGTATTATATTTCCTCTGGAAAAATTTCCTTCCCCATCATTAATGTAGCTTCTGACACCTGTTTTTGCGTCTCTAAAATTTCCTCCGGAACCAATAATTAAATCAAGATCCGTATCTCCATCTATATCTTCTAAAACAGCAACAACGTCCTCAAAAAAGTCTTCAGTCTCGAATGTTGTTTTTGTCAGTTTTCCTGATGCATTCTGCGTATATAACTTACCAGTCTGTTTATAAGCGCCTCCGATAAACACATCATCATTACCATCCCCATTGACATCACCTACTGCTACTGCAGGGCCTTCTCTGGATTGCATTTTATAAATCAATCCTTCATAATCAAAATCTACATACGAATCTTCTTTATGAGCTTCCAGAGAGCTTGATATGGATTCAAAAAAAGTTCTCTTTGCTTCAGAAGGTTTTTCATATGTATTGCTGGCTTTTTTCTGATCTAATACTATCAAAGTATTCAGCTCGATATTTTTTATAATTTCATATGTACCATTGGGGTAGATAACTTGTAAAGAATCCACTTTACTGGTTTTACCAAGTCCTATTGTCATCGTATACGCTACAGAAGACTGAAATCCTCTTGTAGGCATTAATTCTTGTCTTACTATTTCGTTTGCTGTATATATTTCAACTACACTCCCAATACCAAAGGTGTTTTGGTCACTCCCTGTAATTTTAATTTTCAGATATTTATTTTGTTCTTTTTCACTATTATTTTGATAGATCGCTACTGGCATATTAAAATTATTGACAATCAGGTCTAAATCTCCGTCGTTATCTAAATCTCCATAGGCAGATCCATTAGAAAATGTAGGCTCTTCGAATCCCCAGTTTTTTGTTGCATCAGAAAAGGTAAGATCTCCATTATTCCTAAAAGCATAATTAGAAATTGGTGTAGATGGCATCTTATTGATAATAGAATCTACTTCTTCTTTTTTACCAGTTACTGTCATTTTCCGGATAATATCATTGGCAAAAAAATTCATGAAATCCTGGTCTGTAAGATCGTGATAGATCCCGTTACTAACAAATATATCTCTATACCCATCATTATCCATATCAAATAATAATGCGCCCCAACTCCAGTCTGTTTTTGCCACTCCACTATAAAAAGCAATTTCAGAAAATGTATTATCGCCATTATTAAGCTGCAGTGAGTTTTGCATATACTGGTTATAGAAATCTCTGCTTTTCTTCAGTGTATACAGATCATAACTATCAAAAGCACTGGTTTCTTTTAATCTTTGGTCTCCTTCAGGAAGCATATCTGTGACAAAAATTTCCGGGTATCCATCATTATTAATGTCTGCCATATCTGCACCCATAGAAGAAATACTAAGGTGCTTTACCCACTTTTTTATCTCTTCATTAAAAGTACCGTCTCCCTGATTAATATAGAGATAATCTCTTTCATAAAAATCATTAGACACGTATATATCAGGTAATAAATCTTTATTAACATCCCCTACAGTAACTCCTAATCCAAACCCTATAAGACTCCCGAAGATCCCAGCTTCTTCACTCACATCCGTAAACACTCCCTGATCATTCCTGAGTAGTTTATCTCCTCCTCCTTTCAGAATTTCCGGGATATCCCAATCTTTAGCTCTCAGGGTGCGCTTGTTTACAAATCCCAAGCTACTTACAGGTATAAAACTATTGTTAAGAATATACACATCAAGATCGCCATCACTATCATAATCAAAAAATGCTGCATGTGTAGTGAAACCACTATCTGCTAAGTTGTATGCAGCCGCTTTTTCTGTAAACGTGAGATCTCCATTATTAATAAACAACTCATTTTTCTGATCATCTCCTTTTACATTACCAGCATTACATACATAAATATCCAATAAGCCATCTGCATTGATATCTACCATAGCAACTCCTGTCGACCAGGAATTCTTTCCCGTGGTTTTTGAGGAAATAGAAATATCTTCAAACTTAAAATCTCCTTTATTAAGATATAGTTTATTCTCTCCTCTATTTGCTGTAAGGTACATATCAGCTAACCCGTCATTATTAATATCTCCTATCGCTACGCCTCCTCCATTATAAAAATTACGATATTTAAATATATTAAAGTCTTTTTCATTATGTACCTGATTTGTAAAATGTACCTGCGTAGTTTCTGCACTTAATTTTGTAAATAATGTATTTTTATCAACTACAATTTCCTTTTCTGATTGTTCTTTATGACAAGAGATAAAGCATAGTAGTACTAAAAAACTATAAAAAAACGTATTCATATGTTTGCTTATTTTTTCACTATTTGGAGACTATCATTATTGACTCCAAATAAAAAGTAGGTATTATCCTTAACTTTGATCGACTCTATTGATCTTACTGCTCCTTTAACCTTAAACCCAGGTTTTCTATACTCTCTGAAATTTCCTTTTTTATCATTGAGTAACATCACTCCATAAGATGCATCCAATCGACTTAATTGGGTGTTAAGTTCATAAGTATTACCTCCCAAAATCATATCTGGATATCCATCTTCATTGATATCATCAATAAGAATATCATGTACTGAGGAGATTTGAGCTTGCCAGGGTAAGGAATAGGCAGTAAAATTAGTATTCCCGTTATTTTTGAAATAGGTAGTTTCTAATCTGAATACTTGTCTTTTCTCAGCTGCATTGATAGCTGTTTTTGTAAAATAGTCTTGAAAATCTGCTTTTGCAAAATCGCCGTATGATGTGTATTGCTTATTGAGTATTGGTAATTGCTTGGTCAGTTCATCTGTATTAGCGATTGGAGTTTCTTTTTCGTCATAAAAATAGGTAACTATTGGATCCACTCTCCCATTTTTATCAAAATCACTGCGATATAACTGAATAGGATATTGTTTAGATGCCTTTAACCTGCTGTTTAATCCCCAATTGCCTGCCACTATATCCATATCTCCATCTTTATCCGCGTCAAAAACCAGTATACAATTCCACCAGCCATTGGTGTCCTGTAAAGATTCATTTTTTTCTTTTGTTAAATTTCCTTTCCCATCATTCATAAAAACAGTAATTGGCATATAATGACCTGCCACGATCAAATCGGGATGATTGTCTTTATTAAAATCTACAAACTGTGCATCATAGACTTGCCCTATCTTACGAAGCTCAGGAGCTATTGTATCCGTAACATCTATAAAATTACCTGTACCTGTATTCTTCAGGATATAATTAGTAGGTATTTCTCCATAAGTTTGTGGAGTTCCCGAACTTGTAATTAATACATCCTGATCTCCATCCTGATCTATATCGGCTGTAATTACAGTTGAGGCATTCATTTCAATTTCTGGAAAGGCTTTGGGCTGTTTCTGAAAAGATCCTTTCTTATTTAAAAACAATACTGGTTTACCAGATGTATTAGGTATTTTTTCATTCCCCCCAGAAACAACTACCATATCTAAATCTCCATCGGTATCTGCATCAAAAAAGCAAGCGTCTATATTCTCAGGTCTTTTTTCTATCTCAAATTCTGGTTGATTACTTTCTCTGAAAATCCCATTCGTTTGTTGCATAAGCAATACACTTGCCTGATATCTCCCACCGGGAATAAACACATCGTCAAGACCATCGTTATTAATATCTCTGACAGTTATGTGCGGCCCTTCATTAGAAGATGCGTATGGGGTTAATGTTTCAAAATTAAAATCTTTGGTTTCATATTCCTGATGTCTAAAATAAATCTCCAAAGAGTCTTTTTTTGAACTTGTTGATATCACTTCGATAGTACTAAAAGTACTTTTATCCTCTTTATTTAATTGTAGGGTCGTATTTATTTTTGGAGCTTCGTATGTAGCTATCTTTTTATCCGGCCATTGTATTTGAATTGAATCAATTGCTGATACTTTTCCTAATCCAAAATGTAACACTGGAGAAACTGCTGATAAGTATCCCTTTGTTGTAAATACTTCTGAGATTTGTTTCCCTTCTTTTGTAAAAACAGTAGCTTTAGCTCCTATCGCCTGTCTATTTTTTGAAGCTCCTTTTAATTTTAGCTTGATATAATTAGTATTTTCTAATTTCTTACGAGCTTGATTTTCATACACAAAAGCCTTTTCATTACAATTATTGACAACAATATCCAAGTCACCATCATTGTCTAAATCAACATAAATAGCTCCATTACTATACGATGGAATGGGAGTCGCCCAACGGTTCGAGACATTTTCGAATGTAAGATCTCCTTTGTTCCTGTAAAAATAGTTTTCCATTTTTTTTGTAGGCAGATCATCAATCAATGCCAGATCTTCTTTTTGCATCCCTCTGCGGATCCTTTGCTGGATTTTATCATTTGCTATAAAATTGATAAAATCCATATCATTTGTAGCTCCTAGAATACCATTAGAAACAAAAATATCTTTAAACCCGTCATTGTCGTAATCTGCAATCTGAGGAGCCCAACTCCAATCAGTAGCAGCAATCCCGGAAAAAAAGGCAATCTCACTGAAATCAGTATTTCCTCTATTGAGTTGCAAGGTATTTTGCATATACTGTGGCTGATAGCCATTTTTGAGATACTGGTTATAAATGGTAAAACTATGTTCTGACCCAGATGATCTATAGGTTTCTAAATCTTCAGAAAGCATATCTAATGATAAAATATCGGTCATTGCATCATTATTGATATCTGCAATATCAACGCCCATAGAGAAATGAGAAGTATGAATTTTCTTTTTACCAGAAGCTATTACCTCTCTAAAAGTTCCATTCTGCTGATTGATATATAGATAATCATTTTCGAAAAAATCGTTTCCAATATAAATATCAGGATACCCATCATTATTCACATCACTCGTAGCTAACCCCAATCCATATCCAATTGCCCCCTGATATATTCCTGCTATCGAAGAAACATCGGTATAATAACCATCATCATTTCTATACAAGCGATCTCCCGATAATTCATCTATTTGTTTTCTTTGAGAACCTCTTCCATAATTTTGGTTAGGATGCACAGAATGATTGAGTAAATACATATCCAGATCGCCATCAAGATCGTAATCAAAAAAACTGGCCTGTGTAGAAAAGCTAACAATTGCCAAATTATACGCAGCTGCTTGCTCCTTAAATCTGGGGATTCCTCTATTATCTATCCCTTGATTTATAAAAAGTTTATTACCCCCTTGCAAACCGAGGTAACCACCAACTTTACAAACATACAGATCTAATAATCCATCATTATTGATATCTACTGTTGTGACTCCGGTAGTCCAGCCCTGGGTATCGGCGACTATTTCTGATGATAATTCTTTAAATTCTAAATTTCCTTTATTAAGATATAACTTGTTCTCTCCCTGATTTGCTGCAAAATATAGATCTTCATACCCATCATTATTAAAATCTCCAGATGCAACACCGGCTCCATTATAATAATATAGATAGGTAAGAATATTAAGTTCTGGAGTAGAGGTTATTAAATTCTGAAATTGAATATGAGTTTGATCAGCTTTTTTAAGAACAAACAATGTGTTTTCTTCTTCTTCTTCTTTGTTACAAGCATATATAAAAAAGAGCACTAAAATAAGCCTTGATATTCTATAAAAAGTGGGCATTAATTTGATGTATGTGTTTGTAGCATCTAATATAAAGAAAAACGTTCCGGTGTAATACATCGGAACGCTTCTTTATTAAAATTATAAAATCAGTATCCTGGATTTTGAGTTAAGTTAGGATTAGTTGCTACCGCTGCAGCTGGTATTGGGAATAATACTCTAAAGTCTTCGGTATTGTCTTTCAGATCCCAGGCAGAAGTAAAGGTCCCGAAACGTATTTGATCATTACGTCTCCAACCTTCAATCCATAACTCTCTACGTCTTTCTTCCAATAAATCATCCATGGTATAACTTCCTGAAGCGGTTGCTCCTCGCAAAGTTCTTAAATTATCGAGTATACTCTCAGCTGTTTCTCCAGAAGTACCTCCTCTCATAATCGCTTCAGCTTTCATCAGCACTACATCAGCATATCTAGCCAATACATTTCCATTGCCCGGCTCTAATTTAACTTCTGGATCTGTCATTTGCAGATCCTGATCTAAGTTTATTTTAGTATACTTATGTGGTCTTACCCCTGTTCTCTCATTATTACCACTTATCCCTTTTGGAAAATCCTTCGTAAACACTAATTCATTTCCTCCTCTATCTCTTATCTTTTCTCCATTAATATCATACTGTTGTCCGATAAGCATTCCTGTACCTAAACCGTCTGTACTCGGTTCTCCAAGTCTTATATCATTCGGTTCGAATGAGTCATATACTTCTCCCAGCGTAGCAAATCCGTTCCAACCTCCCTGATTTGGATGTAATATATTCCAGACTCTATTAGACGTACCTGTATCTAAAGCCAAAATAATTTCCTGATTCATATGCCCTGGTATAAAAATACCAAAATAATCAGCATCCAACGTGTATCCTTCAGCAGTTACTGCATCACAAAATTCAACAACTCTGGTATAATCAGTAGCATCTACACTACCAGTATATATTTCTTTATTAAGATACAGCTTTGCTAAAAGGAAATTTGCAAATGCCTTATTTACCGTATAAATGTCACTTAAATTAGCAGAAGCTAAATCAGGCAATGCATCGGTTAGATCCTGCACAATAAAATCAAAAGCTTCTGCTCTTGTCATCACCATTGGATCTACTTCGACACCTTCATTCACACCTCTAAACGGAACTTGCCCAAAGAAATCCATTACATAGAACATATTTAAGGCTCTCAAAGCTTTAGCCTGCGCTAACTGGGCTGGTGAAGCATTAGATTCTGGTGCTATAATCTGATTACATCTAAAGACAGCGGCATTACGATTATTCCAGGCATTAAGAATGTGAGGATGTTCTCTACTCCAAGCGTGTTGATGCATAGTTCTCCAAATACCATTATCACCCCAATCTGCTCCTCTTGTCAATACTACTAATTCATCAGAAGATACTTCTAGAAGGGCATATGTATTAGCCTGATCTCCCATTCCTTCTATATCGTTATAGGCAGACTCTAAAAAATTAGTTGGATCAATACCTGCAAATGCACCTGAACTGTCTTCTGCTGGCACAGAATCATCAAATGTGGGTTCTAAATCAGTACAAGAAACTACTGTTAAAACTAACAGAAGAGCTCCAAAAACGTACTGTAAGACGATTTTAAAATTTAAATTTTTCATTTTTGTGTTTTTTTTCATAATTTACTAAAAAGCTACGTTCAATCCTAATGAAAAGGTTCTAGCCCTTGGGTAAGCTGTATAGTCAATACCAATAGAAGGCACCCCGTTAATCTGCTTGTTAACAGACACTTCCGGATCCTGACCACTATAATCTGTTATCACAAATAAGTTTTGTGCATTCATATATAGCCTTAATGAATTTAATATTTTAGAATTCGTTACATCAAAATTATATCCTAAAGTCGCATCCTGTAATCGTAAGAACGACCCACTCTCTAAAAATCTTGTAGACACATCTCCTGCATTAAATGGATCTTCTGTTCCTATCAAAGCAGCTGTATCAGCAGAAACATTTCTACCTTGAGACAAGTTTGCTACAGTAAACAACGCATTTGCATTATTGTTATATATTTTGTGCCCAAACTGACCTGTTAAAAATAATGTAAGATCAAAATTTTTATATTTTAGACTATTAGAAAAACCTAGTGTAAAATCTGGCAATGGGCTATCCCCTGTAAATTTTTGGTTATCGACACCTCCTACATACTCTGCAATACCATTCTCATCAAATCCGATAAATTCTCTTAAAAAATATGCATATAATGGTTGACCATCCGCTATTCGCTGTGAAAATGCTCCCGTCAATCCAGGGCCATCTATCGCTCCAGTATCTAACGGTGCTTGATTATAATTCTCTACTTTATTTTCATTAAACGCAATATTAAATGAGGAATCCCAAAAGAAATTTTCTTTTTCTAGAATAGTCGCATTAATTAAGAACTCAACTCCTTGATTAATTACATCTGCATCTAGGTTCCTGAATACAAAAGGATTAACTGCTGGTTGCGCACTTGTTACCTGAATCAATAAATCCGAAGTAACTTTACGATAGATATCTATAGATCCGTTAATTTTATTATCAAAAAATCCAAAATCCAAACCAAAATTCAATTGTGAAGTCTCTTCCCATTGCAAATCTGGATTATTAAATGCAACTGCTCCTTCTCCGCCTGGTGTGAATACACCATCATTATCAATAACTGGTGCACCAAAACGAGTACGTTCTACATATTGATTTGATGGTATTTCTTGATTCCCTGTAATACCGTACCCTAATCTTAATTTCAAGTCTGAAAATACTTCTGGTATAAAATCTTCATCGGATAGTCTCCAGCCAGCGGCAAAAGAAGGAAAGTACCCATATTTATTGTTATCTCCAAATCTCGTAGATCCATCGGCTCTTAAAGTAGCTGTCAATAGATATTTACCCTTATGAGAATAATTTACTCTACCAAAATATGATTGCAATTCATCAACTATATTAGCAGAGTTTGCACCAAAAAGGTCAGCAGAACCAATATTATTTATCATAAGTTCTGTATCTGCCGTCCTAAAATTAGCTGCTATAGTAGTTCTAGCTTCTCCTCTAAATCGCTGATAAGAATATCCTAACAATGCATTAATTGTATTATCATCATCAATCTCTTTATCATAATTAAAGTATGCCTCCCATAATCCAGTAGTTACTACTAGATCGTCTAACTGAGCTCTACCACGCCCCTGAACACCCGTCACTTCTAAATCCGAAGAAAATGCACCTGCTCTTGTAGAAGTTGATTTATCTACTCCTAATAATGTTTTAAAAGAAAAATCATCAGTAAATGAATACCTCGCAGACAAATTTGCAAATGTTCTAAATGTATTAGTTTTATCAGTAATATAGAATAATAGTGCTGCCGGATTCAACTGTTCTAGAGATCCTGTAGAGGATGGGATTCCATCACTATCAAAAGGCGCCAGTGTTGGGTTAGAATAATATGTTGCAGAAATTAAATCTCCACGAGCATTTGCATTATCCGATACCGGAGCACGTTCATCATCAATATCAGATACTGTTAATTGTGTTTCTAATTTAAGTTTATCCTTGAAAAAACTATAGCTTCCATTAAATCTTGCAGTAAATCTTTCTAAACCACTATTCCTCACAACACCTTCCTGATCAGCATAACCAACAGAGAAGCGATATCCTCCATTTTCATCTGCACCTCCAAAAGCTACATTATAGTTTGACGAAAAAGAGTTTCTAAAAATAACATCTTGCCAGTCTGTATCTGCACCTTGATCCAAAATACTTAAATCCGCATCCAAAGCAGTTTGTGCTGCTAAATAACCTTCTCTATCTAATAACTCTATTCTATTAGATACAGCACCAGAAGAAATAGAAGACGAAAATTCCAACAATGGTTGACCAACTTTAGCTTTCTTAGTAGTAACGATTACAACTCCATTAGCACCACGAGAACCATATATTGCTGTTGCTGATGCATCCTTTAAGATATCAATACTTGCAATATCATTTGGATTCAAAAAGTTTAGAGGATTCTTAGCAGATGCACCACCAATATCCGATCCTCCAGTTCCTGCTGAAGTATCGCTCCCATTAAGTGGAAAACCATCAACCACATACAGTGGATTATTATTAGCTCGTACAGAAGAGGTTCCTCGAATTCTTATATTAATCCCAGCTCCTGGCTCACCACTTGTTTGTGTAATCTGGACTCCAGCAGTTTTTCCCTGAATCAATTGTTCAGGTGAGGAAATTACACCCCCATTAAAATCCTCTGATTTAACACTGGCAACCGCTCCTGTAGCATCTTTGGATCTAATAGAACCATATCCGATTACGACAACTTCTTCTAAAGCTGCTGCATCTTCTTCTAAAGTTACATTCACTGTGGTTCGCCCTCCAATTGCAACTTCTTTTGTTTTAAATCCAACATAGCTAAAAACAAGCGTGCCATCTTCTGAAGCACTAATACTGTATTTGCCTTCAAAATCGGAAACTGACCCGTTACTAGTCCCCTTGACAAGCACATTTACCCCCGGAATTGGCCCATTAGCATCAGAAACCACCCCCGTGACTGTGATTTGAGCAAACATCATATTTCCTGAGATACATACTAAAAGAAACATGAGTTTTTTAAGTACCATACTTTTCATAATTCGTGTTTGATTTTGATTAAGTTTAATTATTTAGTTGTTAAGTATTTTTATGTAAGGCATTTGCTATTTAAATAAAGCAACCAGAGGCTCTTTAAGAATAACATAATAGATGTACTAAATAACTACCGTGATTATTATAAAAATTATTAAAGATGCCCCTATGCTACTTTTTTTCAGAAAAGGAGTTGCTATCAGAAAAACTCCTTAGCTAACAAACAAAAACTAATTTCACTTTCTATCTGATTCATTTTTATATTTTCTATTACTTATTAATTCATCCTTGAAATTATTGCTTGGTTCAGTCTAAGAATAAATAAGCTGGTATGTTGTTCTAAGTTTCTTTAATTATCTGGTTTCGATAAACTTTTTTTTAGATTTTCATATGGATAAAGCAAGGCTACCTTTAAATATAACATCTCTAATATCAATTATTCCTCATTAATAATATTTTTTTGAGTAAGAATTACTTTCTATCCTTGATCCTACTATAAACTTTCTAACTTTTCTTTCGGCTCGTTACAAACTGAACTTAGCATATAACCTTCTTTATTAATTATTTATAACATCTTCCGTCTAGAAAATCCTTTTGCTCTTGATAATGTCTAATATACATCCAAGGAATGTATGTTTCCCGCCTTCTATACTTTATTCCAATAAGATTGCTTGCCATTCTTATCTCAATTTTATTTTCTTGATATATCCTTAACTTTCAATTTTTGGGGCAGATAACATAGATAATACTACTTTTGCGAATTCTAAATGATAATTACTATGGAAAAATAGAAATTAGCCATATAAAATCCTTGCGAAGATTTTTATACAATCAAATTTTTCTTCAATACCTTTTACGTCTCCGCTGTTATCATTAAAACTTCTGAAGTATACTTTATAAAAAATACTTTTTAGCACAATATAAACCCCTCTAATATCCAATTTTGTGTTTTAAACAACGATCTATTTCTTTTCTTAGGAAATGAAAATAGATCATCAATTTCGATTAACATTATCTTATTCAAGATAAATAAAATACCGAATCATTCAAAAAATAGTTAAAATATATTTATCATCACTATCTTTTGAGTTATTTTATTGATAAAACTACAATATTATTTACATAGATATCCAAATACACAAATCTTAACATTATATATACAGAACACTTAATTAATGTTAAACAAAATTTTAAATAAATGAAAATCATACTTTTACATATCAAAAAACTTTTTTATTAGAAAACAAAAACACGAAAACATTAACAATCAAGTATAGATTTTATAAAGACATTTATTTAACATTTTTCTAAACAATTATAACAAAAAAATCATAATTTTTTTATCAGTCCTACTTCTGTTTTTTAATAACACATATCCTCTTCTATCATTTTGCAGAAACTAACAAGAAGTAGTTTGAATTTAAAAAATATCAAAAAAATATTTATTTACAAATAATACATCTAAAAAAGCATTAATTAGCATCTTTTTTTGTCATTTCTATAGTTTACAAAATGAAACGCACGCTAACTCATTGTCAAAACAGTTGTCTTATTGGGTATAATAACTTGATTCTCTTTAACAAGAAATTAAGGAACCACTACCAAATAAGTATACTCCAAATTTCATTACAAAACTAAAGAACCTATCACGGTTTATAGAAACCTTTAATGACGGCTATAATGGTTTATGAAAACATCTAAAAAGAAAAAAGAGGACTCTTCGTTTTTATCTTGTAGAATCTCTAAAAATCAAGGATGTTTTAACTATCTCTGTTTTGGACTGGTAATTGCGTGTCTCTGATGAAGGGTCTTCCAATCTTTCTAACAACATTTTAGCGGCTTTGGCTCCGAGTTCTTCTGCATGTTGAGAAACAGTTGTAAGTTTGGGATAAGAATATTTAGACAATAAACCATCTGTAAAACCAATTACTGAAATTTCTTCTGGAATCTTATAACCAAGCTTATTAGACATATTTATTGCCACTGCGGCAGCGGTTTCATCTAAACCAAGAACTGCGTCAATATTATTATTTTTCAGAAAAGATTCGATTTCTTTTTCTCCTGTTTCAATATTTGTTATCGGTAATTCTATAAGAACTACTCCTTTGTTATCACCAACAGCTTCTCTAGCCCCTTCTAATCTTAATTTACCAACACTGAGATTAAAAATTGTAGAAATTACGGCAACTTTGCTACATCCGGAATCAATGAGATACTGCATAGAAGTTTTGGATGCATGTTTATCATCTACAATTACTTTATCACAATCTATTTCTGCACTTACACGATCAAACATTACTATTGGAACATTATCCCTTTTTAATTCCCTGAAATGATCCAGTTTATTAAGCATTTGAGTCTCTTGACTTAATGCCAAAATAAAACCATCTACGCTGCTATAATTAAGCATCTCTACATATTCAACTTCTTTTTTATAAGATTCATTTGTGATACAGGTAACAATTTTATATCCTTTTTGAGAAGCCTCTTGCTCAATCCCAAAAAGTATTTTTGCAAAAAAATGATTTAATATCTCAGGAAGCAATACCCCAATTGTATTGGTTTTATTGCTTTTTAAACTTACGGCTAAAGCATTGGGCTTATAATTATAGAAATCCGCCAATTCGTGTACTCTATTTATAGTTTTTTGGCTAATCTCAGCGTCATTTTTCAATGATTTTGATATCGTCGAAATGGATAAGTTCAGTTCCTTAGCTAACTGTTTAAGAGTAACTTTTTTCCTCATGACCTACTATGTTAAGATTGATTATTTAAGACTAATAAGAATGTTAGTCAAATTATCTTTGGCGCCTAAATTAAGCTTTTTTCTTAACCTATGCCTGCTCACATCCACACTTTGTGAACTTATTCCTAACAATGGAGCTATTTCTTTTGATGACAGGTTCATTTTCAGGTATGCACACAATCTCAAATCTTTTGAGGTAAGATTAGGGTAGTTTTTTGATAATTTCTCATAAAATTCCTGATGAGACTTATCAAAATTTATCTCGAATAATTTACTTTCCTTATCGGTAATATAATACTCTACAAGCCTCACCAATTCATTATAACTATTTGTTGGTAATTTCTGAGGTGACGACTCTTGTATTTTAACGATTTTATCCCTTATTTTTTTAAGAATCTTATTTTTATTAAGATTTACATAGGCTATCTGCGTAAGTTCTCTGCTTTTTGCCTTGATTTCATCTTGTAATTTAGAATTATTAAGTTCTATAATTTTATGCTCCTGCTCTAATTTCTGAGCTCTATGTTCTTCTTCTTGCTTCTGAAGTTTTTCTGCTTTTTGCTTTAACAGAACCCTCGCTTGTCTTTTCATTTTGTATCTGTTAACCGAAATAACAGAAAGAATGAGTAATAAAAACAATAAGAAATATAACAAATACGCCCAAGATGTCCTGTATATAGGTGGTTTGATTACAAAATCAAACGTGGTCCCTTTAAAATCACCATTGTATTTTGCTCTGATACTAAAACTATAATTTCCTTCTTTTAGATTATACAAGGATTTTGCTGTAGCTTCTGTCCAATTGCTCCACGTATTATCATTGATTTTAGTTTGATACACTATTTCTTCTCCATAAATGGGTAGTGCATAATCGATCCTGAGACTATTTTCGTTATAAGGGATTTCAGAATTAGCAGTATATGATTTCCCACTACTGACTGAAGCAACGTTTCTTATTAGCAAACTATTTTTTACATCCGTCAAAATGGTTTTATTCTTTTTTGTATACATAGAGAAACCATTAAAAACAGGTATAATTTTATTCTCATCATTTAATGAAAAAACATTCAAAACATCAGGTACCAATTGATCTTCTAATCCATGAAGAACTGTAATTCCTTCCTTATCTTCTACAACTACTTTCTCATTCCCCAAATACCAAATTTCATCCCCTTTTTTTAATATTCTAGGAGCTTCTCCTTTATTTTCCCCAATTTTTACTTTATCAAAAGTTTCATTTTCGGTATAAGTATATAAATGAAAATCAGAAGTTACCACAATAGTATCATCAATTTTGGAAAGTGATAAGATTGTACCCCCAAAGTCAGTAATCGGATAAAAAACCGGGCGAATCAGTTCTTTTTTATCAAAATCCAATGTAAATCTAAACACGCCTTCTGATCGTAGTGCCAGCCAAATATTATTATTTTTATCAATCTCTAAATATCTTGCGGATTTTTCAAATCCTTTTAGCATATAACTTTTCCATTGATCATTCTTTTTCTGATATACTGACACTCCATTATAATTGCCAGAAATCAAAACTTTTTCATGTGTATCAGGTATATTAAAAGCTCTAAAATTCCAGACTCCAAGATCTTCTCCCATCTTGGTTAACTCTTTTCCATTCACAGCAAAAGCTCCCTTATCATGACCTACAAAAATTTCGCCATCAACTTCTTCTATATTCCAAACCTGGCCATTAATAAGAATTTCAAAATCATCCCCAGAAATCTGAGAGTCAGTATCAGAAACATACAACCCTTGATTTGTACCAAGGTATGACAAGTTCTTATCTTTAACTACCGCATAAGTTGTTCCTAATTCTCCATAATAGTCATAAAAATAGGTTAATGGGGAATTAAGCTTTACATAATCAACACCATAGTCTAGTGCCAGCCAAAGATTATCTTCATTATCCTGGAAGATAGCTAGAATTGTATTATTCTGCAGCCCATTACGCTTATTAAGATTCTCAACCTTTCCTGTATTCAAATCTAAAATATACAAACCATTAGAAACGGTTCCCATGGCAATCCTGTTATCTTTTAGTTTTAAAAAAGAAAATATCTGAACTTTCTTCAATTCATCTGATATAGAAAACCGAACTGGTTTTAAAACTCCATCAACCAATGTAAACAATCCCTTTGTATCTGTAATTACTAATAAATCTTCTTGAATTTTGGTGACACCGATAATGTTTTCATTGATATCGACATCACTAATTATTGGGATCAAATTAGTATCTTTTAGCTTAAAGACACCATATTTAAGGTCGTTGACATATATCTCTTCATCTATCTTATAACTCCATTTAAAGCGATACGGGGCAGGTATTTTGGTAATTATATTTTCCTGATTTACATATAAATTTCTAAAAGTCTGGAATACAATTTCATTATTTACAAAATGTGTTCTCCAATACTCTTCGACATCTGAAGTAACATCTTTATTACTATTCCTTAATGGAAAAACATCAAAATCTGTATATCCTTTTTTTATCAATATACCATGATACTCATCAGCACCAAAAAAAATCGAATCTTTATTCTTAACAAATAGACTTCTGTTTACTATTTCGGGATCTGTGATAACAGATTTCCAGTTTGTACCGTCAAAAATCAATATCTGTTTACCGTTTGCAATATAAATTACACCATCATCTCCTTGTTTGATATCCCAGGACTGAGCATTAAAGCCCATACCTTTGGTATCATAATGAGTAATCTGAGGCAGCGCTTTATTTTTAATTGACTGTGAAGAAACAGTGAACGATATGAAAATAATGAAGCAATAAAAACGATACATTTAATAAATTTTAAGCACAAGTATACTAATCAAATATACCATAAAAATCTTAACATTGACTTTAAACTGATGGCTAAAAAAACCCTTCCCCTTGGTCAATACCTATACAACAG
The DNA here is from genome assembly GCF_008370685.1 of Aquimarina sp. RZ0. GTDB lineage: Bacteria > Bacteroidota > Bacteroidia > Flavobacteriales > Flavobacteriaceae > Aquimarina. The sequence continues at coordinate 40,418 of NZ_VTZU01000049.1, forward strand.
TTCTATAATCTTAAAATCTCATAACAAGTTCTCTTAGCAAATTATACAAATCTAAACTCATGTAAGCCTACATATCTTTTTCAGATTTCCAAATAGCAATTTCAAAATCAACAGCCCCGACGACAGTTTATTATTTTTTATTTATATAATATCAATGAATCTCCTGTGATAATAAATTTTACTGTATTAATTCCTCAATTCCTGCATTAATACCTAGTATGAGTTGCGTATTAAAAAAGCAAGACAGCTTTTTATCTTTCTTATTGCTTTTATAGATAGTTTTGACAGAAACATCTGTAGATTCGTACTAATTATACGATTTTTGATTAAAAAATTCGTATAAATTCATTGAATTATTTTTTCTTTATGCAAGGCAAAAAAAATCAAGCATAGCTATAGCTACGGTTTATTTTTTAAACGAAGTAGAAAGGAAAAAGAAACGATGAATATGCGAAATTTTTAGTTATAAATCGTATTAGTACAACAATACTACTCGAATACTTGCTTGTGTATGTAATCTACAGTTCTATCTTTTCTGGAAAAAGGAACACTATACCAAGAGTTCATACAAGAAGTCTCCGTATGGGAATTCCCTAATGTTCTGTGACACTTTTTTACACCATAGTCAACCTAATAAATTTTCCCTAAATAAACATCCTCTCCAAAGGTCTCCCATAACCTTGGCCATAAAGGATTCCTTCCTAACCCTAAGATAGGAGAAAAATTTCACGGAATAGAGGATGCTCTGGTTTCATAGGCAAAAATCTTTGACCCTTCCTTACTATATCTATATCAAATGTTGCGGCTAATCCTATTTGCTGAGAAAATAAAGGAGTTTCCCCTACGATGTAATTCACCTCATGAATTGCGTCAATATAACATCTTATTGGTACGCTTCTTAAAGTCTTTACAGTTTCACCTTGAATTCTTTTTAATGTTTTACACCAATCATCTCCGGATAAAAGTATTCCAGATGTTTTTAAGATAGATCCTAATTTATATATATGAATCGCTTTATGCACTAATGCAGAATCAAGTTCTTGACGTTGTAAAAAACTGTAATGATTCTCTCTTTTTGTAAAGCTATCTAATACCATCTGACCAATCTTCCCTTGCATTGTGGTCTCAGAAAGTAACGCTTCAATTTTTTTTTCTATCTGCGGTTTCATTATTGAAGACTCTGTTACCAATGATTTTTTCTTATCCTTATTTGGTGCAGAAGTACTGCTGACGACAACAAGAAACAATAATAAGACAGACAACTTTTGCATAATTTATTTCTTAAAAGAAAAATCTGTTTGTAATGAAGTTTGTGAACTTCCTCCCACAAAAACCGTAAAATCTCCTGATTCTGCTTCCCATTTTTTATTTGCGGTATAGTATTTAATGATCTCTTCGTTTATTGTAAAAGTAACTACCTTACTTTCTCCTGCAGTAAGCTCTATCAATTCAAACCCTTTTAACTCTTTTACGGGGCGAGTCAAACTTCCTATTAGATCTCTCAAGTATAACTGAACAACTTCTTTCCCTTTTAATTTTCCTGTATTTTCGACAGTAACTGAAACTATTATATTCCCTCCTGTCGAAAATGATGGAGCACTTATCTGTAAATCTTTATACTTAAAAGTAGTATAACTCAATCCGTGTCCAAAAGGGAATAGAGCTTCGTTTTTTTCATCTGTATAATGTGACCAAAACACCATCCCATCAGGATTGGAAGGTCTTCCTGTATTTTTAACATTGTAGTATAACGGAACCTGCCCTACATTTCTGGGAAATGAAACCGGCAGTTTTCCCGAAGGGTTATAATCCCCAAAGAGTACATCAGCAATTGCATTGCCAGATTCTGATCCAAGGTGCCAGGTTTCTAATATAGAAGGCACCTTTTCTGCAATGTCAGAAATGGCTAATGGTCTTCCATTCATTAAAATCACTACAATATTTTTATTCGCAGCATATACAGCGTCAAAAAGTCGTTGTTGTGGTTTTGTAAGTTCAATACTTACCTGACTTCTGCCTTCTCCAGACTGAAAAGCTTCTTCTCCCAGTGTCAGCAATACTATCTCTGCACTTTTGGCTAAGGCGACTGCTTCTTTGATCCCTGTAAAATCATCTCTATTGACTTTTAGCTCCCGAACAAAACTTCTATCTCCCATACCAAGCGCTACTCCTTTTGCATAGGATACTTTTACGGTTTTATCTACTGCAAGTTTAATACCTTCTAATAACGAAACTGCAGAATTAGGAGTTGCCATTCCTCTCCAGCTTCCAATAGGAGAATCTTTATCAGCTCCTAAAGACCCAATAACTGCAATATGCTTTACATCTTTTTTCAGCGGCAAAACATTAGTATCATTTTTAAGAAGAACTATTGATTTTCTGGCAACATCTCTGGATGCCTCAAGATGTTCTTTTGTATAAATCTCTTTCTTTTCTCTCTCTTCATTACAATATCTATAAGGATCTTCGAATAATCCTAACCTAAATTTTATTCTAAGTATTCTTTTGGCAGCGTCATCGATTAATTTTTCATCTACACGTCCTGCTTTTACTAATTGCTCTAAACCTGCTTCATAGGCTCTTCCTTCCATATCCATATCATTTCCGGCAATTATTGCTCTTTCTGCCGCCTGAACCTTATCACCTACATACCCATGAAAGATCATTTCAGCGATAGAAGCCCAATCAGAAACGATAAACCCATTCCAGTTCCAGTCATTTTTTAAAACATCTCGCAACAATTCTTTATGAGCTGTAGCGGGTATTCCGTCTATTTCATTAAAAGCACTCATCATCGAAGCAACACCTGCCTCGACAGCCGCTTTAAAAGGAGGTAACACTGTATTATGCAATTCATACGCTCCAATGCTCACAGTATTATAATCTCTTCCTCCCTCTGCAAAACCATATGCTGCAAAATGCTTCGCACATGCAGCCAGTGTATGATTGCTAGAAAGATCATCTCCCTGAAAGCCTTTTATCCTTGCGACAGCAATTTTTGAACCCAGGAAAGGATCTTCTCCAGAACCTTCCATAATTCTTCCCCAACGGGCGTCTCTGGAAATATCGACCATGGGACCGAACGCCCAATTGATGCCAGAAGCTGTTGCTTCTTTTGCCGCTATTGATGATGATAATTTGATTGCTTCAAGATCCCAACTTGCACTTTCTCCCAACGGAATCGGAAATATAGTTTTGAACCCATGAATAACATCATATCCAAAGAGTAATGGGATTTTAAGCCTTGAGTTCTCAATAACTGTTCGCTGTAATTCTTTAGTCCCAGCTACCGAAGTAGCATTAAGCATAGCACCAACTTCTCCATTTTTCAACTTCTGATATTTCTCCTTATTCCCTACATCAGATGGAGGTCCTGTTACATCCCAACTTCCATTATATAAAACAAGCTGCCCTATTTTTTCTTTTAAAGTCATCAATAAAAGAACAGAATCAACTTTCTTTTCAATAATTTCTGAAGTCTTTATATCTAATGTATGTGTCGTACCGAGGTTTTGAGAAAAAGATATTTTCGGAAGAACAAATAAGAATCCTAAAATAATGGTTGATATTATATGTTTTGAACCGTATTTTGTTACTATTTTCACTAGTTTTTTGTTTTAAACAATTTTAATACATAAATTCAATAAACATTATATACTAAATCAAGAACATTGACTTAAAATGTTAAGCTAAACTTAATGAGTATTTTATTTTTTATATGACGTGTATTGCCAAAATTACAACATTACAGTCCTAAAAATATCAATATGATAATCTTAACATTATATTTACAAAATAGTGTGAAAATGGTTGAAACACTTTATTGACAAAAAATAATTATCTGAATTTCAATACAATAAACAAAAGCAGAAAGATTCACAATAAAACCGTACTTGTAGAAATATTAATAATTAGTATAGATTATTTAAATATAAGGATCATTGCTATTTTTTTTATGATTACTAAAAATGAGTGAAGAATTCTTTAAGATAAAATAGACACTTTAATAAATCCTTAACGACTTCACAGAAAGTTTCAAAAATATGAACTTAACAACAGGGCTTATTCACAATTACAAAAAAAACAAAAGCCTTAAAAAGCTAAAAAACACATAATTATTTGGCATTAGCTTTTATTTTATGTTCATAATCCTGAATTTAGTCTTTTTAATAATAATAATATATCTTTTATTGTAAGTTCCATATTATAATATGCGACTGATAATAAATTATCTGTGATAAAAACCAATACAGTATGTCTAAAACGTATTATGATCCGGCGGATCTTAGAAAATTTGGAAAAATAACCGAATGGAGTGAAGAATTAGGTACTAAATTCTTTGATTATTACGGAAAAGTTTTTGAAGAAGGAGCACTAAGTGCTCGAGAAAAATCTTTGATAGCACTTGCCGTTTCTCATGTAGTAAAATGTCCTTACTGTATCGATGCATATACTAAAGATGGTCTTCAGAAAGGAATTACTAAAGAAGAAATGATGGAAGCTGTTCATGCTGGTGCAGCCATAGAAAGTGGGGCTACACTGGTTCATGGAGTACAAATGATGAATAAATATGAAAAGCTTTCGATGTAAGTACACGCTTAATTTTATTAAAATTTAACTAATTAAGATTTTATATCTAAAAAATATATGGCTACAAAGTCTCTAAAAAATAGAAACAACCAATTAGCTGAATCTCAAAGACAATTAGAAATTCTGAGTAATGGAATTTTTGTAAATGGAGAATTGCCAAAGTTTGCTGATAAAATTGCTGAGATAGGACAGCATCCACTTCGTCCTAAAAAATTAGAAATTCTTCAAATCAATGTTGGGTACATGTGCAATCAGGTATGCGAGCATTGTCACGTTGATGCTGGGCCTGATCGAAAAGAAATCATGACCAAAGAAACTATGTTGCAATGTCTGGAGGTAATCAAAAAGACTGAAGCCCACACGCTAGATCTTACCGGAGGAGCTCCGGAGATGAATCCCAACTTTAGATGGTTTGTAGAAGAAGCCAGTAAAGCAGGCATTAAAGATTTTATTGTACGAAGCAACCTTACCATCATTAGAGCAAACAAAAAATATTATGATTTACCCGATTTTTTTAAAAAACACAATGTTCACGTAGTATCTTCTATGCCACACTGGACCAGAGGAAAAACTGATAAACAACGTGGGGATGGTGTTTTTGATAAATCTATAAAAGCTTTACAAGAGCTTAATGAACGAGGATATGGGATGCCCGATAGTGATTTACGTTTAGATCTGGTTTATAACCCATCTGGTGCATTTTTACCGGGAGATCAAATGGCTATGGAAAAAGATTTTAAAAAAGCCTTATTAGAGGACTTCGGAATTCATTTTCATACGCTATTTGCAATCACCAATTTACCAATTAGTAGGTTTTTAGATTATCTTATAGCTTCAGAAAACTATGAAGATTATATGTATGCCTTGGTAGAAGCATATAATCCATCTGCTGTTGCCAATGTTATGTGTACCAATACAATTTCTATCAGCTGGGATGGATGGCTCTACGATTGCGACTTTAATCAGATGTTAGATCTAAAGGTTGCCAGTAAAGTAAAACATATCAGTGAGTATAATGAAGAGCTACTTCAAAACAGAAACATTATTATATCACAACACTGTTATGGCTGTACTGCCGGTGCAGGAAGTAGTTGCCAAGGAACAGTTGCTTAAATAAAAAAATAAATGAATTCAAAAACAGCCATATTAGTTTTTGCTAACTCTGCCAAAGAAGAGTTACAGCGCAAACCTATACATGGTGGTGAGAAATTGTTTGATGAACTTACAAAAAAAACGCTCTCTATAGTAAAAAGTACAGGACTTCCTTTTTACATTTTTACAGAAAAAGATCAAAAAGGTATTACGTTTGGAGAACGTTTCGTCCATGCCATTCAAAGTGTTTATGATCTTGGATTTGAAAATGTGATTGCTATTGGCAATGATACTCCATACCTAAAAAAGCAACACATATTAAAAAGTACTCAGCAATTAGAAAATAACAAATTTGTTCTGGGTCCTTCTGCCGATGGTGGTTTTTATCTTATGGGGTTGCATAGATCACAATTCAATGCTGAGACCTTCTTAAAATTACCATGGCAATCTAAAGATCTGGCTAAAAGCGTTACCAGATTTATAAAAGCTGCAAAAATTGAAGTTACTCATCTTCAGGTTTTATTTGACATTGACACTATAGATGACCTGAAAATGATCTCAAAATTCTGTAGTAAACTCTCAAAAAAACTGAATAAGATAATACTTGACATCTTACAATCTACTGCAAAAATCTGGAGATTTTTTAACATACGCATTGATGATCTTATTCTTTTATTTTACTTCAATAAAGGCTCTCCGATTTCTATCTACTAAAAATAAAACAGATCAGTTAAAATTCCTTTTATCCTTTTATTCGTTAAGGGATTTTATAATCTGTATATCAAATCAACTATCACTATACTTTCATCTTTAACCAGAAAGAGGAGAAGTATTGATAAAAAGACCTAAAAAAACAATAAGAGCAGGCAGATATTCTGGCATCAGTATATTTATTTATATGAAAAAAACAACAATACTAATACTTTCTTTAATCCTTCCATTATGGGGAGTTGCACAAGACTCACTCGATGAGCTTTTGGATACTTACAATGATGAGAGTATCCCATATATCTCTGTTAAGGAGCTTATAGATAATATAGATAAGGTAATTCTGTTAGATGCCAGAGAAAAAGAAGAATTCCAAGTAAGCCATCTAAAGAATGCCATTTATATTGGATATAACAATTTTAGCACAAAACTATTACGCAAACAAAAGTTACCTACAGACACGCCTATTGTAGTGTATTGCAGTTTAGGAATTCGCTCAGAAGATATCGCCAAAAATTTAAAAAAGGAAGGATACCAAAATGTACGCAACTTATATGGTGGAATTTTTGAATGGAGAAACAAAGATCAGCCCATCGTTGATTCCGACGAAAAATTAACTGATAAAATACACGCTTTCTCCAAAGAATGGGGGAAATGGCTACATAAAGGAACAAAAATATACACACAGTGAAGGATCAAAATTTATTAATGATTTTTACCAGAAATCCAGAATTAGGCAAGTGTAAAACGCGCCTGGCTGCCACCATTGGGAAGCAATCAGCCTTGGATGTTTACACCATACTTTTGGATCATACAGTTTCTATTACTAAAGATTTACAACTAACAAAAGAAGTATATTACTCAACAGGAATTAAGAAACATGACATTTGGGATCCAACTATCTTTCATAAAAAACTACAGATAGGCGAAGACCTTGGTATTCGTATGTTTTCTGCTTTTGACAATGGATTCAAAGCGGGATATCAAAACATCATCATTATTGGTAGTGATATGTATGAACTAAGCCAAAAAGATATAGAAATAGCATTTGACACACTGAAAACCAGTGAATATGTAATAGGCCCGGCAGAAGATGGTGGGTTCTATCTACTAGGCATGAAAAGTGTAAACTCAAAAATTTTTCAGAATAAATCCTGGGGAACAGACACAGTGCTAGCCGATATTTTACAAGACCTCAAAAAACAACAGGTAGTACTATTAGAAGAAAAAAATGATATTGATTACTATGAAGATATTTTACCCTATGAAATCTTCAGACCTTTTATAAAAACCAAAAATTTAACCCTATGAAAAAGATCACAATTTCGTCATTAATTTTATTATTTTTTCAACTTTCTATTCACGCCCAATGCACAGAAAATGCGACCAGTTTTGGCAATAACGACAGGATTCCGGATTACAATGTATCGGGAGATGTGTCTATCACTCTAAATGCTCCTGGGCAAGGGATCACTTTAGATCTGGGTGGCAATTTTGCAACTGCTTCCGGACCTGATATACGCGCCTTTCTGGTAAATTCTAACGGACTATCTGATACAGAACTAGCCAATACTAAAATAATCAACTTGGAAAACATTCAATTTGGTTTAGTCGGTAATCTAGACCCTAATACTCCTCCTGCAAGCCAAAATGGAGCAAAAACTTTTACTATCGATATCCCTGAAGGAACAAATATTCAGGATTTTGATAGAATTTTCTTTTACTGCCTTGAGTTTGATCAATTTTGGGATTTTGGAAGTTTCACCCCTTTTTCACAAGCAAATTGTAATGTTTTAAATGTAGAAGAAAATTCATTTATTACAACTTCAGTATATCCTAATCCTGCTAAAAATGTGCTTCATGTTTCTACCAATGCAGAAAATAATTCAACAACACGCATTTATGATAGTAATGGTAAGATGCTTATTGATAAAAACATAACAGATGATCCAATAGATATATCATCATTGGTAAGTGGGCTGTACATCGTAGAAGTAACCTCTGCAAAACAAAAAAATATAGAAAAACTAATCATCAATTAATAACAGTATACTAAATGATCAAATATATTGAAGAAACTACAGAGTATCTAAAGGAAAAAGGCTTTAATAATCCAGAAGTGGGGATCATACTTGGTACCGGATTAGGGCAATTATTAAATGAGATCGAAATCCTCAAAGAAGTTAGCTACAATCACATTCCTAACTTTCCGACAGCTACTGTAGAATTTCATAAAGGAAAATTAATCTACGGAATCCTGGAAGGAAAAAAGGTGGTTGTCATGCAAGGACGTTTCCATTTGTATGAAGGATACTCATTACAGGACGTTACTTATCCTGTGCGCATTATGCATCAATTAGGTATCAAAAGATTATTAGTATCCAATGCATCCGGAGCCATTAATCTAAAGTTCAAAAAAGGAGAATTAATGCTTATTGATGATCATATCAACCTTCAGGGAGGTTCTCCTCTGGCGTTTAAGGGTGTTGAGCAGTTAGGAACCCGTTTTGCAGATATGAGTGCTCCGTATGATCCAGAAATAAACAAGAAACTAGAATCTATTGCCAGGGCAAACAGTATCAACCTCCATAAGGGGGTATACGCATCTGTTGTAGGACCTCAATTAGAGACAAGAGCAGAATATCGATATTTAAAAACCATTGGAGCAGATGCCGTGGGTATGAGTACAGTACCAGAAATTATCGTTGCTAATCATCTTAATCTACCTGTTGCAGCAGTATCTGTCCTAACAGATGAATGTGATCCTGATAATTTACAGGTTGTCGATATTAATGAAATTATAGCAATGGCAGGAAAAGCAGAACCAGAAATGATTCTCTTATTTAAAGAGTTAATAAAGTCGATTTAAAATAAAAAAAGTAAGTATTCACCATTTTGATACAGAAAACCCGTATGTAACACGTATTGATTTTCTGATTCAAAGAAAAAAAAAGAACTATGAGTTACCTAGAAACCACTCACAATGTATATAAAGAAGCGGCACTAACACCAGATGTAGGACTATGTTGCACGACAAACCCTATATGGGAATTACCAGGATTAAAAATCCCAAAAATCATGCAAGAAATGAATTATGGATGTGGGAGCACAGTAAATGCAAGGGATCTGACGAATAGTCCTAAAATATTATATGTTGGTGTCGGAGGAGGTATGGAATTATTACAATTCTCTTATTTCTCCCGTCAGAAACATGGAGTAATAGGTGTCGATGTAGTACAGGAAATGCTTGATGCTTCTCGTAAAAACTTTATAGAAGCCGAAACTCAAAACGATTGGTTTAGTAGTGATTTTGTAGATCTCAAGTTTGGTGATGCTCTCAATCTACCTGTTGAAAATAACAGTATAGATGTAGCAGCGCAGAACTGCTTGTTTAATATTTTTAAAGCTGAAGAACTTAAAAAAGCAATTGAGGAAATGTATAGAGTGTTAAAACCACATGGCAGACTCGTAATGAGTGACCCCACCTGTGAACAACCTATGAATGAAACCCTAAGAAATGACGAACGATTAAGAGCATTATGCCTTAGTGGAAGCCTTCCTATCTCTGAATATATAAAAGCATTAACAGATGTCGGTTTTGGAACCATAGAAATTAGAGCTCGTAAACCATACCGTATCTTAGATCCAAAGAATTATGACACAGATGAACTCATATATATTGAATCTATAGAAGTAGCTGCTATTAAAGATCCAATGCCAGAAGATGGACCTTGTATATTTACTGGTAAAGCCGCTATATATTTTGGTAATGAAGATTATTTTGATGATAAAAAAGGTCATGTACTTCTCAAAAATCAACCCATTGCTGTCTGTGACAAAACTGCCGGAGCCTTAGCTAATCTGGGTAGAGAAGATATATACATCAGTGAATCCACCTTTCATTATGATGGTGGAGGATGTTGCTAGATACCATCCCTTTCTTAAAATAGAAAAGCTAAAAAACAAAAATGATTTTTTGGCTTTTCTATTCTATCTTTATTATGAAACTCTTCAAAAGATTTGTGATATACTATCATTTCTCAAATGAGATTATCTATTAAAATCACATATAATACGATTTGTGATTAAAAAATTCGTATAAATTCATTGAATTATTTTTTCTTTATGCAAGGCAAAAAAATCAAGCATAGCTATAGCTACGGTTTATTTTTTAAACGAAGTAGAAAGGAAAAAGAAACGATGAATATGCGAAATTTTTAGTTATAAATCGTATAATACCAGCATTTACTAAAACCGAATCCGTTTTGTATAAAAAACAGTATACTTCCATCTACATTGGGAAAATTTCATTTTGTGTTTGGCTAATTATATTGGAAATCAAAAATAAACCATCTCATTAAATTAGTTCGATCATTACATATACTACCAATCTCATTTCTATCAACTATAAAAAAGGGGAAAAAAGATTTTTACAACACCATAACAAAGAACTAGAGTTTTTATAAGAAAAGCATAAAAACACATAACACAACTTATTATTTACCAAATAATTAACTCATTCAAAGCTTTCTTTCCAGATCATTAAAAACACCTGTAATCAATGTCTTTTTAACATATATTTAATCCTATCCATACACTATCAATATCCGATTTTCGTTAAGAAGAGCCACATATTTTTTTTGGAAACATGATTAGAAAATACACACATTTAGCAGTACTAATATTTATACTAATTTTTAGTAACGTAAAAGCTCAAAACCGTATAGATCATACGCTATGGGATCAGCTTTTATTACTTAATGTATCCAAGGATGGTATAGTTGATTATCAAGGTTTTATTAGAGATAAGTTTTTGTTTAATAAATATTTTAAATCGTTATCAACACAACGTCCTGAAAAAAAAAGTAGTAAAGAAGAAAAGTTAGCATATTGGGTAAATTTGTATAATGCAATTGTACTGAAAATGATTATCGATAATTATCCTGTTGAATCTATAAACGATATAAAAAAACCCTGGAAACAAAAACAAATAACTATCGACAATAAACAATACAGCCTTGATGATATTGAACATACGGTTTTAAGAAAGATGAATGAGCCCAGAGTCCATTTTTTACTTAATTCCGGATCCAAATCTTCTCCAAAACTATGGAATATGGCATACACCAGTAGAAATATTAATAAAGCTCTGGAAGAGCATACCAAACAATTTATAAACGATCCCTCTAAAAATAGTATCAAAAAAGATAACGTACTTATTTCTGAAGTATTTGAATGGTATAAAAATGATTTTAATGATGGAAATATCATTGCATTTATTAATGAGTATAGTGATATTAAAATACAGAAAAAGTCAAAAAAGAGATACAAAAAATATGACTGGAGTTTACCAGAGAACTAGGAAGTGTAATTATAACCCTGTCTCAGGGTTAAGCCCCAGGAGGGCTCTGGAAGCTAGCTTCCAGAGCCCTCCTGGGGCTTGGTCGCTAAATCGAGTGCTATCCGATCCCCAAATTTAATATATAAT
>NZ_VTZU01000050.1 GCF_008370685.1 Aquimarina sp. RZ0
AAGTAGTTTATCTTTTTTTAGAGCACAATAATATTTCTCCTTGTTCCTCATCAGTTATCTTTTCTCTGTACTGCAATCATCATATGCGGGCTAAAGGATAAGAGGTTACTGTCATTCTCTGTTACCTCTATAAGTTCTAGTAATGTTTTTCGCCCGTTATCATTCCACATATTAGTAAAATAATCTTTATCCAACCAAACCATTCCTTCTACTGCATATATATTAATATGGATTAAATCTTGATCTGTAAACTCTTTTTTTAGTTCTTCAGGTTTATGGTAATATGCTTCTGCCAAAAGCCAGGGAAACTCCTGCGGTGGATTGTGGATTCCGGTTATAAGTTCTTCTTTACACATTTCAAAAAATGGTTTTTTATGAATGAGTCCATTTAAAAGACCTACCAGAGTTGATGCTGTATAATTAATTGCAAAACCCAAAATAATTCCGCCATTCTTAAGAACACGCTTCGCTTCTTTTATAGTTTTGTCTCTATCCTCTTTTTTCTGAAGATGATACAGCGGTCCGTGAAGAATTATTAAATCTGCAAAATTATCCGGGAACTCCAGTTTTCGAGATTCACCCAAGTAAACAGAAAACGTATTATTCAGTTTAGCAGCTCTCTTTTGAGCTATTTTTATATGTTTAGAAACTGGTTCTACCAAATGTACCTCGTGCCCTTTTTCAGCCAACCACTCAGAATACTTACCAGTTCCTCCTCCAACATCAATTATTTTTGAACATGAAAAAGGAATATATTTCTCTATGAGTGTTTTAATTCTTTCAAATTCAAACACACCCATTCCTTGATCAAGCCTGGTTTCTTCTGATGCATTACTATAAAACAATTCTATATCTTTACTTATTAATTGTTTATTATTCATTTTTAATATTTAATTTATTATCGATTATTACATTTTGAAATGCTGAATTCATTTGCATGTGATGAATTAACTGACTTATACGATTTGTGATTAAAAAATTCGTATAAATTCATTGAATTATTTTTTCTTTATGCAAGGCAAAAAAATCAAGCATAGCTATAGCTACGGTTTATTTTTTAAACGAAGTAGAAAGGAAAAAGAAACGATGAATATGCGAAATTTTTAGTTATAAATCGTATTATTACCTAATCCCTCTCCAAAAAAACAACAAAATAACTCCAAATATCGTCAAAGGCTTTTCTAATTATAAAAAATATTCATTCCTGATAAGACACCGGTTGATTCTGTTTCATAGCAGTATTCAAAAAAATTGGATATAACCTTATATATCTTAAAAATCAGAAGATTTTAACACATGAATTACTCACCTTGTTGAGCACTTATCTTTTTAAAAAAGATGTAGATATATTTAGATACAATGTAACAGATTGTAAAGATAGAAATTCCACATAATTCTTTCCCGATTTATTTACTCCAAATATTAATTAGATAAGGAAGTGGTTTTAAACTTTTCTTCAATTCGCTATAAAAATGCTCTTTTTGACAGAATCAAAAAAGTTTGAATCACTTCGAAATTTTATTTATTCTGTTTTTTAATTCTAACAAAATTAAATAAACCTTTCTTTAAAAAAGATACCTGAAATTGCAGGTTTTGATATATTAGTCCAAAATAAAAAAACATACTATGTTAGATATCTAACACTTATAATGCTGTTTTTTTAACATTAAACTAAATAAGTTGTTAATTAATTACGAAATTCTCTTTTTTATAATTTTATTTAGACATTTCAATTCTTCCCTAAACACCTGTAAAACAAGACCTTTAAGACCTACAAGCATTTTAAATCAACACATTTTACAGGTATTTTGAAAATTCTCCTCTGTAAGTATGAAATATTCCTGTCGTCTCAATACCCATCAGATAATATTTATTATATCTAAAAATGATTGGCCAATTGTTTTTTTTAAATACATACAAAAATTTAAAAATCACAAATCATGAAAAATTTAAAAATCACACTCTTAAGCATCTTTGCTGCCTCACTATTTACAGCCTGTAGCACTGATGATTCTGTAGCAACAGAAGACCTACCAGTAGCAGAAAAATCTTTCAACTCACAAACTTTTAGATCCTTGAAAGAAGCCAAACTACTATTAAGAAGTATCAAACAAGACGGCGGAGTTCCATTTAATGTATTTAATCCTGCACTTAGATTTACCTCAGAACAAAACGTATTTCTACCTAGTGTATTAGGAATTGATTATAGAATAGACAGATCTGTAGTTCCAGCAGGACCTACTGCAAGATTTCCTATGTTTCAGGGTTGGGAAACACTACCTGATGGAAACCGCAGAAAATTATATTATGTAATCACAGAGGCTTCTAATAAAAAAATGGCTAAAAAACTTGGTGTTATTTTTGCGCCCAGAATGGCTGAGGCAATAGGATCTGGTGGTGAGCAAAACGCATATTGGACTCGTCGCGGACGACTTGTTTTTGAAGGTTCAGTAGATTTTTCACCTAAACGATCGCTAGTAGCGGGAGGACAAGACGGATTATTATTCGGTTTTCCACCAGCAGAGGCTAATCCTGGAGCAATTGCAGATGCTAAGTGGTCTTCATATGTAGTTTTACCTAGTGGAGTCGTTATTAATGCGCAACCAGTAGCTAATAGCACAGGTATTCATGATAGAATCCCTCACCCTGATGGAAATGGCCCTGAACAGGAAGATGACTTAAATAACCCTAACTTAGCAATCGATCAAGCATCTGTTGTAATGCAACTATTAGATGGATGGCAAGATGGCAAACCTTACTACTTCCATATTGTTACTGATACTTCAGACCCAGGACCTGCCACTATCGAACTAGGTGTTTTTGCTCCAAGATTGGCTGAGCTACCAACATTTGGCTTGTTCCCAGGAGGATCTATGTTACCTTTTAGCCCAACTGCTAATGGGAGAACAACAGATACAGATGGTTTTGGAGTACAAGGTTTAAACACCGCTTCACTAAGTAACAGACAAGTACAAGACCCTACTAATACCTTCCCTATTGATCCTAGCGATGAGCGATATGCTCCGATGTGGGACGCTCATATTACTGAATTTACAATCCCAGAAGCAGATCGTCCAATTTTAAGAAGTTTTGATCAGATAAATGAACTTTTAACAGATGGAACTTTAATCCCTTTTAGAGGAAATGCAAACCCAAACCCTTTAGCAAACTCATTATCTGATTTGTTAACTGCAACTGGAGCAATCATTAACTGCCCGGTAATTACACAACCAAATGCAAGTGTAATTGGTACTCAAATTGGATTACCAAGAAATCGATAATCAGAAGTTTAAATAAAATAATTTAGGCCTTTTTACAGATCGCTTAATTTTTAAAAAAAGCTTAGTAAACATGTTTACTAAGCTTTTTTTGTACATCCATATTTTATAATATAGCCGAAATAAAATTTATATAGCCTAAAATTTTTGCTTTTTTCATCTAATTTATTGCACAAAATTCTATTCAAAAAGAACCCAGAAAGCAATAGATATAGCATTCAATTCATCCCCAAAAAAAATAATATTATATTTGAATATCAGAAAACTTGATCTCTTTATAGTCAAAACAAATATCAGGATTGTAAGCTTTGGAATAATTATTGACTAATTTTGTGAAATTAAAATAAACAAAAAGAATTTAAAACAATAAATATGGCACTAGAAATAACAGATGCTACTTTTGATGAAGTAGTCCTCAAAAGTGATAAACCTGTACTTGTTGACTTTTGGGCAGCTTGGTGTGGACCTTGTAGAATGGTTGGCCCTATCATAGAACAAATAAGTGATGAATACAACGGGAAAGCAGTAGTAGGAAAAGTAGACGTTGACGCAAATCAAGAATTTGCAGCAAAATATGGAGTAAGAAATATCCCTACAGTATTAGTTTTCCAAAATGGAGAAGTTGTAGGTCGCCAAGTAGGTGTTTCTCCTAAGAATACATATGCAGAAGCACTAGACCAATTATTAAAATAGTCTAAACAAATTATAAGAAAAGGCTTGACTTAACTGTCAAGCCTTTTTTGTTCCGCCTAATAACAAAATTTTTAGATCAATATTTCTAACTCGTTATAATTTTTATAATTCTCTATAAAACATTCTTTTGCATATAAAATCACTTTTTTATTATTCTATAGTGATGTTATGTAACACAAAAAATCTTCTTCTTGGTAAGATTAAAAACATTAAGATCAGTTTTTGTCTAAAAATATTCAGTATAGAAGGTAGTCTCGTTTTATTTAAAACATAACTACAAAAGAACAATTTAAAATTGGTAATTTTAAAGACATAATATAATGTATACGACGTTTACATTTTGTACCTAAAACCAAAGGGAAATGAATATCCAAAATGAAATCAATAAAACCAAAGGGTTTACTAATTTAGAATTACTGGCAAAACAAGTTGTTGAAGGGTTTATTTCTGGGATGCACAAAAGTCCTTTTCATGGGTTTTCCTCAGAATTTGCAGAGCACAAAGTCTACAATAATGGAGAAAGCACCAAACATATTGACTGGAAATTATATGCTAAAACCGATAAACTTTTCACCAAGAGATATGAAGAAGAAACAAATCTAAGATGTCATATTATTATTGACAACTCCTCTTCTATGCATTATCCCGTAATAAAAGAACATCACCTGGGATCCTTAAATAAAATTAGTTTCTCTGTTCTGGCAACTGCCTGTCTGATGAATATCTTAAAAAAGCAAAGAGATGCAATTGGACTTAGCATATATAGTGATGCATACGACTACTACGCCCCAGAGAAAGGAAGCGAAAGACACCACCAGATGCTGGTCAGTAAATTAAGTGATATTGTCACAAATACACCAGATACTAAGCATACAGATACTTATACTTTTTTACATCAGGTTGCAGAAAAAATTCATCGTAGATCCTTAATATTTTTGTTTACTGATATGTTTCAGTCCTCGTCCAGCCCCGAAAAATTATTTGAAGCATTAAGACATCTTAAGTACAATAAGCACGAAGTAATACTATTTCACACTTTTGATAGTAGTAAAGAAGTTCATTTTGATTTTGATAATCGTCCGGCACGTTTTATTGATGTAGAAACTAATGAATTTGTAAACCTATATGCCGACAACATTAAAGAAAATTACCAAAAAGCAGTTGCAGAATATTTTCATGATCTTAAAATGAAATGCTCCCAATATAGAATAAAATATGTAGAGGCAGATATCACAAAAGATTTTGATAAAATACTTACAACATATCTAGTTGAAAGACAGAAATTTGTATAAACCCAAAAAAATTAAATCAAAAAAAACCTAAAAAACATTTGTGAGTATTAAAATGAGACGTATATTTGCATCCGCAATAAGGCAATGGTCTGGTAGTTCAGTTGGTTAGAATACCTGCCTGTCACGCAGGGGGTCGCGGGTTCGAGTCCCGTCCAGACCGCAAAATTGCAAAAGCTTCAACTAACATTGAAGCTTTTTTTGCAATTAACAAAGTTGTGTTGTCCTACGTCTATTACGTAGGTGGTTTGTAGTAAACCAATGAGAAGCTTTTCCTGAAAATGGAGAGGCTTTTTTTAATTCAAGAATTCGCAATAATTGAAGATCCTTTTTATGGGATCAAACTCAATTGTTGTGATTATGCAAATATTCTTGTTAGCCTAAAGAGGAAAAATTCTACATTTTTGACACCTGTAAACACTTTTATTTTAGCATTAAATACTTCTACTAGTACATTTCTTAATAATTTGTAGTAAAAAACTTACTTTATTTGCATTTATTGTTTTTTTAAAACGTTAAAAAGCTTTTTTTTTGGATAAAATACACTTTTTTGTTTGGTAGAGTGAAAAATACTCGTATCTTTACAGTGTAATAATGAAATAGTTCTTTCATTTCCCCCAAGATGAAAGTTATTATAAAAAGTGAGTTTTAAGTTTAGAATAAGCCCCTAAATTAAGATGATTTGTGTGAAGAAAAAGAGCGTGGAGACGCTCTTTTTTGTTTCAATACATTACAACAAAAAAATAATGCCTTATACTCCACTAGTCTTATAAAAATTCTCCCCAGTTCTTCCAGGCCTTCTGCACATATAAAATAATAAAACCAATAGATACTATAAATTTTAGAAAAGTTCCTGCAAGAAAACCTATAAAAGACCCGAAAGCCGCTTTTAAGGCTTTTGAAGAATCATTATTGTCCTTTATTAATTCTCCAAGAAAAGCACCTGCAAATGGACCTATTATTATCCCAAAAGGTCCTAAAAAGATCAACCCTACAATAAGCCCTATAGAACTTCCGATCATACCATACTTAGTTCCTCCAAATCTTTTGGCACCTATTGCCGGCACAAGATAATCCAGTACCCAGACAAGTATTGATATTCCTAAAGTAATCCCTAAAAAAGTCCAATTCTGAGGAATAGCGTTTGTAAAATGAAGTACCAACAATCCAATCCAGGAAGTAAATGGTCCTGGTAATACCGGAAGAAAACTTCCTATAATACCAATAACACATAAAACAAAACCAAAAATTAATAATACTAAATCCATATCTACATAATTAGACTACTATAATCACATTTTGTTACTCAAAACAACATAAAAAAAGTAATACCATTCTCGTTTTATCCTTCATTATTTATTGGCTCATTTTCAATTTTACAATATAAACCCGAGTTTCGATTATTAATATAATACGATTTATAACTAAAAATTTCGCATATTCATCGTTTCTTTTTCCTTTCTACTTCGTTTAAAAAATAAACCGTAGCTATAGCTATGCTTGATTTTTTTGCCTTGCATAAAGAAAAAATAATTCAATGAATTTATACGAATTTTTTAATCACAAATCGTATAAAAGATTAAAAACCTCAAACTAATGCGCTTGGGATTAATCGAAACTCAGGTTGTAAGTGGTTAACAAAATTTTATTTTTTTTCAACTAAATAATTAGTTAATTCAAAAAAAATAGTATATTTGCAATTCAACTAATTATTTAGTTGCACAAATAAGAGCCCTATTAGATTTATCAATATTTTAGAAAAATAATATGATTCATTATTTACTCCAAACATTAATATTTCAATTATTATTTTTGATCATATATGATCTATTACATAAAAAAGACACCTTTTTTACCTTGAATAGATTCTATCTTATTATCACACCTCTGCTATCTCTATTATTACCATATATCAAAATAGAAACTTTAAAGACCAGGACTTCTGAAGTCTATATCACCCAAATAGAAAACATCATTTCCTTAACTGCTACTCCTGAAAGCATTACTACGCTACGTATTATTGAAAACACAGGAGCTTCTATAAACTGGTGGTCGGTCTGTTATTATACAGGAATAGGCATAAGCCTTCTATTACTGATTCTTAGACTTCATAAACTTCATGTCCTGAGTAATATCTCAATAAAGACACTTACGGGGAAAAACAAAGTAATCATTCTTAGTAATAGTGCTCAGGCATTCTCTTTTTGGAATACTATTTTTCTTGGTGATTTGTTAAACGAAAAAGAAAAAGCACAAATAGTATCGCATGAATTAGTACACATTAACCAGAAGCATTCTTTAGATCATCTCCTATTTGAACTATTAAAAATAATACTCTGGTGGAATCCTCTGATCTATATCTATCAATCCAGAATGACTTTACTACATGAATATATTGCCGATGAGGTTGCTTCTAATAATTCAGATAAAAAAACATATATACAACAATTACTAAATACAGCTTTTCAAACTCAAAAAATCACATTTGTCAATCATTTCTTTAATCAATCATTAATCAAAAAACGAATACTTATGTTACAAAAAACTAAATCTCAGTCTACTGCCAAATTTAAATACCTGCTTCTTATACCATTAATCACAGGAATACTTATATATACTTCTTGCGAAAAAGAGGTTAATTCAACCAACGCAAAAGATACAATTAATGTAAATAAACGCGTATCCGATGAAGATCCCGAATCTATCTGTATTAATACCTATTCTGTGCACGACGAAAGTCTTGATAATTACTTAAAAATAACTACAGGATCATCTGCAGAAGTATTAATTAGCGTTGTTTCTATAAAGACTTCAGAAATAATAAGAAGAGCGCGTATCAAAAAAAATAAAACACATCGAATACAAAACATACCCGAAGGAATTTATCGCGTTGATGTTGTATATGGCGAAAACTATATAGAACAGGAAATCAATGGTTCCTGTACAGGTTCTTTTGCCAAAGAAATACTATCCGAAACCGGAGAAGATACTCTTGATTATAATGTTATAATTACAGATAAAGGCAAAAATGTACCATCATATAACTTAGCATTGGATCTAATCCTTCAGGAAGAAAAGGAACAACTTTCTAGTGACAATAATTCTAAAATAAAAGAAAAAATAGTGACAGGGCACACATCCTCTGATGATCAAAACAAAAGTTTGGCAGAGCCTCTTTGCGCGAATCAAAACCAAGCCTGGTATGATTATTCCCTAAATAATTATTTAAAAATCAATAATGGGAAAAGCGCAGAAATAATTATTACTATTATTTCTAAAGAGACTTCACAAAAAACACGAATTGTGCATCTGACCAAAAATTCTAGTTATTTTATCAGGAATATTCCTCAAGGAGTCTATAATTTGGATATTGATTATGGCGAAGGGTATGTAGAAAACATGGTAGACGGAAAATGTATTCCTTCTTTTGAAAACAAATTATTACGCGAAGAAGGAACAGATTCGCTCAACTTTAAAACTAGCACTATTAATGGTAGCTTTAACATTCAATCCTATGCTATGGACATAGACCTATCAGACGCGCAAAATCCTACGGAGAAATAATAACTAATACGATGTCTCAAAATATTTTAGAAATATTACGAAATGAACTATAACAGCTAAATTGATTTAATCGAACTGTTCTATGGCGATTTCTATATGATATACCAGAAAATAAAAAACAAATGAAACAACTGACAAAGGCAGAAGAAGAAGTGATGCAACTTTTATGGGAGTTAAAAGAAAGTAATGTAGCCTCTATCATAGATAAAATGTCAGAGCCAAAACCTGCCTATAACACGATATCAACGATTATTAGAATTCTGGAAAACAAACAATTTGTATCTCATCGCAAAAAAGGCAAAGGATATATTTATTTTCCACTAGTCAAAAAAGAAGAATATAGTAATCAATCTCTTAATAAATTAATGAATAACTATTTTAATGGATCCTTCAGGAATATGGTTTCTTTCTTTGTAAAAAAGAACGATATGAATATCAAAGACCTAGAAACTATCCTTAAAGAAATTAATAAAGATGAGCCTGATAGTTGATTAAAGCCAGCACCTTTGTTTTCTGCAAAAAATTCTTATCAGAATTTCACTCTTGGGATTAATCGAAACTAGGTTTGTATGACCAAAAATGAACTGATAAAAAAAACAGCCAAACGAGACTACTTCGTTTGGCTGTTTTAAAAATAAATATTATACCATTTATCTTTTGAATCTGCTGCAGATTCAAACAATAATTGTTTTACTGTTTTATCATTCTCATGGTTTGTTTTCCTGCAATAGATATAATATACATCCCTGAAGAGAACGAAGCAACTGGAATTATTTCTTGCTCTGACCTTGCTTTTAGGCTAAGAACTTCTTTTCCCAAAAGGTTATAAATTTCAATTCTATCTCCTTTTGCTACACCACTTACAGTTACAAAATCGCGTATTGGGTTTGGATACAAACTAATATTATTATCGGCCTGGATTTCATTCCCTGATGCTCTTCCAGAGGTATACGTAACGACGAGTTTTGCTGATGGATTACCTCTGTTCTCTTTTGAAGCAAATGCGAAATCATTACCAGAGGTTGCTCTGAGTAAAAGAGACAATGTATTCCCCGAAATCTCATTCGCCCGAAGATCAATAGTTTCTGTTGCACTCAGTGCATATGTCTTATTAGCAGTACCTAATAGAGCTCCGGCATTAGGTTTGTTACTATTTGACAAATTGGTTTCACTCCAATTATCAGAGGTACCACGATGCACAGTAAGGTTCCCACTTCCGGCATCACTCGTAATGGTTAATTTTAATTGAGCATCAGTAATAGTGCCATTGATCTCAGAAAGGTCAAACATCAGATAACCTTCTCTAGTACCAGCTTCTATTCTTACCAAATCATTATTTTGATTAGTTCCTCTTTGCATATAACTATCCTGTACAGGAGACAATGTAACTTTTTGTGAGGTACCTCCTCCTCCATTACCACCTATTCTCTTCAATAGTATCTTATCCAAATTCCATTGCCAGGGATTAGACCCAGAAGCGACTAACCGTACGATATGCGTTCCTGAGCTCAAATTACTAATTGTACTTGAAGATACTAATGCAGAATACTGATCCCAATTCCCATTATTTCTCACATTGTCTGTTGCAACTACAGTACCGTCAATTAATAATTGAACCTGTGCATTATCCGAAGGAGTTGATATCTGATAAGTGATGCTATACTTACCAGCAGTACCTACATTAATACTATACTCTGACCAATCACCACTATTTACATAATTAACACCAATGGCTGTAGCATTCATACCTAATCCAGATCCTCCAGCACTAGCATCATTAAATGTACCACTTGTCTTTGTAAAAGTTTCTGCTTCTATTACAATATCTCCACCTGATGGAGGTGGGGGTGGAGTATCACCTTTTACAGAGATATTACTAGTGGCTTTTTTATTACCATCCTGAGTGGTCACCGTAATTATTGCTGAACCTTTTGATACTCCAGTCACGAGTCCATTTGAGTTTACTCTGGCTACTGTATTATTATTAGAGGACCAGGTTACGGTTTTATTACTAGCGTTATTAGGGCGTACAGTAGCATCTAAATCTCTGGTTTCACCAACATTTAATGTCACATTCTTATCTGATATATTTACTTCTGTAACTGTAACAGTATTACCACCGCCATTGTCGTTTTCTAACTTATATGTATGTACCCAATCTATCAACCCGGTATTCTTGCTATTATCTTTTAAAGAAGCTTTGGAAGGAAGCCCTATCCCCCAAGTAAATGTTTCTGTGTCAAAAAACATATACTGGTCTTCGTTAAAATCTCCTTTGGGAGTCGTAGTACGTACTTTTTTTCCATTTAAGTAAAAAATTATGGTTCTACTATCTTTCCACCAAACACCATAGGTATAATACGTATCCCCTACAGGAGGAGAGAGATCTGTTTTTTCCCAGGGAGTAAATTGGTCATTTTCAAAACCTCCGGGAAAATAGTGAGTATTTGTTTTCATATGGGTGTTATGTGACTTATATCTTGATGCAGATGGCGCTCCAAAATTCTCTATCACATCAATTTCAGTCTTACTCCCCTGAAACCAAAATGAAGTAGTCATAGACAACTTAGAACATTTTACCCTAGCTTCAGAATAATAGCCCTTTTTCATGGCTTTAGTATTAGACGTAGTACACGCTGCCCATACCCAATCACCTTTTTGATTTTCAAATCGAACCGTGGATTTCAACCTTAAATCTCCTCCGGATACCGATACATTTGCCTCATTGAATTTACTTGGTGATCGACCACTCCAATACGGATGTTTTGGTTGCCACTTACTCCTATCCAGAGAATTTCCATTAAATTCATCAGTGAGAGCTTCTACTGTAACCCATTTTTTCCCGTTAGGAGGAGTGGGCTGTGCGAACGATTGTTGATATCCAATACATAATAGTATTGTAACCAATAATTTAGTTATATTTCTCATAATTAAGATACATTAATAATTATCTACTAATTTATAGTATTGTAACCAATAATTTAGTTATGTTTCTCATAATTAAGATACATTAATAATTATCTACTAATTTATAGTTCTAAATTTCTAGTCCTTCTAAAAATTTAGCGTGGTCAATATGTTGTTATCTTTTAATAACAGGAATTTTTGTTTTTCCAGAGACTGATATGATATACATTCCCGGAGAAAGTAAATCAGTAGAAATAACTTCTTTATCAGCAGTAGCCTTAATATGAAATACTACATTTCCTAAAACATCGTATACATTAACAATGTCTCCTTTTGCTACACCTGTTACCTCCATCATATCCTGAACTGGATTAGGATATACCTGAACCGTATTTCCTTTTATCAATTCATCATCAAAAGATCTATTGTTTATAGGCTCTATTTTCCATTTTTGGTTTTTATTACCAGCTTTAAACTCCCAAACTTGAATATTGGCATCAATTGCTCCTCCTGCTCTATCCAAAGCTAATTCGGTACAATGCATCGGTTTTAAACTATAAACACCACTACCATTTCTAGCAATTTTCCATTTTTGATGCATCTTACTCGCAGCTGTCCATGTAGTCACATTTTCTCCATTAGCACATTTTGCATTTGGAACTTGCAAATACCTATTAGTTCCCACATTTTTTATAGTATAGACATTATCTTCCAGATGACTAAAGCTCCATCTCTGATCATTAAAACTTAATGGATCGTGCATGACAGCGCTATGTCTTTCTATACTTCTTGACAAAATACGCTGATTACTTTCTGATGAAATAATGAAAAATGTTCCATTTGCTATTAATTGGTCATCGGGTACACTTAACTTGACATGAACATTATTGACCTCATCATCATCCAACGCTTGTTGCCAGGTAGTTCTTACTGGGCGAATATGTGCTTTATAGCCATATCCATTCCCAACAGCTGGTGCTGATGGCAGACTCACAGTGATTTCTTTTGTTCCGGAGCCTCTTGGGACAGTAACCTTATTGCTGGCTACCCACTCATTATTTTTCCAAAAACTTACAACTATATCTCTATTGACTGATGCTGTATACTTCATATTAAAAGTATATGATTTTTTAGGGGTAATCGTTATCTTTGGATTATTAAAAGATACAGTATCATCTAGAGAAGGTCCACTGGTGCCTTCTACCAATTTATAGGTTCTTACCCAGTCAACTTGCATGGTGTTTTTAGAATTGTCATTCAGGTTTGCTACTTTGGGTAACCCTATATTAGGTACTCCAGCTTGAGCAAATGGAAAAACTTCTGTATCAAAAATCATTTTTAGATTTTCTGTAAGTGGCACTCGAGGAACAATTTTCATCACTTGTTGACCATCATAGTAGAATAACAATTCAGTTGGACTTTTCCACCAGAAACCATACGTATGAAATCCATCTCTACCGCGAGTTGGCATTTTCCATTCTGCGGCCAGGTTACGTTTTCCTGCATGAGGCCCGTAATAATGGGTATTTGCATGATACTGAAACGGAAGATCATCCTGACGGTTTGCTCTCGATGGATTACCGATATGTTCAATTACATCTATTTCTGAAAACTGACCTACTCTAAACCAAAAAGACGATGTCATAGATAGTGAAGAGGCTTTAAACCGTGCCTCATAATAATAACCTGGCTTTGCTGTTTTTCCTTTGGATACACAGGCTGCTGAATTTACCCAGATATCTTTTAATGGATTATCGACTCTAGATGGGTTCTTTAATAATGTAGATCTTAATTTTAGGTATCCTCCTTCTACAAAGGCATTTCCTCTTTTGAATCTACTTGGAGGTCTACCGGACCAATGTGGATGATAATCATCCCATTTACTGGCATCTAATGAATTGCCATTGAACTCATCAGAAAGAACCTGAACTTTTTCCCATTTCTTACCATTAGGAGGAACAGGAGTTTGTGCTTGTATTTTTAGAAACCCTGCACAAAGGATTGTAAAAACGATTACATAAAGCTGCTTTTTTTTCATGATTTAATTTGTGTTAGATATAAATTTATAGTTGAGTTTTTAAATTTTTAAATCATTCAGCTAATTCTAATTAGTAATAAATCTAATTATCAATAGCTTAACCGGTTGGATGAATTTAGTATTCATAATGATTAGACTAGAATTTCAAGAAATAAGAGCTAATTCTTATACAGTTTTACTTCATTCCTTTTTCGCCAAAACTTGTTGTCTACTTATTAGTATCTAGTAAATCTATTGTTCTGCCTTTATAAAAATCCAGATTCTGTAACAAATACGATATTCATTTTTTATGATACTTCTTTTATAAGGGTCATAAATATCCATAATCCCGTTTTAGTCAATAGTTATTTTATACTTTATAAAAGTGCCCCAAAACTTCCTTTAGCTAATTTCTCAGGCTTACTTCCCATAGACCAAAAATTAATAATTACAGAAGCCTCGGAACACTTTATTTTTATTCTTGTTATTTTTATATGATAACTGAAGAAATTATTATTTAAAAAAAAATCGGATTTGTAGTTTTTTTGATTTGATAGTGATACGATTTGTGATTAAAAAATTCGTATAAATTCATTGAATTATTTTTTCTTTATGCAAGGCAAAAAAATCAAGCATAGCTATAGCTACGGTTTATTTTTTAAACGAAGTAGAAAGGAAAAAGAAACGATGAATATGCGAAATTTTTAGTTATAAATCGTATGATTCATTGAATGTCATTTTATGATCAAAAAAACCAAAGGTCTTAGCAAATTACCTCGGGGCAAGCCCACGAGGCATTTACTGAAAAAAACATTTTGATTTCGATGCAAGCCTCGGAGCATTTAACTCTCGATTATCGAGTAATACCATTTCTCAAATGAAAATATCTGCTAAAATCATTTCTTTTTGTTTCATACTTCGAATTAAAAAATAATTTGATTCAGTTTACGGTGATTTCACCTAAGAACTGGTATAAACCTATTCTTTTCTTATTCTTCTATTTTTTAACAAATCTTATTTTTTCTTTTCCTGGTACAGAAATAATATAAAGTCCGGATTCGAGATCTGAAATATTCAAAATTTCTTCAGAACTATCCGCAATATTATGTATATTGACTTTACCTAATATATCATAAACCAATAGTCTATCTCCAGATGATATCCCTTTGACAGTTATCATATTTTTAGCTGGATTAGGATAAACTCTTACGACATCTTCTTTGGTAATATCTCCTTCAATTGCTCTATTACCAGCAGGGATTACTTTCCATTTTTGATTCTTATTACTTTTGTTAAAATTCCAAATAATTGTATTGGCACCATCACCTCCTCCATCTCTATCCAATCCTTTATCCTGGCAATGCAAAGGTTTAAATCCATAAATTTTATTACCATTAGAAATTATTTTCCATTTCTGATGATCACCAATTACAGAAGGCCCGGTTGCCACATTTTCTCCATTTTCGCATTTTTCAAAAGGAACTTCTAGATATCTATTTGTCTTCTGATTTTTGATGGTGTATATATTATCCTCAAGGTGAGTGAATACCCAACGCTGATCTATATTATTACCAGGGTCTATCATTTTTACATTATGATTTTCCTGAGCATTAGACAAAAGCCTTTGATTAGAAGTAGTAGAAACTATGGTATATACTCCATCAGAAATTAGCTGACTGTCTACAGGAGGATTGACAATGATCGCCTTATCTAATCTATCAACTGATAAAATCAGAGAACTAATTCTACCTCCATTATCAGGAAACTTAATGGTAATTGTATTATTTGTTTTTAAAAGTTCAGCATCAAAAGGAATATCTATTGTTCCAAAAAAATCTTTTCTGTTTCTTTGATCATATCCTTTCCAATTAGAAGGTATATCTATACTTGTTCCATTTACTTTAATAACTGGTGTTTTAGATCTGTTGTGTTTTCTTCCTATAGCCATTTTTAATGATGCAAAACCCTCACCTGTTTTAACATTATTAAAAACAAAAGAAATCTCAGCATTTTTATTGATTTTCTGAAGATACTTTTTAGAGTAATAATTTGTATTATGAAGGGTATTATTAAATGACAAAGCCTTAGAAAATGTATATTCTAACACTACAGTTTCAGATTCTATTAATTCAATAGCATCCAGCATACTGTTATTTTGGGTTACCTTATACTTTGGATCAGCATTATCAAATATTTTTAAACTTTTAATTTTTAATTTCTGAAAACCTGATATATCAGACAGCATATTCAATGACAATTTATGTGTTTTACTGTCTAAGTTATTTAGAGCTATATACACTTTATTATCGTCAATAAAACCATGTGTTTGTATATCTGGGTTATTACTTTTTACGAATATTCTTTTTCCTTTTACATCTGACCATAATTTATAGAATTTGATTTTTTCTGTAAAAGTCCAATCTCCCAGGATCGGTTTATTAGGATTATTTGTAGGTGTAATAGAGAGCGGTCTCCACAATGCAGGCGTATAAGGCTGATAATTGTTTGATGCTGTTAGACTAAACGTTGATTTAGGAGTTATAAATGGTATCGTAATCGCTATTCTATTCTCTCTATCCAGTAAATTGAATAAAATACTATTGATTGATTTTATAGAGATTGCACTTTTGGCCTTACTATAGTTATCACCATATCCTTTTTCGATACCTCCATATTCGGTGATCGCGTGAGGTTTGACAACCCCCCATTTCTTAAAGCTATATGTTTCCATTAAGTCTAAAATAGCCTCAGAATTACTCCCGGAACGTTTATTATCTTGTCCGGTAACATTGATCCCATCGTATAAGTGTACCGAAAAAGCATCTATATTTTTTCCGGCCACATCCATAAACATTTTCATACGGCTATTCCAATGACTAAAATCTCCTAACTCCATAGAAGGCCAGGCACTGGCATATCCAATAACTTTCATTTTTGCCAGTTCGGGTGTTTCATCAATTTTTTTACCAATTGCTCCAAACCACTCTGCCATTCTTACCCTCACTTTTTGAGCATCTGGTTGTTCTGAACTAAAAACATCATCTCCAGAACGTATAAAAGGCTCATTCATGGGCTCATAAAATTCTGGTCTCCCAGAATCATTTGTTACATTTTTATAGTATTCTACGGTCCAGTTTGCTGCTTTATTTTTGTCCAGATTATATCTGAATACATTTTTTGGATGATCCGTCGCCACAGAACGATTCACTTTTCTAACTCTCGTATTATTAGAGTTAGAAAAAGCGGGATACCTACCTACCGATCCTGTCTTACTTTTTGCATATGCAAAAGGACTCCAAAACCCTCTTCCGGGTGATACGTTAAATTCTTTAAAAAATTTCGCTACGTCTGCATCATTTCCTCCTCCACTATGCAGTGTAAAAAATTTAGTTCGATCAAGGCTTGATACATTTCCTATATATCGTTGTGTAGACACATCTATATCAATTTGTACTTGTGCGTTTACAGATTGCATTAAAATTATAATGATCCCACACGTAATGATTTGTTGTAAAATTCTCATGGTTAAGTTTAATCATTAGATGATTATCTGATTATTAATTACTAAAATCCAACTAATTATTGAAATTTTTATTAGCTTTTGGATATTCTAAATTCCAATATTTCTAGTTTTTAACGAATCTTATTTTTTCTTTTCCCGGTACAGAAATAATATAAAGTCCGGATTCCAGATTTGAAATATCTAATACTTCCCTAGTTTCATCTACAACATTATTATGAATAACTTTTCCTAATAAGTCATAAACCAATAAGTAATCTCCAGATGATAATCCTTCAACGGTTATGATGTTTTCAGCTGGATTAGGATACACTTTTACGATACTTTCTTCGGTAATACCATCTTCAAAAGCTCTATTTCCAGTAGGAATTACTTTCCATTTTTGATTTGCATTATTTTTATTAAAAGTCCAGGTTATAACGTTAGCATTGTTTTTCCCTTCTGTTCTATCTAATGCTTGTTCCTGGCAATGAAGGGGTTTAAATCCATAGATATTATTACCATTAGAAACTATCTTCCATTTTTGGTGATCACTTGTAGCAGAAGTCCAGGTAGTCACATTCTCTCCGTTTTTACATTTTGCATATGGAACTTCTAAAAATCTATTTGTTTTTTTGTTTTTAATCGTGTAAATATCATCATTCAGGTGTGTAAAAATCCAATCCTGATTACTATTAGTAGTAGGGTCGCTCATTCTGGCATTATGCGTTTCTCCAGCCAGAGATAAAAGATTTTGATTGACAGTTGTAGACTTTATATTATAAATTCCGTCAGCAATCAATTGTGTACTTTGAGCCTCAATGGTAATATCATTGACCTGATCTCTATTCAGGGCATCATTCCATGTTCCTCCTACAGGTCTGATATGTGTTTTTAAAACATATCCAGTTCCTAATTCTGGTACAGATGGTAATGTTACTGTTATTGATTTGATTCCCGAACCTGCCGAAACCGTTTCTTTCTTACTACTTAACCATCCTGTAGAAGACCAGAACTCTACGACAATTTCTCTATTTATGGAAGCTTCATATGCTACTTGAAAAGTATATGAAATCTTTGGATTAATAGAAGAAGGTGCATTTCTAAAAGCTACTTCATCATTCTCTCCTGTTGGAGGATTAGTAGTACCATTACAGTTTTCTCCCGGAAGACCATAACAAGTCCCTGATGGTCCAGAAGTAATTGGCCAATTAACACCTGTTTTAAATTTGGGTGCTCCAAACTCATATGCCCCTGCATCTGGCTTTGATCCTTTATAACCATCAGTATATCCTGCTATTACTCTACCATAGTTAATCGCCCTAGCTCCTGATTTTAATTGATAATCATTCTTATTCCAATTTACAAAAGAAGCTTTACTCACTAAGTTATTTTGTTTATTAGATTGAGGCTCCCAAGTGCTTTCGCTTTCCTGGTTTCCTTGTTGATCTACGGCCTCTTTGTCTGTGATATTATTCCACACCTGTACATTACTAAATCTTGTTCCTGCCTTATGCCATGCTCCCATAGTGGCCGAACCTTTTGCAAAAGTGTTGTTATAAATTTTGAGGTTGGTTCCGTTCCAATTGATTTGAATGTTAGTCCATTTTGTATTCCAAACTACATTATTATAAACATCCCAGTTTTTTGAGTCATTGTCTAGATAAATTCCTGTTCCTTTAAACCTACCATTTCTTGCTTGCGAGTCGTGAAAAGTATTATGATGAATACTTGATTTCGTTGCTCTCGCATTGGTAGTATATAGTAATCCGCCATCATCGGCTACAAAATTATTCAGGCTGATATCATTGTAAGCAAATTCACCACCATCAACGTATGCCTGGATAATATCTTTTCCTGATCTGGTGAGTGTATTGTTTCTATACGATCCTCTTTTTGCTCCACGAGTGTTTAATACACAATCATAATTTCCTAAATAATTAAAATCGTGAACATAAGAATTCAACAATTTGTTATCATCTCCTTTGTCATATACTCCATTACCAGCACCCCAGGCGATTTCACATCGTTCTATTGTGTTTTTATTACCAGTAATCAATACACTCTGTCTTCTGGAGTCAAATCCATTAATCACACCTAATGTATGATTCCCATAAAAACTAGATACTCTGGATAACTTATTGTTATTACCACTAATATCTATGGATCCACCAAAAACAGCTAAGTTCTCAATATGGATATAGTTTTTATTCAATTTAATGGTCTGGGTTCTTCTTCTAAAACGAATAGAATTAGTCGCCGGTGCACCGCCTCCATCAATTTGCACATAGAGTGTTTTGTTATTTTTATCATAAAACCACTCATTTTTATAATCCAGGGCTTCTTTAATCCCCTGAAGGAAAAACTCACCTTTTTTAACTCCATGGCCCGTATATCCAGGGTGATGTCTCAGTTGAATCCAATTCTGTGCTCTTTGTAATTTGAAATCAATTCTATTAGGAGATGAATTGGTTATAAAATCTGTCCACGCTAAAAAACCTGCTCCTCCATAAAAATGAATAGAACCCCCGTTTTTCCATTTATTAGCATAAGGAATCTTTTTGGCATGACCATTTGATTGACTACCATTATAATTCATCCAGGTTTTTCCACCACCAGCAGCTCCTCTGTTACAGGCTGGTAAATAATCGCGTTCAAATAAGTTTTGAGGTACATTATTTGGCCACCTTGCAAGATCCATAAGATTGTCATTATGAAGCGCCATATTATCCTGACCTAAGTCCCAATTGACAGTTGCCTTATAAATATTACCTTGATCAACGGTCCAGTTGTTAACAGCTTGCATAGCTGTAATAATTACTTTTTCTCCTGTTTTAGCTCTATAAACTATTGGATTACCGGGTGTTCCTGATCTTGCAGGTTCTAATAACTCTTCGTAAGTTCCTGCACCGATGATGACAATATCTCCAGCTCGGGCAACGGATGAGGCTTTTTTGATGGTCTTATATGGACTCGTTTCAGAACCAGAATTAGAATCTTTTCCATTTTTTGATACATAAATGTTTTTAGCATCAACAGTCGTACAGAAGAATAGAAAAGTAATAAAAAATAAGTGAATTCGATTTTTAAAAAATTTCATGATAAATAGGTGAGTTTGTTTAGTGTTTAGTTTTCTAAAATTTGGGCAATTAAAATCCTTCCCTTTGAACTAAATAGTATAGAACAAGGAATATAAAGTACAATGGAAAAATTGATAAAAACAGATAGATTTTACATACAAAAGAGATAATACAATACTTTTTAGAATACAATCATTCTAAAACAGGATTGAAATACTCTAATACATTTTTCACTCCTGTGCTATATTCAAAAATTGAATGCATAACAAAGAATAAATTCTTTAAGACAAAGAGAAAAAATAGGTTTATTAAAAACGTATCTGTTATAGTTAGTTAAGCTAAATAGGTTCTGTTTTCATAAAAATTGAAGAATTTAAAGTTGGTTTGTGTCTAATAATAGTTTTTTTTATGCTAAAAAAACAATTTTTTAGATAGAAAATTGTTTTAGTGTTGAGTAATAAATATATGTGTAAATTTGCAACAAATGCCAGATAAGCTACTAAAACCAAGGGGTACATTAGGGGTACATTTTAAAAAACAGGGGTACATATAGCATACTGGCAAAAAAAATTACAGATTTTTAATTTTTTAATTCATTAATTGACCCAAATCACAATGAAACCTAACAAAATAAAAGTCCTTTGTTTTTTGTGCTTTTGTTTGTTTTATAGCAATCAAGTTTTCCCTGCCCAGGAACAAAAAAAAGAAGGTCTAAAAAAACAGATCGATAGTCTTTCTGCTATCGCAGGTAATGACCTAATTGGCAATGGTGACTTACTTAAAAAACTTATTAATCTTTCTGAAGAAGCAAACTACCCATTGGGTACAGTAAAAAACTTACTCAATCTGGGAATTTATTATGCAAACAACTCTATGATTGATAGCTCTAATGCAGTCTACGACAGGAGTGAGTTAATCGCAAAAAAACATCCTGATCTGGAATACACACTGTCTTATGTTTATAACAATAAGGCAGTTAATCTTACCAATCAAAATTTTCACTATCAAGCCTTAAAATATTTTCATAAAGCCCATGCTATCAATCTGAAATATATTGATAAAAAAATGGCAATAATTGCTAAAATGAATATGTTAGGATGTCATTTGGAACTAGGCGAACCCGATAAAGTTCTCATATATTCAAAAGAGCTCATCAAAGATTCTACCGTTATCAATCAAGAAGACTTACAAGAAAGATTATACGCTAATCTTGCTAAAGCCCATTTTCAGAAAAAAGAATATCTAAAAGCTATTGATTGGTGGGATGCAAACCTGAAGATTGTTAGAAAAAACAATAACAAAGGCGAAATAAGTTATATACTTTCAAAAATAGCAGAATCCTATATACATATAGGAAATCACAAAAAAGCATTAGAAAAAGTCATAGAAGGTCAGAAAATTCTTGAAAACGAACCGACACTAAGGTCTTACAAAGCCACGAATGAATTAATACTAGGTAAAGTGTATGCTTCTATTGGCCAACCCAAAAAAGCTGTTATCCATTTTAAGAATTCTATCGCACAAGACCCTTATGATCCAATCGATGTTGCTCTGGCCTACAAAAATCTCGGTAATTCTTACAAAGCACTAGATGATTTACGTGCTTCTTCTGAATCTTATAAACTTTATGGCTCCATAATCGATAGCTTATACACTATAAGAAATAAGGATATATCAAAAATATCAGAAGGCAAAATTGAACTTATAGAAGAAGAATATAGAAATAGCCTTCTTAAGAGAGACTATGATATCCTTACCTACAAAAACGAAAAGCAAAAATGGTATATTATATCACTCTCTATTGGTCTAAGCAGTCTGTTACTTGTAGTAATATCAATCGTTTTATACAAAAAGTATGATTCTCGTACAAAACAGGTAGAAGAACTTAGAGAAAAGGAAAAGAAAATATTAAGAAATAATCTAAAAAACAGAGAAGAAGAGTTTTTGGCAACTATGATATCCGTAAATGAAAGACTCAATAAATTATCTTCTATAAAACAATATCTCTCTACTGCCATTAAATATGAGAATAAAATTGAAATTTTAGAAGTAGAAAAACAATTAGAACAATTTATTACTTCTACTTCTGATCTCAATATCCTAAAGGATAGGATCGAATCTAAATATCCGGGAATTACTTCAAAAATTAACACCTTATACCCAGATCTTTCTATTAATGATATAAGGCACTGCCTTCTGGTCAATCTTAATATGTCTATAAAAGAATCCGCCCAGCTCCTTAATGTTTCTACCCATGCAGTAAAAATGGCAAGAAAAAGAGTAAAGAAAAAAATTGATATTCCAGAAGACGTATCATTAAAAGATCATTTACAAGCTGTTATCTTATAAAACTAAAGATAAAAACTTTGAATTCATACACATCTATATACATTATCTTGTATTTTTACATTTGGAAAAATTATATGCTTGACGGCTAAAAATCGTCTATGAATACTAGAATTTGGTTAATTTATATAGGAATTTTTACATTATATTCTTGTGATACTATAATAGTAAAAAAGGAAAGCCGTGAAGCTATCCTGAAGGAAAAATGGAAAGAAATTGATAAAAATGAAGTTGGAGAACCTCCCTTGTTTACATCTTGTGAGAATATGTCTCAAGAAAAATTACAAGAGTGTTTTAATTCTATAATTATAGATCATATCGGAAGTTTTATAACAGAAAAGACGATCCTTGTAAAGGAAAACATTAGTGATACTATTTGGTTATCTTTATTAATTGATAAGAAGGGGGACATAATACTTGAAGATTTTCAAATTCCAGAGTACTTAAAAAAACAGGTGCCCGATTTCAAAGATTTAATAGATAAAGGAATTAATACTTTACCAGCGCTAAAACCTGCCCATAAGAGAGGATATCCTACTAATGCAAAATATAGATTACCTATTATACTCCGTTCTAATTGATGATTTGCTACTATAGAATTCATTAGCTTTGTAGAAATTTATTGCTATTTGGAAAACGAAAAAATTATATTGGGTATTGATCCCGGAACAAGTATTATGGGATTTGGACTTATTAAGGTTGTAAAAAAGAAGATGTCATTCTTACAACTTAACGAGTTACAACTTAGCAAGTATGATGATCATTATCTGAAGCTAAAATTAATTTTTGAACGTACAGTAGAACTCATAGATACGTATCATCCTGATGAAATTGCTATTGAAGCACCTTTTTTTGGAAAAAATGTACAATCTATGCTCAAATTAGGACGTGCCCAAGGGGTCGCTATGGCGGCAGGATTAAGCCGGGAAATACCTATTACAGAATATTCTCCAAAAAAAATAAAAATGTCTATTACCGGGAATGGCAATGCTAGTAAAGAACAAGTAGCTAAGATGCTCCAAAATCTGTTGCAATTAAAAAAACTACCAAAAAATCTGGATTCTACAGATGGATTGGCTGCAGCTGTATGCCACTTTTATAATATGGGAAGGGCCGATATTGTAGGAAAAAGTTATACAGGTTGGGCTTCTTTCGTAAAGCAGAATGAGAAACGACTAAAGAAATAATACCTATTAATCGATAAGTCATGTTTTAGAATTAATATCTCTGTAATTTAACCTAATCTGAACGCTCTCATAAAAAAAACATTTTTGCTTAAGCGAAAAACAGCAGTTCATTATAACTTTTTTTGTGACATCAATAAAACAAACTACCTCGAGGTAAGTCTAGGAGTCATTTGTTGAAAATATTTAAATTTCGATGCAAACCCCGGAACATGTAAATCTCGATTATCGAGTAAAAAAAAACAATTTTATCAAAATAATACAAGTTGATATTAGTATTCATCCTTATTGCGCTTTACATTCATAGAATATTCTATATTTTTACCTGATAAAAGAAGTTTTGTTCTAAAAAAGCGATACTACCTTATTTTCTCATATAAATAAAACTAATTTGTCTGGTATCTATATCCATATTCCGTATTGCAAGCAAGCCTGTCATTATTGTGATTTTCACTTTTCTACTACCTTAAAAAATAAAGATCAAATGGTTTTTGCTTTATGCAATGAAATCAAATTACGCAGATCAGAAATTGATGATTATGAAGTAATAGAAACTATTTATTTTGGTGGAGGAACTCCAAGCATTTTATCGACAGCTGCACTAAAGTTTATTATTGATACTATTTATGAAAACTACCTGGTATCTGATACTGCAGAAATCACAGTAGAAGCCAATCCTGATGATCTTACAGAAGAAACAATAACTGCGCTATCAAACACTCAGATAAATCGTTTAAGTATTGGCATACAATCTTTTTTTGATGTAGATCTAAAACTTATGAATCGAGCTCACAATGCCGGGGAAGCATTAAGATGTTTATCGATTGCAGCTCAATATTTTGAAAATATATCCATTGATCTGATTTATGGAATCCCGGGAATGACCTCAGAACGATGGACAAAAAACCTAAAAATAGCATTGGATTCTGGAATCCCTCACATTTCTAGTTATGCCTTAACAGTAGAGCCTGATACTGCTTTGTTTTCTTTTATAGAAAAAGGAATTATTGCTCCGGTCGAAGATACACTTGCCAAAGAACATTTTGATATTCTTGTTACAACCATGGAGGGCGCAGGTTTTGAACACTATGAATTCTCTAATTTTGGAAAAACAGGATATTTTAGTAAAAATAATACTGCTTATTGGCAAGGCAAACACTATCTCGGCATTGGCCCCTCTGCGCATTCTTATAACGGAAATCAGCGTAGTTGGAACATAAATAATAATAGTAAATACCTTAAAGCTTTACAGCAAGATGAGCTTCCTGTAGAGATAGAAGAACTGTCGACTACAGATAAATATAATGAATATGTAATGACAAGATTACGAACTACATGGGGACTTTCTTTACAAGAAACAGAAAATAACTTTGGAGATACTTACAAAAAACATTTGCTCAATCAAGCTCAAAAACATCTTGATGAACAGCTACTTTTTCTCGATGGAGATACACTTAGTGTCACCAAAAAAGGAAAGTTTTTAAGTGATGGTATTGCAAGTGACCTTTTCTTGTTAAATTTAAAGTAATTATTTACAATCTATTAAATTTTAAGGTGATGCAAGAAAAATATGATCTTATTGGAGCTGGGTATAATACAACTAGAAAAGCAGATCCTTACCTTTTTAATCGATTACACGACCTTCTTTCTCCATCAAAAGAAGGCACTTATTTAGACATTGGATGCGGGACTGGTAACTATACCAAACTGTTTGATAAAAAAGGATATCAATTCATAGGTGTTGATCCTTCTCAGGAAATGCTTAAAAAAGCAAGATCGGGAAATCATTCTGTCTCATGGAAAATTGGAAATGCAGAAAATTTAGACCTCTTACCCAATAGTATCGATGGTAGTATTGCAAGTTTAACACTTCATCATTGGCATGATCTTACCCAAGGATTTGCATCACTGCGCAGGGTATTAAAACCCGAAGGAAAAATAGTAATCTTTACAGCGACTCCGATTCAAATGAAAGGGTATTGGATAAATCATTATTTTCCTGAAATGCTTCGGGATTCTATACGTCAGATGCCTTCTTTGGAAACCATCAAAAACAGTTTAAAAAACAATCAATTATATATAGAAAAAACAGAAAAATATTTTGTTCAACCAGATTTAGAAGATTTTTTTTTATATGCCGGAAAACACAATCCAAAACTATATTTTGAACCCAAAATAAGACAGGGGATATCTTCATTCTCATCGCTCTCCAACGCTTCAGAAGTAACAATAGGATTAGATAGTTTACAAAAAGACATCCAATCTCATAAAATAAACGATATTATAAAAAGCTATGAGAACACAAATGGAGACTATATCTTTCTCGTAATCAAAACCATAGATTAGAACCGAATGATTACAATCATACACACTAACAACCAAGAATATACCGTGGATTTATCTCGGCCACTGGATATATCAATACCGCTACAATCCAACGAAGAAAATGTCAATGCCTGGTATATCCCTGCGCCAAAAATTGAACCTGTAAAAGAAGGAAATTGGATAGGAAAAGTTTCTGAAGGCGCTTCGACCAATTTTAATTCTATATTTTTTAACCCTCACGGACACGGAACGCATACGGAGTGCGTTGGTCATATTACTTCGGATTTTCATAGTATTAATAAGGCATTAAAACAATTCTTTTTTATGGCTGAACTTATTAGTGTTCTACCTGAAAAACAAGGCGAAGATTTTGTAATTACTAAAAATCAAATCAAAACTGCCATACAATCAAGTCCGCAAGCTCTAATCATACGTACACTTCCTAATAAAAATGAAAAGCTTAGCAAGCAATATTCTCATACCAATTGGGCGTATGTATCTGAAGCTGCTGCTACATATCTCAAAGAACAAGGAATCAATCATCTTTTAATTGATCTGCCCTCTATCGATAAAGAAAAAGATGAAGGTAGATTACTGGCACATAAAGCATTTTGGGATTATCCAGAAGCAACCAGGCATGAAGCAACCATTACTGAAATGATTTTTGTACAAGATGATATAGCAGATGGGAACTATCTTTTAAACCTCCAGATTGCCTCTTTTGAGAACGATGCCACTCCTAGTAAACCTGTTTTATATGAAATTAAGGCTTCTAACTAAATCCAAATATTTATTAATGAATTTCTATCTGAATCCTAAAAAACGTGAATAGATGAAAACTCTTATACAATTAGAAGAATTGGCTATGTTAGGTCTTGGGATTTATCTATTTAGTTTATTACCTTTTTCCTGGTGGATATTTCTGGGCTTATTTTTAGTTCCAGATGTGGGAATGTTAGGATATAGTATTAGTAATAAAATTGGCGCTCTTACTTATAATATATTTCATCATAAAGGAGTAGCTATTTTTTTTTATTTAGTAGGAATATATACTAATAATGAATTGCTAGAACTATCCGGGATTATATTATTTTCTCATGCCTCTTTTGACAGAATTCTTGGGTATGGATTAAAATTAAAAAAAGGGTTTAAATTTACACACCTCGGTGAGATAGGTAAAAAAGATTAATATGGAATTATTATTTGTAGGGCTTATTGCAGGAACAATTCTTGCTTATTTTATTTTTGCAAGATTCAGTATCGCAAAAAAACGTGCAGGCATACAGACACAATCCACTGTATTAATGGAAAAAATTCGTAGTGTATGCAAACTTGTAACAGTAGAAGGCGATTTTGCAGAAATTTACCATTATGAAAGCGTAAAAGAGAAGTTTTTTAGTCTACTCAAAGGAAAGAAAAAAGCATTGATTCTTATTGATGCCAAGGCACATGTTGGATTTGATTTATCTCAGGTAAGATTAGAAAGCGATACCAAAAACAAACGTATCATTTTATCTCATTTCCCAAAACCAAAACTGCTGACAATAGAAACTGATTTTAAATATTATGATAAAAAAGAAGGTTGGCTCAATCCTATGACTTCTACTGATCTTACTGAAATTAACAAAGAAGCAAAACAATATATCATTGATAAAATTCCTCAAAGCGGATTGTTAGAGTCTGCAGGAAAAGAATTGCTCAGTGCTATTTCTTTAATGGAAACAGTGGCACAATCTATAGGGTGGACATTGGATTATTCTTCACTGGAAGTAACTCCCATAAATGATAAAAACATTTTAGAATAAATGAATATTATTATTTCTACAGAAAAA
This sequence comes from Aquimarina sp. RZ0, assembly GCF_008370685.1. Classification (GTDB taxonomy): domain Bacteria; phylum Bacteroidota; class Bacteroidia; order Flavobacteriales; family Flavobacteriaceae; genus Aquimarina. The sequence continues at coordinate 28,015 of NZ_VTZU01000050.1, forward strand.
GAACGTCTTGATATCGATTTTATTCATCAATTTTTAACCGATGCATATTGGGCAAAAGGAAGAACAAAAGAAGAAGTAATAACAACTATAGAACATTGTCTTAATTTTGGCGTTTATATAGACAATACTCAGATTGGTTTTGCCAGAGTACTAACCGATTATGCCGTTTTTGGGTATTTGATGGATGTTTTTATTATTGAAGAACACAGAGGGAATGGATATGCTAAAATGCTAGTAAAAACTATTATGGAGCATAAAGACTTACAAAGAATCAAACGATGGATGCTGGCAACATATGATGCACACGGATTATATAAGCAGTTTGGTTTTGATGCCATACCAGACCCTACTATGATTATGGGAAAACTAATTAATAATTAAGACCTAATGGATATTGAAGCTTTCAGAACATATTGTTTATCAAAAAAAGGAGTTACAGAAGAGTTCCCTTTTGATGAGACTACATTGGTTTTTAAGGTTATGGGAAAAATGTTTGCATTAGTAGGATTAGAAAGAATTCCTTTTAGTGCCAATCTGAAATGTGATCCTGATCGTTCTCTAGAACTTAGGGAATACCATCCAGAAATCCAGCCTGGATACCATATGAATAAAAAACACTGGAATACTATTAACTTTTCCGGAGGTTTAGCTACTAATATGTTATGCGAATTAATAGATCATTCGTATGACTTAGTTGTCAGTGGTTTAACCAAAAAAACAAAAGAAGAATTAAAAAATTTAAAATAAAAGAGATAGATAACTAGTTGACTCCTATCTCCATATTTGCCTTTAAAGTTTACTAATGAACAATCCTTTAGAATTTTACGGATCACAAATTGATCTTCATAGTACATCTCTCAAAAAAATAAAAAAGCAACTAACCTTTTCCAGTATGCTAAGGCTCGTTGTATTTTTGAGCATAATCGCTGGAGTTTATCTGGGGTATCCCAATATGCAAATAATTATTGGCAGCATACTCCTTGGCATTATAATTTTTATAGTAATGATAAGTCGCCATAGTAATTTATCTTATACTAAAAACAGACTCCAAAAACTAGTAGAAATCAACCAATTAGAATTAGATGTTTTTAAAAATGACCTAAGCAAACTAGAGTCTGGAAAAGAATTTATTGACCCTACCCATCCGTATAGTCATGATATTGATTTGTTTGGCGACCGATCCTTTTTTCAATACATCAATCGCACCAAAACACGAGCCGGCAAATATACGTTGGCTTCTATTTTTAGAGATAATGAAATTGAAGATATCAAAAGAAAACAAGAAGCCATTAAAAACATATCAGAACTGCCGGAATGGAGACAAGAATTCAGTGCTATTGCATCTCTTGTGGATACAACAGTTTCTGTATCTGTTATCAAAAAATGGCTACAAAACTACGCCCCTTTTGTTCCTAAGATAATGAAAGTACTCCCTGTAATTGTATCTGCGATTTCTGTGCTTATGATTACGCTATTATTCTTAGAATTAATAACGTTTCAATTATTTATTATTTGGTTTTTAATTGGGTTAGGAATTACCGGATCACAACTTAAAAAAATAAATACGCTTTATAGTCACGCCAACAAGGTAAAAGACACATTTGAGCAATATTATAGACTGGTTGATCGTATTGAAAAAATCAGTTTCTCTTCTGATTTACTAAAAGAAAAGCAACAAAATGTGATCAATGATGCAGAAAAAGCTTCTCAAACGCTGAAGCAATTTGCTAAAATTCTGGATGCTTTTGATCAAAGAAATAATATGATGTACGGAATCTTCGGAAACGGATTATTACTATGGGATATTAGACAAAGTTACCGTGTAGAAAAATGGATTGCCACCAATCATAACAAAGTAGAACAATGGTTTGAGGTAATCGCCTTTTTTGATGCTTATAATTCGCTGGGTAATTTTGCTTTTAATAATCCTGATTATATCTACCCAAAATTAACTACAGAAGATGTGATCATAAAAGCCCAGGATTTAGGGCATCCAATGCTTGACACAAATAAACGTGTAGACAATGATATCCATATCAAAAAAGATGAGTTTTTCATTATTACTGGAGCCAATATGGCTGGCAAAAGCACATTTTTAAGAACAGTTGCTCTTCAAATTGTAATGTCGAATATCGGACTACCCGTTTGTGCAAAATCTTGTCAATACAGACCTATCATGCTTATTACAAGTATGAGAACCTCTGATTCTCTAAGTGATGATGCTTCTTATTTCTTTTCAGAACTTACACAGCTTAAAAGAATTGTAGATGTCTTAGATAAAAATGAATACTTTATTATTCTGGACGAAATATTAAAAGGTACAAATAGTAAAGACAAAGCGGCGGGATCCCGAAAGTTTGTTGAAAAGCTAGTTAAGGCAAAAGCAACTGGAATTATAGCTACTCATGATCTAAGTTTATGTGAAATCGCTACAGAGCTACATCAAGTAAAAAATAGGTTTTTTGATGCCCAGATAATAAGTGATGAATTATATTTTGACTATAAATTTAAAGAAGGTATTTGTCAAAATATGAATGCTTCATTTCTCTTAAACAAAATGGGGATTGTATAATATCCCTGCATGCAAGCTAAGTAGTCAATATTTGGTATCCTTAAAAAATCATATACTCTAATACACAAACGATATAGATATCAGAAAAATAAAAATTCATGTTCAAATTCACAACAAATACTAGATCAGTTGTTACAAAAAATAGTTTAGGTCTAGATATTTGTCAAAAATATACTTAATTGAAAGTCAGAAAAAAAAAGCGTATTTTAAATTTAACACAAATTGGTATGCTGATACAAGTATACTAACCAAATCAACTTTTTTTACTCATGAAAAATACATTTCTTTTACTAGCTACTTTTATCATTTTGATAATTAATCCTTTTTATTCACAGGTAAAGTATATTGATGCGGAAAATGCTCAAATACTTAATGATGGTGATATGAGGGATAACAATGTTCTTTATCAAATGAAAGAACAGGGAGACAATATAAGTAAGCCTTGGTTTACCAATACAAACAGAAAAGGACAGAAGGCCATTGCATATCAGCTCAATGGAACCACCACCGGAGAAAGGGTACAACGTTCAGAACATCATATCGTACATTGGAAAACTCCAGAGGATATAAATGTTGGAGACACAAGATATACAGGATTCAGTGTCTACTTGCCAAATGAATGGACAAATCCCGATGATTGGTTATTGTTTCATCAGGTTCAGCAAGTTGCAGCACCAGGACAAAAAGGTAATTTTCCTTTTTTGGGAATCTATGTGAATGGTAGCCGCCCAAACCTTACTGTAAGAAGTGGAAAAAATGGAAACACGGTAAGAAACCCTTCTCCAAAAGGAGTAAAGTTTGAGATGTTCCCTCTTAAGAAAGGAATATGGTATGACTTCGTTGTTGGGTATAAGTTTGAGCCTCATCAAGGAAAAGGTTGGGCATATTGCTGGGTCAAAGAAGCTTCTCAGAAAGATTGGAAAAGATTTGGACAAAAAGACATGAAAGTAGGGTATTCTGAACCAGACTCAAAACTCCTTAATAATAAAATCGGTCTTTATAGAGGTAAATCAAAACTAACTACACGATTATACTACGATGAAATAAGATATTCTAATACTTTTTGTAAAGTTAACATCCCTGGATCTAGTCAACCGGCAGATATACAAGATAATTGTGATGGAAATGGCGGCGGTAGCGGTGGCGATGGTTCTACTACAGATATCAAATTACCAGGCAATTTCCAGGCAGAATCTTATGTTAATAAATCAGGTAGTGTTAAAACCGAAAACACCCCTGGTAGTTCAGGAAAAAACCTTGGATTTATTCGTAATAATGATTACGTAGAATATGATGTAGATGTTACTGAAGGAGGAGATTATATATTTGACTTTATGGCTTCTAGTGCAGGCTCTGGAGGTACTATTGATGTATTAGAAAATGGGAACAAAAGAGGCTCAATTAGTATACCAGTAAATGGTCAGTGGCATTCCTATAAAAAATACAGTACTACAATTCGTTTATCATCAGGGAATAAAAAACTACGATTGATATTCAAAGGTTCTGGTGGATATTTAATGAATCTCGATAGAGTAGTGGTTTCTAAAAAAAGTACTTCTGGCGATGGAGGCAATAGCAGTACCCAAACTACACTTACCCCAATACAGGATGCTTATATACAGGGCTCTTCTCGATATAATAATACCTTAATACGTATAGAGAGAAACAACCGCAATGGATATCTAATGTTTGATCTTTCATCAATAAAAGGGAACATAAAGAAAGCTGAACTTAGTTTTACAATTGCTTCTGATGCTGGAAATGGTAAAGTAGATGTATATAAAGGAAGTACTACTAATTGGACAGAACAAAACATTTCTAATAGTAATAAACCTTCCTCGCAGAATTTATTAGGAACTATAAATGGAACAATGAATATTGGAGACAGGAAAACCATTTCTTTAAATACCAGTGCTATAAACTCAGGGAAGTTAGCATTGGTAATGAGCGCAGCATCTGGTAATGATTTTGCCTTTGCTTCAAAAGAACATAGTTCTGTAAAAAAACCGCAATTAGTTATAACATATGAAAGTAATAGAGCAAATGATATTCAAGATCAAAATGTAATAGCGTATCCTAATCCTTTTACTAATCTATTGATAATAGATCTACAAAATGGACATCGTTATTATCAAATGGATATTATTGATGTAAAAGGACAAAGAGTATATTTGAGAAAAGTTGATGAAAATGATGATGTACTAGAAATGGATTTGCGTACTATACCAAAAGGAATATATTTTGTTCGTTTATCAGGGATTGACAATAATAAAAATCTAAAAATATTAAAGCAATAAAATGAAAAGCTAAGAAACATATAGTCTTAGATAAACTTTTACAAAAACCTCAGCTAAAATGTTAAGTGCAACTTTTAGATGAGGTTTTTTATTTCTTCTTACCACATATAAAACTGATTTATAGCAAATTATCTCGAGACAAGGATACGAGGCATTTATTGAAAAAAAACATTTTGACTTCGAGGCAAGCCTCGGAGCATTTAAATCTCGATTATCGAGTAAAATACAACTTCTATTAAGTTGTAGAGTTATACGATTTATAACTAATCAGTCTCTATTTTAAGAAGAAGTCTAATTACAAGATATCCGTTTGCCTTTTATAAAAAGCATTTTGCTGCTTTTGCATTAGTTCTCTGGCAATCTTCTTTTTATATTGATATAATTCATCTTCTTCTGCAATATCATTGTATACCCTATCATTAATTGTATGATCTGTTTCTAACAAAATTTTGCGCTGGTCAGCTTTCTGCGCTACCCAAGTTTTTATTTCTCCCTCAGCATCTTCAACCTTAAAATCATATTCTCCTTTTGGAGATAATAGTTTTGCAAAAATAGGAGATGTCTCTATTGCTAAAAATAGTAAAAAGATAAAAAATGAAGGAAGCCAGGGTAATGTATTCAGCGCATTGACACGTGCCATCAATCCACCAAAATTGTCAATTATTGGCTGAGAGGTATCTACCTGTTCAGCATACGCTGCCGCTAATTCTGTCTTCTTCATTTCTAATCCTGTTATTTTTTCGGTATTTACTTTTTTTAAATCAACCAATTCTGCCAGCATAGCATCGTGTTTTTCTCTTTTTTCCTTATATACAGGTCCTTTTCCAACTAACTCAGTGCCTTTACGACCTTCTGCTTCAGCTACATATGTCTCATACAATGTATTTACTTCAGTTTCTTTAGCACTTATTTCTCCTTTTAATGTAGCTACTTCATCGTCTATTGCTGTAATTACCGGAGTATATTGCGTTGCTATCTGTTCTTGATTTGCAAGTGTTAAATCATTCTTTTGCTCTAATAAAACCTGATCAATTTCTTTTTCAAAAATTTTTAGTTCCAGAGGTTTAGAAATAACGACTGCAATAATCACTGCCAGAATGATCCTAGGTGTAGCTTGCAATAATTCATCCAGAAAATTATCCTTTTTCTTTATTGTTGAAACTATAAAACGATCTAAATTGAAGATTAACAATCCCCATACGATCCCAAAAAAAATTGCGGTAATATAATTATCGAATACGGTATATAACGCATAACTAGCAGCCAGAAAAGCCATGAATGCAGTAAAAAAAACAGTAGCACCTATACCTGCATATTTATTTTGTTCTCCGTTGGAACTCTGTGCCAACACATCTGCATCTGCTCCAGAGCAGAGAATAAAAAATCTTTTTAACATTATCTAAGGGTTTTTGATTGAATATACATAGAACGCTGATTAACAACCAAATGTTGCACAAAAAACCTCACAATTGTGAGGTTTTGGCTAATTTTACATTTAATAATCGTAATTTATAAAATGACAAATCATTTTTAATTCTTAATTTTTATGATCGTTTTCCCATTCTTGGTTTTTGCATTAATTGACAAGTTATTAGAAGTATTCATCAATCTTTTTGCTTCTTTATAAGAAATACGTTTTCCTTTATAATAAAACTCTGCATTACCTCTTTCTTCCATTTTTTTTACAAACTCAATAGGTGAAGCTGGTTTTGGTCTGGATCTCATAGCTTCTTTTCTTGCAGCCACAGCAGCTTTGTGAGCTTCTTTTCGGGCTTTCATCGCTTCTTTTTTTGCATTCATCATAGCACTGTGCGCATCTTTTGACGCTGCCATAGCAGCTTCTCGAGCTATTTCAGCCGACTTTTTTGCTTCCCTGTGATATTTTCTTTTGATTTCTGCATTTCTTCTAGCCGCTTTTCTAGCTTTTTTTTCTGCATATTTTGACTGCTCCAAGGCCTTTGCAGAAACAGCATATGCACGTTCTTCTGCTCGTATTCTTGCAAGCGCTGCGAGTTCTATAGATTGCTCTCTGGCCAATGCCGATTCCTCCATTGCTATCGCTCTTTGTTCTTCTGCTCTCATTCTGGCTAGTGTTGCTACTTCCATTGCAACGACTCTCTGTTCCTCTGCTTCGTCAAGTGCTTTTTCCGCCATAATCTGTGCTTGTTCTTCTAGGTGATGTATATTTTCGACCGCTTCCATCATTGCAATCTCTGCTGCTTCTTGCTTTTGTATAGCTCGTTCATTTTCTTCCTGTATCCTCTCTTCATAATCAATAATTGACTCTGGCTCCTCTGGAGTCGGAGGAGAAGGTATATCACTTTCTTCATCATTCATGACCTCAGGAACTTCTGGCGGTGGCGGTATATTTATTTGAGGAAATTTCTCGGCTGTTTCCAACTGACTAGAAGATAAATTTTTATAGATATATTTCATTCTATCTAATTCTTTTTTTCTAATAGTAATTCTTTCGTTATTTTTTATACTACCATTTAGATTTTTTGCCCATATATTATATTCTGCTACCATTTCATCAGTAACCCCATCCTGAAATCTTTTAACAGCAATAATATTTTCATCTGCTGATCTATTTTTTGAAATGGTTAATAATGGTTCATTAACAGAAGAATCCATTACTGGCATTCCTCTAATGAATCTTGGTTCTTTTTCTATTTCTTTTGCTACAATCTCATTATTAAAAAATAAAGTGCATACTACTAAAAGAGGTATTAAAGCCATTAATTTTAAGGCTACTCTTTTTTTTGAAAATTCTTTTGTCATCATCTGTAATCGTTTTTTGGTTAATGAATAATTTATAGAACTCGATAATACAGCTTGATTAGGGCTGTTGGGGTAATTAAGGAGTAGATTAAAATAATTTTGTATCGAAAATTGTTGTTTCAACACACTTTGGTCTGCAAGAAACTCATGGTTTAATTTCATTGATTTTTTAATTAAAATAAACAAGGGATTAAACCAAAAAGCAATCTGCAACACCTCTACAAACAGTATATCTAATGTATGTTTTTGTACTACATGTGTTTTTTCATGAAGCAAAACTTCTTCAGGAATATTTCTTTGTTGAAATTCTTTTTTAGGAACAAAAATATAGGTTAGAAATGTATGTGGTACAATAGAATTACTTACTAACACATTAATATGTGAGTGTTCTTTTAATTTCTCATTTCTCCTGATTTTTTTAGATATATCGATCAAATTACGAATAAACCTAAAGCCAAAAACGAATACCCCGACCAGATATAAGCTCCATAAAATAATAGGCACGTAATTAGTAGATTCTTCTGCTACTGGTATATCCCCTGATTGCATTATTATTGGCTTCATAGTCTCCGGAATCATTTCTGATTCTACTGCAATCTCAGTCTCATATGTAAATGTAAGTAATGGTACTGTTAATGCAAACAGTAAGCTAAAAAGGAGATAAAACCTCTTTATACAGTGTATTCTTTCTTTTTCTAAAACCAACTTATAAAAGCTCCATAAAAGGAACAAGCATAGAGAAAATTTTAATAAATAGAGTATCATTTTTTCTGTTTTTGGATTTGCTTATCTACTATTTTTTTAAGTTCTTCTAATTCTGAAGTAGAAAGATCTGTTTCAGAAGTAAAGAATGATGCAAACTGCGACGCAGAGTCGTTAAAAAAGTTTTTGATTAATCCATTAACGTGCTTAGAAAAATAGTCTGTTTTTTTTACTAATGGATAATATTCCCTGGACTTTCCATACAATGTATACGTTACAAAACCTTTATCCGTCATTCTCTTAAGTAAGGTAGCTACGGTAGTAGTTGCTGGTTTGGGTTCTGGAAAAGCATCCAATAAATCTTTCATGAAGGCTTTCTCTAATTTCCAGAGATATTTCATTAATTGTTCTTCTGCTTTGGACAACTGCATTACTCTACATTATTAGAATTTACTCTACAAATGTAGAGTAAAAAAATAATATATGCAATTACTTTTGATTTATAGGCCCTAAAAATCGAGTACAAAAGATCTAATCAAATACCACAAAAAACTTATTTTCAATAATTTAACATTTTTTTTACACTCAAAAAAAAATATAGAACGGGGAATTTGTAACTTTAATAGCATAAAATATAACCAGTAAATATCACACAATGAAAAAAACTCTTGTATTAATAGTGACCTTTTTGGGCACTATTGGATTGTGGGCGCAACACAACTATGACAATCAAAACACTATTTACAGTTTAAATGGAAATGTGGGAATTACAACTACAGCTCCAGAAGCCAGATTACATGTAAATGCTTTAGAAAGAAAGGCATTTAGAATCTATCGCGAAAACAGAACCGACAAATACCTGAGTATATGGCATGGTACAGGTGGAGCCGTAATTGAACCCATACGTACCGATAACTCAACAGGAGTATTATATCTGGGAGGATATGACACTCCTACTAATACATTCTTTGCTAGAAAAGGAGGAAACGTTGCTATAGGAACAACTGATGTAGAGGCCAAACTACACGTAAATGCCTTAGAAAGAAAGGCATTTAGAATCTATCGCGAAAACAGAACCGACAAATACCTGAGTATATGGCATGGTACAGGTGGAGCCGTAATTGAACCCATACGTACCGATAACTCAACAGGAGTATTATATCTGGGAGGATATGACACTCCCACAAATGTGTTTTTTGCCCGACAAGGAGGAGATGTTGGTATCGGCACTACAAACACCAGAGGCTATAAACTAGCCGTAAATGGAAATGTTAGAGCAAAAGAAATTGTAGTAGAAGCTTCACCCTGGCCTGATTTTGTTTTTAAATCTGAGTACCACCTCCCTACATTAACAGAAGTTGCAGAGCATATCAAAACTAAAGGGCATTTGCCAAATATTCCATCTGAAAAAGAAGTAACAGAAAATGGAATTAAACTAGGGGAAATCAATTCAAAACTATTACAAAAAATAGAAGAACTCACCCTGTATACTATCCAGCAACAGGAAGAAATTAATGAATTAAAATCATTAGTTAATACATTTCTAAAATCAAAAAAATAATACAGAAATGAAAATAATAATATTTATTATTCCCATTTGTTTTTTATCAGTACAATCTTATTCTCAAATTCTTACTTCAGAAATAGCAGTAGAACCAACTGGAAACAAAACAATAGTTTCTGGTTTGCTTGAAGTAAAAGCACCATATGATGGTATTTCTCAATTCACTGTAAATACCACCTCATCAAACGCAGAGTTACGGTTTAGTAAAAATGACACAATCAAAGGTTTTATCTGGTATAATGCATCTAATAACTTAATGGCTTTTGGAAGAGGAAGTGCAACCAATAGTTTCTTTACCACTACCGACGGGAAGTTTGGAGTAGGGACTACAACTCCACGTGGCAAATTAGAAATAAAAGCACCATATTCTGGAGATTCTCAGCTTATCATCAATACAACCTCATCAAATGCAGAGTTAAGATTTAGCAAAAATAGTACAACCAAAGGTTTTGTCTGGTATGATGCGTCTAATGATTTAATGGCTTTCGGAAGAGGGAGTGCAACAAATAGTTTCTTTACCACTACCGACGGAAAGTTTGGAGTAGGGACTACGAATCCTACAGAAAAGTTGCATGTAAATGGAAATATTAGAGCAACTGCCCCAGTATGGGCTGATTTTGTTTTTGATAAAACATATGAACTATAAACTCTTGAAGAAGTTGAAAACTATATAAATAAACATAAGCACCTTTCAGAAATACCAACAGAATCTGAGGTAGCCAAAAATGGTATCAACTTAGGTGAAATGGATGCAAAACTTCTTCAAAAAATAGAAGAACTTACTCTTTACACTATTCAACAAGAAAAAGAAATTAAAGCACAAAAAGAAGTTATTATGATACAACAAAAAGATATTGAGAAATTAAAGAAACTATCTTATCGATTATCTAGACTGGAAAATATTTTAAAATTAATATCTAATAAAGAATGAAAAAAACAATACTTACAATGTTGCTAGCAACTACTTTTATAGGAGTTAAAGCACAAAACACCTTTCCTACTACTGGGAAAGTAGGAATAGGAACTTCAAGCCCATCTGCTCCTTTGGAGATAAATCAAACAGAGAATTCTAACGCTGATAGGGCATTATTAATATCTGAACCTAACAATAGCCAAAAAATCTATTTACACCTCGCTGATAATGCAAATGGAGAATATGGCTATTTCCACTTAGGAGGAACAACCAATCTTAGAGGTAATGGACAGCATTCTTCATTTGATGGTTCTTTAGGAATAGGAACTTCAAATCCTGGAGTATGGAAACTAGCAGTCAATGGCAAAATTAGAGCAAAAGAAATAAATGTTGAAACTAATTGGTCTGATTTTGTTTTTTACGATGATTATATATTACCTACTCTTCAGGAAGTTGAAAAACATATTACAGAAAAAGGGCATTTAAAAGATATCCCTAGTGCCAATGAAGTAAAAGAAAATGGGGTGTTTTTAGGCCAAATGGACGCTAAGCTTCTCCAAAAAATAGAGGAACTTACACTATACACTATCCAGCAGGAAAAGCAACTAATCACACTTCAGAGAACTCTAAAATCTGTTCAGGAAGAATTAAAAAATATAAAGAAGAAGTAATACTATATCAATTCATCTTATATATGAATGAATAATGCTTATTAAAGTATTCTTTATCTATACCAAATTAGCATGTATTGAATATTCATAAAGCCTTAGAAAACACATTTCTTATTTTAAATAGTATCAATCAATTAACCTTCAAATTTTATTCAAATGAAAAAAATATTGTACACTGCTGTTATTATACTGATAACATTTCAATTTTATGCTCAAGACCAAACCGTTAATGGAAAACTTACCGTTACAAAACAAGTAAACTGGGGAAGTACCGGAGCTGTATTGAAGACAGATCAAGGAGCATCTATAGAGCTTCGGGGAACCGGAATTCCATATTTTGACTTTTCTAATGATGCCGCTATAGATTTTGATATGAGATTAATCCTTATGAATGATAATGAGCTTTCAATCCAGGGAGGAAATGTCAAAATGAGCAATAAACTTAGCACCGGTCAAAGTATTAATTGGGGAAATACAGGCGCACTCCTAAATACAGATCAAGGAGCATCTATAGAGCTTAGAGGAACTGGAGTTCCTTACTTTGATTTTTCTAATGATGCCACCACAGATTTTGATATGAGATTAATCCTTATGAATGATAATGAGCTTTCAATCCAGGGAGGAAATGTCAAAATGAGCAACAAACTTAGCACAGGTCAAAGTATTAATTGGGGAAATACAGGCGCACTCCTAAATACAGATCAAGGAGCATCTATAGAGCTTAGAGGAACTGGAGTTCCTTACTTTGATTTTTCTAATGATGCCACTACGGATTACGATATGAGATTAATTCTAAGAGACAACAATACATTAGGAGTTTCTGGAGGAAATCTGGCAGTGGATGGAACAATAAAGACTAAAGAGGTTGAAGTAAAAACAAATGTATGGGCAGATTTTGTTTTTAAAAATGATTATAACCTCCCAACATTAAAAGAAGTCGAACATCATATCCAGGAACATGGTCACCTTTCTGATCTTCCTTCTGAAGAAGAAGTAATCAAAAATGGAATTAATCTAGGTGAAATGAATGCAAAACTCCTTCAAAAAATTGAAGAGTTAACCTTATATACCATCCAGCAAGAGAAAGAAATTAGAAGGTTACAATCTATAGAAAAAAGGCTCGATGATATTGAAAAACTGGTAAAAAACTAAAGAATAGCATATGTTCATAAAATCAAATTTTAATTAACTCTTTTAAAACTAAAATCAATAATGAAAAGAATTTTAAATAGTTTATTATTAGCTGTAATAATTCATGTGAGTTGCTATAGCCAGCAAACGTTTGAGGATCAAATAAAAATCAATCAATCAGAAAACAAATACCCTTCCTTAAGAATTACTACCCGACAAGGCTTGTTTAATGGAGGGCATCCTCATCTCTACTTTCTGAATACGGGAGGAGACTTCACAACTCCTGCCTCTACTCCGGCTGGCAGGTTATTAGGCACTATAATTTATTCGGGTTATGACGGAGCATCAAATGTGCAAATAGGTAGAATAGCAGTTGCTACTACCGGAGAATTTTCACCGGGGAATTATCCTGCCAGAATGGATTTCAAAATAGGAGGAACAGGCACTTGTTGTGGAATCACAAGAATGTCTATTGATGGAGTTACAGGAAATGTTGGAATTGGCACCACAAACACTGGATCCCACAAGCTAGCCGTAGAAGGATCCATAGGTTCTAGACAGGTAGTAGTACAAACAGGCAACTGGTCTGATTTTGTTTTTGAAAAAGAGTATCAACTTCCCTCATTAGCAGAAGTCGAAAATCATATTCAGGAACATGGACATCTTTCTGAGATTCCTTCTGAAGAAGAAGTGATCAAAAATGGGATTGATCTGGGCGAAATGGATGCAAAACTTCTCCAAAAAATTGAAGAGCTAACCTTATATACCATCCAACAAGAGAAAGAAATAAGAAGATTACAATCTGTAGAGAAAAGATTGGATGACCTTGAAAAGCTACTTAAATCTAAAAAATAATGAAAAATCGAATTTTTACTTTGATTCTTGTTAGTACAGGACTCATTATCAATGCACAAAACACTTTCCCTTCTAGTGGAAATGTAGGAATAGGCACAGTAAGTCCTTCAAAATCTTTAGAAATTAACGGCGACATTCTTTTACGCAATAGCACCGGGTTAAAACAAATTTTCACCTGGAATCCCACGGATACTAACTGGAGAATAGGAATGAATGATAATCCTGGGTTTACCAGGTCTATGTTGACTAGACATGTACAGTACTTAACGTATGCTGCAGGCACTAGACAGGGCTTTGCAATTGGTGTTAATGGAGGGGATTCTAGCCTCGAAGTAAGAGGCTCTGACCACGCTACCTTTTTTAGAGGTAATGTGGGAATAGGAACCCCTAATCCATCAAAAAAACTGGATATAAATGGAGATATTCTATTACGTAACAGTACTGGATTAAAACAAATTTTCACATGGAATCCCACGGATACTAACTGGAGAATAGGGATGAATGAGAATCCTGGGTTTACCAGAGCCATGTTGACCAGGCATGTACAATATTTAACCTATGCTGCAGGTACTACACAAGGATTCGCTATTGGTGTTAATGGAGGGGACTCAAGTTTTGAAGTAAGAGGATCTGACCACGAGGCTTTTTTTAGAGGTAATATTGGAGTTGGAACTACTGATACAGGGTCACACAGATTAGCTGTAGAGGGGTCTATAGGTTCCAGAGAAGTAGTAGTACAAACAGGTAGTTGGTCTGATTTTGTTTTTGAAAAAGACTACTATCTACCTAGTCTGGAAGAAGTCGAAAATCATATTCGGGAACATGGACATCTTTCTGATATTCCTTCTGAAAAAGAAGTAATTAAAAATGGAATCAATTTAGGCGAAATGGATGCTAAGCTTCTTCAAAAAATTGAGGAGTTAACATTATACGTAATACAACAGAATAAAAGAATTAGAACTTTAGAAAGCCAACTTAAAGAAAAATAAAATGAAACAATCATATAAAACCGTAAATCAAAATAATAAGATAAAAATTATATGCTTATTTATCTTATCACTCATCTTTTTAATTTTACCTCTAAACATTTTTGGACAAGATCAATTAGACAATTTTTATTATTACGAAGGGTCTAAAGTGTACCTTGAGGTAAATAAACAAAAACTCTCAATTTCTTTTAAAGGAGAAAATGCAATTAACACATTTAATAGTATTCGCGCTTCAAAATCTGAAATTATTGAAGACAAAACCAAAACTAGCGTTATTCCATTAAAAGAAAATTCCAACAATAATAATCATTCAGAAAAGATTTATTATATGGAATTGAATACCAATCCTTCATCAATTAGAGATTATAGATCTTTAATCGAAAATTACAAAAAGTTATCAAATGTATTAATGATATCTCCTACCTATAAAATTAATGGAGGCGAGTTTGGGCTTTCGAATAATTTTTATGTAAAACTAAAACATGCAGAAGATCTAAACTTACTCAGACTAAAAGCCAAGGAAATGAACCTACAAATATTAGGGAAAAATAAATTCATGCCGCTTTGGTTTACCCTCTCAATTCCTTCTCCTAGAAGTTTAAATGCTTTAAATTATGCTAATCTTTTTTATGAAACAGGTCTTTTTGAAAGTACAGAACCTGCTTTTATGTACCATAACCTTCTTAATACCAATGATCCCTATTTTAATGATCAGTGGACGTTGAAAAACACTGGACAAAGTGGAGGAAATGCTGGAGTAGATATAAAAATAGAGCAGGCTTGGAATATTGCTACTGGCAGCAATATTAGAGTTGCTGTTATAGACCAAGGCATTCAACTTAATCACCCTGATCTTCAGAGTAATATATCTGGAACAGGATATGACGCTCAAACTGGCACTTCACCATCACAAGTCAGAGGGGCTCATGGTACCGCTTGTGCTGGAATTATTGGAGCTGTTTCAGAAAATAATATAGGAGTTGCTGGGGTTGCCCCTGATTCTGAATTGATGTCTATAAGTGTAGGTTTTGGATTTGGCACAACTATTCAGATGCTTGCAGATGGTATGAATTGGTCCTGGCAAAATGGAGCAGATATAATCAGCAACTCTTGGGGAGGTGGAACTCCTAGTAATTTGTTTAATAACTCGGTAACAAATGCATTGACCAATGGTAGAGGTGGACTTGGTAGTATTGTCGTTTTTTCAAGTGGTAATAGCAATGTAAATGGAGCACAATATCCATCTAATTCTAACCCTCTTATTTTATGCGTTGGCGCCATAGATCGCTGCGGTGTGAGATCTGGAAGAATTGATATTGTGCCAGATTCCTGTGATCCCTGGTGTTCTAACTGTCTCCCTGGAAGTAGTTTTGGAACTCCTCTCGATGTTGTTGCTGGAGGAACTAGTGTGCCTACGACCGATCGAACAGGAGATGTTTCCGGGAGCGGAGATTACAACCCTTCTTCTACCAGTCCTCCTAATAATTATTCTAATTTTGACTATGACAGATGGTTTGGCGGTACTTCTGCTGCCTGTCCTTTTGTTTCTGGAGTAGCAGCATTAGTATTGAGTGCAAACCCAAATTTAACTGTTCAAGAAGTTAATACAATTATTGAACAATCAGCTCAAAAAGTGAGAACAGATCTATATAACTATTCTAATACGGGAGGAAGACCTAACGGAACCTGGAATAATGAATTGGGCTACGGGTTAGTCAATGCATATCAAGCATTACTATTAGCTCAGGATTGTCCAGATAACCTTACTATTATTCAAAATGTTTCTTCTGGACAAACCGATACCCAAAAAGCGGCAAATACCTTAACAGCAAGCAATACAATTGCTAGTGGAGGAATCGCTACTTATACTGGTGGTCAAAAGGTAGTTTTAACAACTGGTTTTAAAGCAAACAATGGTTCCAGTTTTGTAGCAAAAATAGAAGATTGTGGTAATACTATTACAGAAACCATAGCTAATTTAGAAACAGAAAGTATACAAGTAAAAAGTGAGTCAATTACTATAGATATAGGAGATAAAAATCGTTTTGCCTTGCATCCTAATCCTACTGATAAGACTTTTACTATAACTGCAAATCATTTATTTGTCAAAGACGGTGCTATTTCTTTGAAAATTTATAATACAATAGGAGTACTTCAATCACAAAAAGAAAATCTGGAAATAGATACAGAAATTGATGTTAGATCACTGCCAGAAGGGCTTTATTATATTATAATTACTGATACTAATGGAACATCCTACTCAAAAAGACTAGTAATCAAAAAATAAAAACCAACTAAGTGGGTATGTTAGACCATACCCACTTATTATTTATTTTAATAGTATTCATTTTCTGCGGAATACTCTGTGAAATACTTATAGAAGAGTGGAATGGTTTCAATTCCTTTTAGATAATTCCAAATACCAAAATGTTCATTTGGAGAATGAATTGCATCACTATCTAAGCCAAATCCCATAAGGATTGTTTTACTTTTTAATTCTTTTTCGAATAAAGAAACAATCGGAATACTTCCTCCGCTTCGCTGTGGTATAGGTGTTTTTCCAAAAGTGTCTTTATAAGCCCTACTTGCTGCCTTATACTCTATAGTATCTATCGGGGTTACATATCCTTGTCCTCCGTGATGTGGCGTTACTTTTACAATCACAGCATCTGGTGCTATATTCTCAAAATGGTTTTTAAATAATTCTGTAATTTCTTTCCAATCCTGATTGGGTACTAAGCGCATAGAAATTTTGGCACATGCCTTACTTGCAATCACCGTTTTAGCTCCTTCTCCGGTATATCCTCCCCAGATTCCGTTTACATCTAGTGTAGGTCTAATAGAATTACGTTCATTTGTTGTATATCCTTCTTCTCCGTAGATATCATTGATATCCAAAGCTTTTTTATAAGCCTCTATAGAAAAAGGTGCTTTTGCCATTACTGTTCGTTCATCTGCGGATAATTCTTCCACTTTATCATAAAAACCCGGTATTGTAATTCGATTATCCTCATCATGTAGCGAAGCAATCATTTTGGTCAATATATTAATTGGATTAGCCACAGCGCCTCCATATAATCCACTATGCAGATCTCTATTGGGGCCTGTCACCTCTACTTCTACATAACTTAAACCTCTTAATCCAGTAGTTATAGAAGGTACATCTTTTGCAATCATACCCGTATCGCTAATCAAAATGATATCATTTACTAATTTCTCCTGATTTCTTTCTACAAACCAGCTTAAACTATTACTTCCTACTTCTTCTTCTCCTTCGATCATAAACTTTATATTGCACGGGAGTTGATCCGTTTTAGTCATTAATTCTAATGCCTTTACGTGCATATACATCTGTCCCTTATCATCACAGGCTCCACGAGCAAAAATGGCTCCATCCGGATGCAATTCGGTCTTTTTGATTACTGGTTCAAAAGGTGGACTATCCCAAAGGTTAATGGGATCTGGTGGTTGCACATCATAATGCCCATAAACCAAAACAGTAGGAAGTTTGGAGTCTATAATCTTCTCTCCATAGACAATAGGATACCCTGGGGTTTCACATATTTCTACCAGATCACACCCTGCTTTTTCGAGGCTTTTTTTTATCTCATCAGCTGTTTTAATCACATCTTTTTGGTAAGCAGAATCAGCACTGATAGATGGAATTTTTAATAGTGTTATAAGTTCATTAATAAAACGATCTTTATGTTCATTAATGTAGGATTGAGTATCTTGCATGGGATTGAGTTAATTTTGGTCTAAAAGTAATGAAAATGAAATAATTTGATACTAAAAAAAGATCCATATCCAATTTGATCCAATGCATAACATACCTATAAAATACAACGGATGATTTTATTTAGTATTACGATTAATTACAGTAAATTTATAGGATAAAGAGTAGTCTCTAATGGATAACAAATGCAAAAGGGATCAGTTTTTACAACGGATATATATCTTTCTGGACTCTCTACCTATTTGTTATACATTAACACCAATGACAACAGAAACATTTTTACCCGGAATCAAGATCCAGCACGGTACATTATTGATCGATACCAAAAAGCTTGTATCTCCTGGTGACATTCTACATGAAGCAGGGCATATTGCTGTATCATTACCCGAAGACAGAAGATGTCTGAGTAACAATATAACTACAAATAACAAATCAAAAAATGGAGAAGAAATAGCTGTGATGTTATGGTCATATGCGGCAGCTTTGCATATTGGGATACAACCAGAAGTTGTTTTTCATAAAGAAGGATACAAAGGTGAACATATATGGATTTTAGAAAAATATCGTCAGCAAACCTTTATGGGGTTACCCTTACTACAATGGATGGGGCTTACCTATATGGATAGAGAGCAATCAAATTTTCCTAAAATGAAAAAATGGTTGCGGATATAAACTACCTTGAGGCAAGCCTCCTTTAATTTAAATCTTGAGTATTGAGTAAATCTTTTTTTTTTCAAAAAAACAATATAAGTGCTTTGAGTTTTATACATATTGTTTATATTTGCACTCGATTTTACAGATAGTCCTAAGTTTCTGTAAAAAATAATGCGGGCGTGGTGGAATTGGTAGACACGCTAGACTTAGGATCTAGTGCCGCGAGGTGTGGGAGTTCGAGTCTCCCCGCCCGCACAGCAAAGGATAAGCTGAATCGAAAGGTTCAGCTTTTTTGTTTTCCTAAAACAAACACTTATTTTAGCCACCATCCTAATTTTACCCTCTCTGTCTCATATTCTTTGTCATTGAATCATATTACAAAACACTCTCTATTCCACTCACTGACCATTGCAAATATAGCCGTTCGCCTTTGCGCGCTTGCAAGGCAGGCTAAAGAACGCTTATATTTTTTTCGTGAGGTGAGGGCGCGTTCTTTGATGTTTAAAAATTAATAACACTATCAAGTGCGTCATCAGCCTCTTTGTGTATAAAGTTGGCTTGATAATTAATTGTGGTTTTTAAATCACTATGTCTGTAAAGTTTTTGTAGCATCAAAGGGTGAATTGACTCTCCAGCAATGTTGCCAAATGAATGAGAAGGGGCAACACTACTGTTACCACTATTTTTTGGATGCTCATATTTAGACAATCGTAATTCCAGTTCTTTGACACGGCTAGTCAAGATGATAACTTGTTCCAGAAGTTGGGCGATAAATTCCTTGTCTGTCATTAGGATTACTAAAATCTGAAATTTTAAACTAAATTCCAAATAATCAAAGGATAACAATACAATCCGGTGAATAGTTACGATTTCTAATCATGCAAGCTTCTAAATTTAATGAAAAAATCTTGCTAAATATTAATCAATATTAGTTAGTTTTATTGAGGGAAAATTTCTAATACATGCAACAGCTTATCATCCAATTAAAACGGTTAGGAAAAAAGAAAATATTCACTATCCCAGTATATAGCCAGCATAGAGGTAGAATATTTCTTCCTTTTATAGATGATGCCCCTAAATCAACAGAAATTATTTCTAAAATGAAGTTGCTGTCAGAAGATAATAACATAATAGACCCTACCATTTTAGCTAAAATTAATAAATAGTCATTATGAAAACTAAAATTATAATGGTTCTCTTTTTATGTAGCAGTTTTATAAGAGCTCAGCACTTACACTTAGAGAAACATATAGACCTGTTAAATCAAAAAATAGAAGGCTTAAATGTCGAAAATCGTAAGACCTCAAACCTGTCGTATAATTCACTATCACAAACATCAGCTCACTATTTCGAAATCCAAACAGAAAATCCGAACAAGTTCATTGAACGTCTTTTGGAAGTAAACGATTTACAAATATTAATTACAGAATACCCTAATTTAATTACTGATTTTGATCTTTTATTAGTCCGGAATATATATAAGGATTATGATGATAAAAAAATCATTAAGTTCAGAACTTATGAGATTGGTAATGGGCAGGATCACGAGATTTCTTTTCCTATTAAGAAAAAGTGGCAAAAGGACAACCTTAAAACCATCTATAAAATTAGAACTAATAAAAAGAAAGGAAATACTACTGTTTCCGGTTTCTTGTTAAGGAACAATTTTATTACTAAAAAAATCCCCCTAAAATATAAGAGCTATATAGCCTATACAGATAAGATTATTGATCCCGATTTTAATTTATTCATTAAAAGCGATAATAACAATACTTCCAATTTTGCAAGCACTAAAGTTTTTGATGATCTATCAAAATATTACCAACGAGCTACAAACAAACCAGTATACGACAAAGATAAATATGATGCATATCTGGATCAACAGAAAAAATGGCTGCAAAAAAAGAGATTCTTTTCTGATAGTTTGTTCAAACATGATACTATTTTCCAACAAAAACTTTTTGCTGCTATTGATTTTGCCAAGGAAAACAAAACATCTAATACAGATTTAGAATTTTTTATAGGGCAATTGATTTCCAAGAAAACAGCAATCAATTTTATGAGAAAAAATCCGCGTATCGGTAGTTGTAGCTTTGACAACTCTCCTAGAGCACAACTCGCAGAAATGGCTAGAATATCTGCATCTATTGCTAATTGGGATGTATTTATAAAATCAAGTATGAATTTATTAAACGATCGTGCCAATCGAATTGCCAGTAGTAATATAGCAACCAATAGTAGAGATACATATATTAATCAATTAGAATTGCTCAACCTAGATATACCCATGCTATTAATAGGGTCTGGCATAAAAATACAGGCTCCAAGAAAAGGACATTACTTTTCTGATTCAAATAAAATAGGCCAAGCATTTGCCAATTCCTTTAAAGAGAATAAAAATAGGTTTGAAGATATTGTAGGAGATATCATAAGTAATCCCGAAATGGATACTTTTAATAAATTACATTTTTATAATACCTATCAAAACTATAAACACTTTATAGTAGATTCTATAGAAAAACAAAGGATACAACGTCATCTTGATACACTTATCAAACAAATGCCTTATGAGTTAAAATCAAGGATAGAAAGGCCTGATAAACAATTAGAGGATTTATTGATTCGTGAAAAAGAATTAATAGACAAGTATGATATTACAAAATCTGTTATTGCACATGTGAGTTCTTACAGCTTTAGCGGATATAGTTGGAATGCTACTTTAAATGAAAAAAATGAAAATGAAAAAATTTTCTATAACCTCAGAATGAGTTTGGAAGATAGTTTGACTCCTTTACGAAATTTTGAAACTCACAAAAAAAGAATTCTTAAACGTATAAAAGACCACAATTTTCTAATGAAACTGGCAGAAGATGGATCAATAAATAGTATCCATATAAATTTTACTAACAATAAATCGTTTGTAAATCATCGAGGTAGAGAAACTGAAGATATGCCTATAGAAATCTTAGCCAAGATAGATCTTAAAGATGCGATCTCGTTTTATACATTTTCTGATAAAAGAAAAAGTCTCAGATGGATTCTCACAAAAGATGGAAAATTAATCTTGTTAAAGATTTTTAAAGACATTAAACTTGCGAACTATACTTTTGAAGAGCTGTTGACCAAAACAGAAAAATCTGCTTTATTTTCGACAAAATATTATAGTTATAGAGGTTTCGATAGCTCTGGGAATCTAATTTTTTAATAATGTTGAAAACTGGAAATAACAGCTTATAATCTTTACAATTACAAGATACTGATTTACATAACTATACAAACACTGGAAGTTAGAAAAATCATATATAAGCGTGTTTCTAACTTCCATCATATACTTTTCTTATAGAAATACTCTAATACGATTTGTGATTAAAAAATTCGTATAAAATATGATAAGCAATATTAACTTAGGTTAATTTGGTTTCATCTACAAAAATTCAATGGCACTATAACTCCGAAATCAGTGGCACAAATCGAAACGAATTAACCAGCTTATATTACCATTAAAAATTATGGAAAGAAACAGAAAGAACATCCCTAGAAATCCCTCAAAAAAGAGAATGCAACAGAATATTCATTAAAAAACTTACTAAGAAAAGTGAACCTTTAAAAAAAAACTATTGTAAAGACATTTGTGATTAAAAAATTCGTATAAATTCATTGAATTATTTTTTCTTTATGCAAGGCAAAAAAATCAAGCATAGCTATAGCTACGGTTTATTTTTTAAACGAAGTAGAAAGGAAAAAGAAACGATGAATATGCGAAATTTTTAGTTATAAATCGTATTAATACTATTGTGATCAGTAGAACTATTTTTGGAATATTATATCTCTCAAAATACTTCTTTTAGTGCTACTGTAAAAATGATCAGATCGTTTAAAAAAGTAAGAGATGCTTGCAAAGAGTAAACAATTTATAGTAACGAATCAATTCAAAATGGATAAAACATTAGGTAATACTACTAAAAAAAGATACTACTACAAATGTACTGAAAATTGTATCTGCCATTTATCTTGTAATGAACACCATAAGGCTAGGCAAGGAATTGCAGGAAAAAATTACCAAAAAACAATACATTAAGAGAAAAAAGAACTTGGAACAAGAACTAGACTCTAGACATTAGTATTACAGTTATCCCTCGTTGAGAGTGTAAATATAACCTTGTCTGAATACTAAATTTTTAATTTATACATTATTCAGATAAGATGACAAAGACAGAACAGCAAGAATTAGAAAAGAAAGCTCTAGAACAGTTTATGACTGGCAAG
>NZ_VTZU01000051.1 GCF_008370685.1 Aquimarina sp. RZ0
TCTTGCCAGTCATAAACTGTTCTAGAGCTTTCTTTTCTAATTCTTGCTGTTCTGTCTTTGTCATCTTATCTGAATAATGTATAAATTAAAAATTTAGTATTCAGACAAGGTTATATTTACACTCTCATGAAAAATTAAGACAGAAAAATAACTCTCAATTAAATTTCACCCAAAACTGATTCGCATTTATTCAATAAAATGTTTTCATGAAACTTTGCTACAAAATCTGTAATTGCCTCCTGTGTTAGCATTTTCTCTGCACATCCTTTTATATAAGGAATGGTTTTTATTAATTCCTTCTTGTTTTCAGATAACTCCGCTCCAAGCATTAAAATGATCATAACATCTTTAAATCTGGCATCTGACTTTTGAAATTCTTCTAAAAATTCCCATCCATCCATTACTGGCATATTAATATCTAATAAAATAAGATCAGGGACGTAAGAATTTAAAACTTGAAGAGCTTCTGCTCCATTCTCCACATTTTGTATTTCTTCTGATACGGATATTTTTTCTATCATAACTTTATTAAAAAAGTTGGTAGAAGGGCTGTCATCAATGAGTAAAAATTTTAATTTTTTCATAAGTAGTAAGGTTATATAATCTAAACGTAAAAACTAAGTTTACTTTGTTATTTCATACGAAAAATGTTCTTGTATAATTTTGTCAATAATTGAGTACGTTAATGGTTTGTTTATGAAGTCATTTACATATTTATTATTAGAAGCTTTTTTAAGGTCATTTGGGTCGTTAGAAGTAGATAACATAACAACTTTAATGTTATCAATGATTTCTTCTTTTAACTTTGCAAATTCCTCTAAAAAATCCCATCCATTCATACACGGCATATTAATGTCTAAAAAAATCAATTCAGGCTTTAAGTTTAATTGATTATCTAAACTCTGAAGATACTCCAGAGCATCCTTGACTCCTTGAACTACTGTTACATTTTTAAACGCATCATGTTTCATTAACAAATACTTATTAAAAAAGTTAGTCGCTTTATCATCATCAATTAATAGTGAACAGGTTACTATGTTTTTTTTCATTCATATATAGTTTTAAGAGGATGAGTGAGATGTTTTAATTGTTTCTTTAGTAAATTAAGCACACTACTTGCATAAAATTTGATAAGATTATTTCAGCTTGAAAAACACTGGTTAACTAACAGTTTACTATATAAAAACCACCTGTATTTATCGGATTTTAATATTTGTTTGAATCAACAGAAATGGTTAAAGAGTACATTCTGGAAATCATATCAAACTTGCCTAGTTGAATTATCTATTAGAGACTGGCATATCGGGACGTATTTGTTACTATTTTTAAAAAGTCGTGATAACTGCTAAGTGCTTCTAAATTAAAACATTTCAGTAGAGGGTAATTTTGTTTTTGATACATTTTAGTAAAATCATCTACTCTGTAATATAAAAATTTTGCTGCTACCAAATCTTTTTTTGACTCTGTAACTCGTATTTTTGTGATTGATTTGTTTTGGATTCTTTCCTTCTGCTCTATTAATTTACCAGTAAACTCAATGTGTCTCCTAATCATAGCTTCATATTCTGCCAAAGAGCAAGGCTGTGTATATGTTTTAGATATACTCATCTCTTTATACGAATAATGTATTTTTACTTCAACTTGTTTCATAGTTGTTATCGGTGATGTATAAATTTCATCCTGCTGAGAGTATAGCCCTATAAAATTAAGAAACAATAAAATCATTAATATGCTTTTCATAGTTTTTAAGTTATTTAGTTAATCTGTATCAAACTTAAATAGGTCTTAAAGAAAAGTTATGGTCACTTAATAAATTAATCGCTGATTTTCGCTGAAAACCTATTTTTCAGGATCAAATACATTTTCATGTACCCAAACATAACTACATTATTACCAACTATTTAACTCATTAAATCATTGATTATGGTTTTACCATATGATACCTGGTAATTAGCCATATATTTTTCGGATTATAGTAATTAAAATTGAAAAATCGTTCTTAATATGGGATGATTATACTAAACTTATTTAAGAAACTTACAGTTGAAAAAACAGAGTAGAAAGACTATTCTCTAATTATTTCTAAAAATTTTGATGTTGTCTATTATAAAAGATTTCCTGATGTTTGTAAAGAAGATGTTTAAAAATTATTGGTGTTTTTTTACTCCTCATTGATACTAATTAAGTTATTCAATCTCTAATTCATTAGTACACTGATATTCTCATCTTATTTTAGAATTGCTCTTAAAAGTCGTATTTTTGAAGCATGGAATTCAACAAAACTACAGAGCAAGCTTCTAGCTATAATCATCTGGAAAAAATGACTATTCAGGAAGTATTGACCAATATCAATCAGGAAGATAAAACAGTCCCTCTAGCAGTAGAGAAATCCATCCCTCAGGTAGAAATATTAGTAGCACAAATTGTTGAAAAATTAAAAAATGACGGGCGCCTTTTTTATATGGGTGCAGGTACGAGTGGTAGGTTGGGTATTGTAGATGCCAGCGAATGTCCTCCTACCTTTGGCGTTTCTCATGACCTGGTTATCGGATTAATTGCAGGGGGAGATACAGCTATCAGAAAAGCCGTAGAGTTTGCAGAAGATAGTATTGATCAAGGCTGGGAAGACCTCAGTACCTATAATATTTCTGAAAAAGATGTTGTTATTGGCATTGCAGCATCTGGTACAACGCCTTATGTGATTGCTGCATTACAAAAATGTAAGGATCACAATATCATTACAGGATGTATTACCTGTAATGAAGGAAGTCCTTTGGCAAACACGGCACAATTTCCTGTTGTCGTCAATGTTGGTCCTGAATTCGTTACTGGCAGTTCCAGAATGAAAGCCGGAACTGCTCAAAAATTAGTCTTGAATATGATTTCTACCGCTGCTATGATTCAACTTGGCAAAGTAAAAGGCAACAAGATGGTCGATATGCAATTAAGTAATAATAAATTGGTAGATCGTGGTATTCGTATGCTTATGGATGAATTAAAAATCGAAAGAGTATTAGCTACAGAATTATTAGAAAAATTTGGTAGTGTACGTACTGCAATAAATCAGTATGGAGCCTAAAAGAACAGACAAAGAATTATTAGGTAAAGGTGTACAGCGAATGGCTATCGCACTCATCTTTATGTTTATTAGTCCCATAGTTATACATTCTGCTTTCAAAAATCAAGAGCATCCTTATTATATTCCTATCCTAAGTTTAGGGTTACTCGGAGCTGCATTTGCTATATTCATGGTTTTTAAAGGGTTAAAGACCATTATGGATGCTTTATTTGGTAAAAAATAGTCTCTTTTTTATACCTGGACTATCTTTTAACAAATCTTGCTGTACCCATATCTGTAAGTAAAAAATAGATTCCGGGAACTAAATCTGAGACATCCAAAGATTCTTTATTATTCATTTTTTTGATCAGTCTTCCCGAAAGTCCATAGATTTTATATACATCTACAACCAGATTCCCATGGATTTTTATACTATTAATAACTGGATTAGGATAAATAGTTATAGGTTCTGAAAGACTATGATCAGAGACTGATAATGTAGTCTCATCTATAACTTTTAACTCATAAGGAAAAGGAGCAGCCCGCACACTTCCTTCATTAAGAACTCTTACTCTGTAGGTTCTGCCTTCTGGTAAATCTTTACTCAAAACTGAAGGTGCTGTTATAGTAATATCCTGATCAATAATTCCTGAAGTTATAAAGATGGACTCACTCTGACTTACAAATACTTGAGAACCTACATCACCAATTTTAAGGATATCTGATTCATCTACCTCATGTATCTGAAAACGAATTTGTCCAAACTCATCTATATCCAGAGGTTCGGTATCAATTCTGGTTTTGATAATGAAATCCTCACTTTGCAATACCTGTTCTGATCTTTCCAGAATTGTTAGATCAATTTTGGATTCATAAATATTGGTACTAACTTTTATCTCCATTGGATCACCAGCATCCATATTTCCTAATTGTTCATTGGTATTTACATCAGTTATAATTCCACCTTGTGCATATATTCTATATATCCGTCCGGATGGCAATTGATCGCTGAAACTTTCTCCTTGATTAAGAGGAATCGCCTCTGTAAAATCAATAGCACCTTCTCCTAAAACAAAATTAAAGAAGCCCAGTTCAGTTCCTATAGGACCAAAAACATTTAAATCCTCTTCATCAATTTCTTCAATATAAAAAAATATAGACCCTACAGCCTCATTATTAGGAAAATCATCAATTATGCTGCTAAAATTTATAGTAACACTGGTAGCCCCAGGAGGAACGTTTTCTGGTTGATAATTAATAAATCCATATCCATCACTTTGTGCAAAAGTAGACTGGATTAATACCGAAAGTAATAATGTAAATATAAGTTTCATTTGTCAACTGTATTATGAAAGTTAAAATTCCCCTTTTCATTATAAAAACAACACATAATCAATAATTTATAGTACTCTACTTAAGTTCTAATGTATACGATCAATTTTCATTAATCATTTTTTGAGCATCTGTCCTTTCTCTAAGATCATCAATATATCGTAATGCATTTTTATTTTCATAGTCTGTATATGATTTGGTTGCCCATTCGATTGCTTTCGTATAATCTCCTTTAATTTCATTATAAAAAGCCATATTAAAACAAGCTTGTCCGGCAATCTCTGGGTCAGGATTAGATGTTTCTTTCTTCCATAACTCGGCTGCACCTTCCCATTGACCAGTTTCTACTTTTCGTTTTGCAATTTCAAAACTTGATGTTGCTTTTACGTAGTAATCTCTATATACATTATCTTTGTATGGTAATAATCTCAATGCGTAATCTTCTCCTATTTTCCTGCTTATTTGCAAAACAGATTGCTTTCTATTTTTAGCAGCTTCAATAGCTTTTATAGGATTAACACCTTTACCCGTTGATTTGGTTTTTTTATTTACAGTCAGTTGATCGCTTATTTTTTTTCTCATCGGATCATAAATGCGCCACCCTGTTTTTATTTTAGTATCTATACTTACATTATGAGAAATAGCAGGCACTTCCAGACCTAAAGGACCTTTAATCTTAGTGTTTTCTACTGTATAAGCGGCTTTAGCATCAGTATCGTATAATGCCAAGCTAAAAATAGCATCTACACTATGCTGTTTACATAACTCCCCTATTTTATCCCAACTCAGCGGTGACGGAAAAATTCCTCCTCCAAGGTTTTCATCCAATTTAACCGGTAATACGATACACTTTGTAAATTTTGGATTTTGTAAAACAGCTGTTTTTAATGCTAGTATAGCTTGTTCTGCACCTTCTTTGTCTAGTTTTGTTCCTTCTATAGATAGTATTTTATCAGCTTGATCTAATCCAGTATTTTCTGAAGAAGGTATACTTCTATCCAGAATACCCACCCTTTTAATCAAAGGATCAAGAGAAACTATGGGAGGTTTTACAACTTCTGTCCTTATTGATTTTTTACTTCCGCAACTAAGTAGCAGTATACAAAAAATAGAATGTATTATAAATTTATGTGCAGCTGTCGTTTTCATATATATACCAGAACTAATATTGATAAAAGTAATATTACATTTTTGATACCATTTCTATTCTAAATATACTGCAATGGCGTGCATCATTTTTTTGTTTAGGCAAAAAAGAAAATTAAAACATCATAAGAGCTCAGCTTATTTTATTTTGAAAATCAACAAAAAAACACAAATTTGAATGTGTAATTTTAAAACGAAAATGGTCGTATCGTAGATAATACAGAAATGATTTAATTAAATCATTTCTGTATTATCAAATTTTGCTTTTACTGATTAGATTAGTTTGGAACAAATGCCCAGGCATTACCATCAATTGCTGCTCCAACAGTGAGCTCATCATCATCTATAGAAATACCTGTTGCAGATCCATCAGTTCCTACAGATGCATAATTTCCATCGTCTTCGCCAATAAATCTTAGCCCCGTAATTGCAGGCACTTCATTACTAAAGCTAATTGTATAAGTTTCTCCCGAACGAGAGATTGTAGCTGTACCCTCTACTCCAGCCACAATTCCCATACCATCAGCGGGTGTATATGTTAACTCTCCATCATACGTGTCTAGTACATCGGCAGGAAGTGTTGCAAATACGTTTGCTATCACTGTTCCACCATCATCATCACTACCACAGGATGATATAAATAAAACTGATAATACTAATGTAACTTTCCCTAAATTTCTAAAAAATTTGCTTTTTGTTTTCATTGCTTAAAATTTAATATTCCTAAATTAATGTAAGCAAATGTATAAGGAATTCTTAGGGTAAGTTATAATTGTGGACTTACTACAGTATTTTGTGGATCTATTGTACTTATTTGAGGAAAAGGAGCTCTTGTAACGTGCTATATTACCTTAAGCCTATTGTATACTTCTTCTTTAAAAGTCCTGCCCAGAGGAATATGATGCCCTTGCACTTCTATAACTTGATCCGATTCATGAAAAAAATCGATCTTTTGCCAATTAACAATATAGGAACGATGTGTCTGAATAAAAATAGAACTACCCAATAACTTATGCAATCCTAATATAGAGTATCTTACTGATAATTTTTTATTATCAGATGTCACTATAGAACAATAATTTTTAGAATCCGTATGAGCAAAGAGAATCGTATTAATAACTACTTTTACCAGTTTGTTTCCGCTTTTCACAAAAATATCTGATAGTTCTTCTTTCTCTTCCTCTCTAATATTATTTTGAGCAAGTATCATTGCTGCTTTGAGATCATTTTTATTTATTGGTTTTGTTAGATAACCAATTGGGTTTATATCTACAGCTTCAGACATAATACCTGTATCCGTATTTGATGATGTAAACAGAATAGGAATACCATATAATGATTTGATTTTCTTTGCTAATGCAATTCCTGATTGTCTCCCTTGTAAATGAATATCCATCAGAACAATATCAGGTCTAATCGTTTCTATCTCTTCTTGTGCCTCAAAAGGGTCATCAGAACTATTCAACATATCATATCCCAATTCTTCTAAGGTTATCTTAATATCTTCTAAATGAAATAAATCATCTTCTACTATATATATATTCATTATTTCCATTTTTTATGTAGACAAAGGTTCTGAATCCTTGGTTCTATCTTTTGTTAATAATTCTAGAATAGGAAAACTTAAATCAAAACGTGTACCTGTACGTTTATTTGAAGAAACTTCAATAAGCCCCTGGTTCATTTTCACAAAACGATATACCAGATTGAGACCGAGTCCAATCCCTTTTTCTCCTCGAGTTCCTGTAGTAGATTGCTTTTTTTCTAATTTAAAAATAGTATTCAACTGATTTTCAGACATGCCTATTCCGGTATCAATAACTGAGCACAATAACCTATTAAAATCTTTTTTGAATTCTACTCTTATATTTCCGTTTTCGGTATATTTTAGGGCATTACCAATAAGATTTCTAAATATAACATGAAAAGCTCCTTTATCAAATAATAGACAGACTTCCTCATGCTTCATTATTTCAATTTTTGTGTTTTTATAGACCGCGTGTTGATTAAAACTACTACTAATTTCTTTGAGTTGTTTTCCAACTAAAATTTGCTCACGATTAATAGTATATCCATTCATTTGATCCAATGACCAGTTTAATAAATTATCCAACATACTGGATAAGCTATCCGAATTTTTTTCTATTTCCTGAGCCAACTCAATGGTGCGCTGATGATTTCCATTATCTATATGATATTTTAATATTTTACCTGACCGTTGAAAAGGGATAAGCATCCCTCTTAGATCGTGAGCTATAATTGAAAAAAGATGATTTTTAACATTGTTTAGCTCCGTTAGATTACTATGCGCTTTTATCAGTTTTTGTTTTTGTTTTTGCAACTTATAAAACCCCCAGCTGCCCGATAACAAAAACAATATTAAAACAATAGAAAAACCAAGAAACAAGTTTTGTTTAAGAGTCGTTTTTACTATCACTTTTTCTTGCTTCTCTTTTTCTTTACTAAGCGTTACAATCTCTAATTCCTTTTTTTTGGTATCGTATTTTTTTTCCAGATCAGCTACTTTCGTTTTTACCTCACTATTAGCTATAGAATCTTTTATGGAATGGTATTTTTTAAGATTTTTCAAGGCCAATTCAGATTGTCCTATATTCTCATAATATTCACTTTTATATTTATGCAAAGCTTCTTTAAAAATCAAGACATTAGACTCATCCACTTTTTCTTCTAATAAATCTATATATTTTTTTGCTTCAGTATACTTCTTTTTGTGAAGGTTAATTTTTGCCATCCCATCAATTGCCGAGATCAACATCATATCATCCATTCTCTTTACGGAGTGTGCATTTAGTACATTTTTATAAGCTTGCTTAAAATAAATTTCTGCATTCTCATAATCTTCTAAATTTTCAAAATAAATGGTCGCTCTGGTGTGAAGTCCGTCTGATATAAATGTTTGATCTCCTAACTCTCTGGCTATTGCTAATGTAGAATCTACAGATTCAAGAGCTTCTGTATGTAAATCATTTTTTCTTTGAGCATCTGCATACCGGGAATACGTGATCATACGTATATAGGTATTACCACTTTTATAAGTCTCTGTAATAGCTTTATTGAAATACTTTATTGCTGTATCATATTGACTAAATCTTTCATATGAGGTCGCCAACATACAATAATACAAATCCAAATCAGAAGGATTACTCTCTTTTTCCAGAACTGCAATTGCTTTTAAGAAACTGTCTGCTGCTTTTTCATATTGTGATACCCTAATAGAATAGGTTCCTAGGTTTCCATAGCAAGAGGGTAAATAATCACTAAAATTGTTGCGCTCTGATAAAATAATTGTAGAATCTGTATGTTTTAATGCTTTTTCATAATCTGCATCGATATCTGCCAGATGGGCTTGACTCTGATGATACAAAATCCAATGTTCACTTTTTGGATACTGAGTAAGTAGTTCCCTTGTTTTCTTCAATAGTCCCTCAGCCTTTTCTATTTCATTGTTCATTGCATATACATATGCTTTTTTTCCATACGCCGATGACAAAAGTTCTGTATTATCTATTTCTTTTGCTAACGTTATTCCTTTATCTAGATAATAAAAAGAAGAATCTATTTTTCTCTGATTTAAAAACATGTACCCTTGAGAGATCAATATTTCTGTTTTACATGTTGTATCTACTTTAGGAAGTATTTTTTTACAAAGCTTTAACGCTTTTTCATAATTCTGAATGGTATCCATTTGCCTATGCCACTGTTCACAATACTCTTTTTTGTCCTGAGCAGAAATATTAAAAATTGTTAAAAAGATAAAAATCAAAGAAGTAATTTTATAAGCCCCCATATACTTTTTTTTGTTAGTTACATCTGTTTATTTTTGTTATTTTTTGATTGTCTGATAGAATTCGCCATTGAACATTTTCGATCCGTATCAATTTAGCTGCTTTGGCTCATTTCTAATTATTTTTTCATTACGATAATAGAGATTCATCACAATATTCACTGAGTAAAATTCTCTAATATTCTCACAACTAAGTCAAAACATGTGCCAATTCTTTTTTATATCATTACTTCTCACCTATTCAGATAGGAAATTCCTACTTCCAGATCGTTGGTTAACTCATATAAATTGGTGTTTTCTAATATATTTTTTAAATTTTTTCTTACATCCAGAAATTTAGTGTGTAATGGACAAGGTTTCTGAGCATTACATTGTTTAAGACCCAATCCACAACCTTTATAAATAGAATCCCCATCAATTGTATATACAATCTCACTAAGCATTATTGTATACACGCTTTTGGGCTCAATTAAAAATCCCCCTTTAGAACCTTTTTTTGATTTTAAAATATTATTCTTTACTAATTCCTGTAGTATTTTGGCCGTAAATGCTTCTGGAGAACCTATTTCTTTTGCAATAGTTTTTAGGTTAACACATTTACCCTGTAATGATTGTTGTGCAATATAAATCGAAGCTTTAATAGCATATTCGCAGGCTTTAGAGAACATATTTTGCTTTTAAAAAACAATCAAATATATTGTATTATTTTTAATTCGGATAAATTCATCCGAATTAAAGCATTCTTTTTAAACCTTTTTTAAAATGGATTCTCCTTAATCAAAAGTTTACAAGACCATTAAAAAAAGCCAACTAATCTATAGATTGTCTAATACTATTGCCTACTTTACTCTCTTTGTAATACCTTTTCTGATATAAAACTATATCTCTTCACCTGATACTTTTTAGAGTATGTTTAAAAAGAATACAAATTGAAAATCAATAGTTTGAGGTTCTGAGGACACTTCAAATGATGAGAATATCGAGATATTTTAATTATTTGAAGTAAGTTCACGGCTCTTAAAATATTTGTTTTCAGGAAGTAAGGTTTTTAAACAAGCTCTTATACGATTTATAACTAAAAATTTCGCATATTCATCGTTTCTTTTTCCTTTCTACTTCGTTTAAAAAATAAACCGTAGCTATAGCTATGCTTGATTTTTTTGCCTTGCATAAAGAAAAAATAATTCAATGAATTTATACGAATTTTTTAATCACAAATCGTATTAGACAAAAGTTAATCGCAGTTTTGGCTACGTTAAATTTTTGCTTTTTTATAAGCAAATTCAACTCAAAACTAAATAAGTGAATGTTCTTTCTGAAAAACTAAAAACATTAGATCCTATCAAATTTAGGCAGATAATGATTCTGAATCATCTGTTTGATCTTTTGTAAAGGATTCAGATATAGGAAAACTTAGATCAAAACGAGTACCTATCCTTTTCTTTGAAGATACATTAATAACCCCTTTATTCATTTTCACAAAACGATATATCAAGTTAAGTCCCAGACCTGTACCTTTCTCTCCATATGTGCCTGCGGTTGTTTTCCCTTCTTTTAAAGTAAAAATATCCCTGAGCTGATCCTCAGACATTCCTACTCCTGTATCAATTACTGAGCATAGTAGCGTATTAAAATCTTTTTTAAACTCAATTCTTATCGTACCATTTTCAGTATATTTCAGGGCATTACCAATAAGGTTTCTAAATATGACATGAAAAGCTCCTTTATCAAATTTTATAGGTATATCCTCTTTATATTTTATCCTTATTTTTGTGTTTTTATAGGTTGCCTGTTGGTCAAAACCTTCACTAATTTCATTAAGTTCTTTACCTACAAAAATTTTTTCTGGATTCACAACATAGCCCTTCATTTGGTCTAGTGACCAATTTAATAAGTTATCCAACATATTAGAAAGACCCTCTGAGTTTTTTTCTAAAGCTTTGGATATTTCTATTGTTTTTTCATAATTCTCCCTATCTATATGATGCTTGAGGATTTTACCTGATCGTTGGAATGGAATGATCATACCGCGTAAATCGTGAGCAATGATAGAAAATAACCTGTTCTTGACCTGATTGGTCATTGTCAATTCCTTTTGTTGTTTTCTTAATTTTCGGAAAGCCAAAACACCTACAACTAACAGAAAAAACAAAAGCATCGCTATCAATAAATACAAATTCTGTTTTGCCTCAGCTTTTTGTGTGATCAATTTTTGTTCCTGCTTTTCTTTATTGAGATTAGCAATCTTTAATTCTTTTTTTTGGGTATCATATTTTTTTTCTAAAGCGGCAACTTTACCAGAAACTTCCGTATTTACTATAGAATCCTGAAGTGTATAATATGCTTTTAAATGCTTCAGAGCTTCGTACGGACGATTAATTATCTCATTGTATTTGCTATAGACCTTCTGCAAGTATGCTTTATTATGTGGGTCTTGCGTGTTTTTTGTGATTTCTGTTAATGAAGTAATATGATTTTTTAGATCCTTCGGATTATTTTTGATAATGCTTAATTCTATTAACTCTACCAATACATCATAGAGAAGATTCTGTAACTTGGCTTTTTTAGCGGCTTCATATGCCTTTAATAAAAACGTTTCTGCTTCATCATACTTTTTATGATTATATAAATATAACCTCCCTTTTTCTAAAAAAATTGCAGCAGTTATTTTGTCTGATTTTGTCTTTAGAGATAACGCTACAGCTTTATCTATAGCCATGTCTGCCTCTTCTATATTTTTTAAATATCTATTATAGCTTGCCAAATTTGTATAACAAGTCATCAAAATAAACTCATTATTATTTTGTAGCCCTAGCGCTATTGCTTTTTGGACATATTGTTTGGCTTTTTCATATTGTTTGAGTTTAAAAAAACTGTTAGACAAATATCTATAGGTAATTCCTATATTTTTTGTAGTATTATATTCTTCCTGATATTTGATAGATAAAAGATAATTCTCAGCAGACTTTTCATAATCTCCCAAATTTTTATATAGTACTCCTTTATTCTCATATGTGGTGTAGATAGTTTTTATATGCTTGCTTCGTTTTGCTGCAATAATTGTCGAATCCATATAATCCAGAGCAGCGTAATAATCTGACTCATAAAATGACATATATCCTTTTTTATCATAATAGTGTACCCAGGCAAAGCTATTAGGATAGCTTTCTAAAATAGTTCTGGATTGTTTAATCAGGCTCTGTGCTTCTTCAAACTTATTTTGAGCAAGAATAATATTTATTTTTTCGGTATACCCAAAAGCTAACTCTTCTTCTGCTTCCAGATTTTTTGCCAATGTAATTCCTCTATCTATATGATAAAGTGCTGAATCTATTTTGAGTTTACTTAAATACAGATTCCCTTGATCAAAAAATATTCTTATTTTACATTTTTCAGATACCTTGGCCATATAGAATTTATTTAATTCCATTGCTTTAGCTACATCTGTGATATTATCTGCTTGTTGCTCCCATTCATCGCAATTGTCATTTGCATCCTGACCTTGGACATAAAAAACTACAAACGATATAAGAATAAAGAATCTTAAATATAGTTTTTGCATATAAATAAGGGATTTGTGAGGTTAGTAATACTCAAAAATAAGCACTAATCCTTAGAATAATTAATTATTTATCAATAATTAAGGGGTTTTTATATACTTATTACAATCTAGAAACTTATTTATCATCAACCTGTTACGCACTTAGAAATAATTATGTTAAAAAAGCGTCAATTCGAGACATCTGATAAAAATTTTATCCCGTATATAAACTGATGAGTTAAAGAATACGTCAATAGTAGTGTTTCGTCTAAATGGCATGAAGACAAAATGTATCGAGAACAGCTTTTTTTGGATTAAAATTCTATTCTCGATACACTTCTCATCAATTAGAAGCGCGCCAACTGACAAATCTTATCCCAAAAATGCATAAATGTGAAATGGGTTTTAGTAAGTTATAAAACAATGAGATTGATTATAATTATCTATTTGATTTTTTTATCACTATTCCTACTCCAACATCCAACAGAAGAAAGATGCGAAGTACTAAAAAATTATAAGGATTTTTTCTAAAACATTTTAAAGAGAGAATGAATTCATCTCGAGTAGTGGTTTTCAAACGAAAAGGTTGGCTTTTGTACTATAAACGAAATAGGTTTTTTTCAGTATAGCCGTAGCTACGGTTAAAAAAATCAACAAAATTAGCGTGCAAAATGTAAATTTTGTAGGTCAAAGCAGTACTAAGATGAGTTCAATACCAAAAATTACTCAATGACAACTTTATACACTAATTAAATCCCTTCTCTTTTATTAACTGGTGTTGTGGGATTATAACCAAAACCAGGGATTTTTAACTCAATTCCCAGACTACTGAGTATATAACCTATAGTAGCATAATGATGTATTGCGTGGCTATTGGCATGCGCCAAGATACTTTCCAGTGTATAATTTACTCTAATTTTTCCTTGCCCCATATTATCCGTAACATGAATTAGATAATCTGTGTTTACGTCAACATACGACATTAACGTTTCCTGAAGTGCATAAATATGTGCTTTTGCAGCTTCCTTATCAGTAGATAAGACTTCATCTCTTTTGCGTAAAGTAAGATCGATATCATTCGTATCTAAACCATTAATAATACAATCAAAAAAATCTAATGTGTGCCTAATATGAGAACCAACACTTGAGTAATATGGACCTACAGATACATTGCAGTATGTATCTGAATCGATCACGTCTAATAAGGTAATCGCGTTATTGAGGTTATGATTAATCGAAGATATAATAAGCTTTTTCATAGAATGTATAGTCGAAAGATACGTAATTAACTAACAAAACGGCTTAATAATTGCACTAAATTTGTTTTTTACTGGAAATAAGATATCAATATGCACTTCATCGATTATCGTATAATACTACAACTTTTCCATACTTAAAAACAGTAGGATATATATCACTTTACTTATGGTTAAGCCATAAAAAATAAGACAAAGTGCGTATTTCGTCGATTAATGACGTTATTTTTTGGATGTTACTTAAGAATTATTGTATACTTGTAGTGTTCATTAATAAAGCCCCAATAAAATGAAAAGATTCACATTAGTTTTATTTTCAGCATGTTTCATCCTTCAAACAAATGCTCAAGATGTTTATGAAGATGCTATGACGGCTGCAAGTTATGCATATTCACATTCTAAAAAAGCACACAGTGCCAATAATGTTTTCCATACACAGGAGTATGCTGACAAAGCAGCAGAAGCTTTTGAAAAAGTAGAAAATCTAGCTGACAAATGTGGTTGCAGCGAAGCTAATGAGACTGCATATGAAGCCAAAACAAATATGATCAACTCTTTAGAAGAAGACACTTATGAGCGTAGTAGATTTTATGCGAAACAGGCTAAAGAACTAGGCCCTAAATTACTAGAGCAGTTAACTGATTGTCAATCTAATAACACTCCTTACACCGAAGATATAGCTATTGCAGATGATATCAATGAAGCTACCGAGGAAGTATTAATAAAGCAACAAGAATTAGAAGAAAAAAAGCGTCAATTAGAAATCGAACAAAAAAAATTAGAACAACAAATAGCTGAACAAAAAAAGGCTAAAGCGGCATTTGAAGCAGAACGCGCAGCAGAATTAAAAGAACAGGCAATTATAAAAACTAAAGCAGAATTAGCATTACAAAAGCTAGAAAATGCGCTTCAGGAATTAAGCATTGCCTTTGATAATGATTCTTTATTCGAAACTCAAAAAGATTATGTAAGAAGTGAAAACGAGCTAAAAAATGAAACACTTGACGATACAAAAAATTTCTATGTAAACAGAGCTAAAGAACTGACTAAAAGTGCAATGCTACAGTTTGCAAGTTTTAATGATAACTAATACTAGATTTTATTTTGTAGCCCCAAAATAAAATTTTTAGAACGACATCGTAATAGATGTCGTTTTTTTTTGCCCTATTCTTGACAAATAGCACTGTACCTGCAGTTACTTGTAACAAAGACATTACCTTTTTACTATACACAACAATCAAAAAATTCTTCTGGAGAAACTACTTTTTAAACGAAATCTTTATGGATCAAAAATATACTGTTCTATAATACGCTTTCAAGAAATCAACATGCAAACAGTATTTTCCCGCACCTGCATATAGCTCAAAAAACAAATAATCACGTCTTCATATTACGTATGTAGATAAAAATTCTTAAGCATATATACATCATAAAAGTACAATACGGCTTCTGATCCAAAAATTTACATAACAGAAGTGTTTCTTTTTACTAAATAAACTACCTCGGGGCAAGCCCACGAGGCATTTATTGTAAAAAAAAATCGATTTCGAGCTAAGCCTCAGAACATTTACATCTCGATTATCGAGTAAATTTTTAAGTCAGATCCAATAAACTGCATATTTAGTAAAAACAAATAATCACTACGAATTATACAGATATTCTTTGCGAAAAATGTTTTTCTACAATAGTATCCAATAAACCAAGAGATAAAGGTTTACTAATAAAATCATCAACAGAATGATTTTTAATAGACTCTTTAACATCATCAGGGTTAGATGATGTAGATAACAAAATTACTTTAATTCCGTCCGTAGTACTTTTATTTAGTTTAGAAAATTCTATTAAAAACTCCCATCCGTTCATCGCTGGCATATTAATATCCAAAAATATAAGGTCAGGTTTTTTTGCCGTGTTATTTTCTACAGCAGTTAAATACTCTAATGCAGCTTTCCCACTCTGCACCGTACTAACTTTACTGAAACTAGTATGTTTAGTTACTACCCTTTCATTAAAGAAATTAGTCGCCTTATCGTCATCGATCAATAAGACGAAATTAACTGATTTTCCCATAAGTATTTCCAATTACACTCAAAAAAACTAAACTTATTTAAAACTCTATCATTAATTTTAGTTAAAAATAAGCTACACTCAGAAATTTTCGTTCAAACACCCTGATTCAACGACAAAACAACACCTTATTCACACTCTTCTTTTATTCAACTGATTAAATACCTTAAATTACGTTTATTCTAAAATTGACAAACGTTTAACAAGATTCTGATAAAATAACTGTAATTTTGATCTGCTTAAACAGTAAATTAATAGGGATTAATGCTAGAAAAAATTAAAAACAGGTGTAAAACCTCCTCTATACAATATTCTTTTTATACTCAAATAAAAGACATCCCTACTGCAGATTGGAATACTATTAATCCTAATAATAATCTTTTTCTTTCGCTCATATATCTTAAAACTCTGGAAAACTCCTTGTCAGCGCATATTAGTTTTAGGTATATCATATTTTATAATAATGATATTCCTGTAGCAATTGCTGCCGCGCAACTCATTAAATTTAATCCTAACGAATTAAAACTTCAAGAATTTCCTTGTAAAATAAGTGATGCTGTCAGAAATCTTTTACTAAAAAACATGGATGTCAGAGTGCTTGTTTGTGGCAACTTATTTTCTTGTGGCGAACACGGTTTTATGTACTCTAATAAAATTGATGCTACTGAAGCATTTGAAAACTTATCATATGCGCTTCGTGAAATACGTAAGACAGAATCATCAGATAAGCCATCCTTTATTTTACTAAAAGAATTTTGGCCCGAATCATTTAACACGAGTGATTCAATAAAAAAACAA
Source organism: Aquimarina sp. RZ0 (assembly GCF_008370685.1). Lineage (GTDB taxonomy): Bacteria > Bacteroidota > Bacteroidia > Flavobacteriales > Flavobacteriaceae > Aquimarina. The sequence continues at coordinate 17,004 of NZ_VTZU01000051.1, forward strand.
GATTTTAGAGAGTTTAGAATCGATGTTAATATGGTATTACAATTACAGGATGATTGGAATCATTTTGATGATTATCTATGTAGTATGAAAACTAAATTTAGAACCAGAGCAAAAAAAGTGTTTAAAAATTCTTCTGATATCGTTGTTAAAGACTTTAGCTCAGAAGACATCGCTTACTATAAAAATGACATCAATACCTTGTATCTATCTGTTATTGAGAAAGCAGAATTTAAAATAGGAAAGCTCGATGCTTCTACCTTCAAAAATCTTAAAAAAAATCTGACTGATACCTTTATTTTTAAAGGTTATTTCCTAAATAATAAATTAGTCGGTTTTACCACTTCATTTGTTTTGGAAAATGCATTAGAAGCCAATCATATAGGTATCGATTATCAATACAACAAAACCTACGATATTTACCAGAAAATGTTATATGACTATGTGGAAATTGCTCTTGCAAAAAAAGTATCAGCGCTAAGGCTCGGTAGGACAGCAGAAATTATCAAAAGCTGTGTAGGTGCTAAACCAATAGAAATGAAACTTTATGTTCGACATGGCAATCCAATTTCTAACAAGCTACTAAAACCATTGATCGATTTTATTTCTCCAAATGAATATGAAATAAGAAATCCATTTAAAATACAGTTAGACTAACGATGGATTCATTAACTCAGATTGTTTTAGGCGCTGCTGTAGGCGAAACGGCCATTGGAAAAAAAGTAGGTAATAAAGCAATGTTATGGGGTGCTATTGCTGGTACTATACCCGATCTTGATGTATTGTTCAAATATTTTGTAGATAATGTAACAGCCAATGAGCTGCATCGAGGGTTCTCTCATTCAGTTTTATTCTCTATCCTTATGGCTCCTCTCTTGGGCTCGATGGTTGCAAAATTATATAAAAACAAAGAAGCTGACTGGAAAGACTGGACAAAACTCATGTTTCTGGGACTCTTTACTCACCCCATACTTGATGCATTCACAACTTGGGGGACACAACTATTTTGGCCATTGAGCTACAAGGTATCGTTTAAAAATATTTTTGTAGTCGATCCTTTGTACACTATCCCATTTTTGAGTATGGTTATTCTTGCTATGTTTTATAAACGAACAGATCCTAAAAGAAGAAAATTAAATAACCTGGGATTAATTGTGAGTAGTATATATATGATAATTACAGTAGGATTTAAATGGTATACCTACCGTATATTTCAGAACAGTTTAGAAAACCAAGGTATTATCTACAAAGAAATTCAAACAAAGCCTACACCTCTTAACAGTCTATTATGGACAACAAATGTAGAAACAGAAAATTCATTTATGATCGGTTATTATTCTCTCCTGGATGATGATAATGCTATTAACTTTACTGAATATCCTAAAAACCATTACCTAATACAATCTATGAAAAATGACCCTTTAATTTCCAGATTAATTAAATTATCCCAAGGGTGGTATACCATTGAAAACAAAAACGGTAAGATTATATTTAATGATCTTAGGTTTGGACAATTAGGTATAAATACGGAGAATGGTCGTTTTGTATTTAGTTATGAACTTTACTACGATGCTAACGGAAAGTTACAGGCCAGAGAAAGAAAACCTGACATTCAAAAAGTTTCTCCTTTATTAAAAAAGCTTTTCACAAGAGTTTTAGGCAATAAATTATAAAAAAAGAGATGTAAAAACCACCTCTTTTATATATAGCATAAACATTTCTAAGCAAAATGACAGATCACACCTCCCATGAATGCAAGACAGACTACCCAGTAGCCTACATTAACCAATATGTACTTAAACCCTTTTCTTTCGAACATAGCATTTGTTCCCAATACAGGTAAAACTACCATAAGTCCTATCATAGTACCGTGAAGAGCTCCGTGACCAAAGGTTCTAAAATTACCTCCATATTTATTCATAAAATCTTGGGCATATTGATATGTTTCTGTGCCCTCTTTCATCAAATCAGGGTCATTCATTAAAGTAGAGAAAAAACCAAATTGATGAATTACAAAAGTGTTTAAAATAAAAGCTAAAAAAAAACTAAATACATAACTAAGACTAAAAATCAAAGCCATATTACTTCCTTTTAAATCTTCTTCAGTAAAACCACATGCGTTCATCCAAGCAGTACCAAAAACTTTTGGATTATACCAGATAAAACCTAAAATCATGGGTATGAGTGCTGCAATAGCAGTAATTAAAAAATTGAATTCCATATTGGTTTATTTTTAAAGTTGTAAACCAAATATAACCAAAAAGTTTGTGTTTTTACAAAACTGCTGATAGCACCCGCACCGCAAATACTAATAAAACAACACCTGTTATCTTAAAGAAGATCAGGAGTTTATTTTCTGAAACAAGTTTTTTTACCTTTTTTGACAAAAATACTTTGAACAAATCAGTAATCAGAATACCTAAAAGTACAGAGCCAATAAAAACCCCTAATAATCCAGGCTCATCATATTTGGTTTGCCCGTATTTAAATATCCATATCCAAACTATAAAAACGAAGGGATTAAAAAAATTCACGCTAAAACCTTTTATAAAAAAAGTACTTATCGCAGAAGAAGAAGTAGCTATTTCATTTATGATCTTAACTTTTTTAAACAGATAATAAAACCCTAGTGCAACTAATATAAGACTCCCCACAATTCCTATCCAAAATTGATTTTGTGATGCAATCATAAAAGAAGACAGGCCATAATAACATAAGACAGCACAAACAAGATCACTAATAATGATCCCCAACGCCACAGAAACGCCCGCTTTTACACCGTACTGAAGACTACTATTGAGCAACAAGAAGAATACAGGGCCTACAAAAATGATCATCCCTAATCCTATCCCAAAACCTTCTATAAAAGCCATAAACTATAAATAACTATTATATCTATTGTAAATATAGATATAATAGTTATTTATGAATGACTTATTACTTTAATTTCCAGCTGGAGCATTTTTACATCTCGATTATCGAATAAAATCTATTTCTTACATTGCTGAAGCCCATCGTAATAAATACGATAATCTATTTTAGAAATTACTTCTCCAATCTTGTCAAGAACAATAGCAGATCCATCTGCAAAATTAGTATACGGAACCACTTTCTTAGAATATCCCTTATACACAACCTCCAGGTAACTATCTTCTTTAATCTTTGATACATCCACCGCAAGTTCAAACTTACCTTTAGTATTAGAAGAAGTACCTACACATTGGTTCGTATCAATAACCAATCGTATGGCTGCATATGCCAATTTGGCTCTTTTCTTATTCGTTATCTTACCACTAATGATAATTTTACCTTGATCTTCATTAAGAACCTCTAAACTTTCTGTTTCGTTAACTGTTTCTTTACCCTGTTGCGATTTACAGGAAATAAGAAAAACACTAACTAAAGAAAATAAAATTACTGATTTCATAGGTTTGTTCATTTATTAATATATTTAGGTCATACTATTTTTAGGAAAATATTATCTTAAGCTTATTTCTATTTTTTATAACAAAGTATTTATAAATGTAAAATTATTGCCTACATCCAGGCATATTTATTAACTTAATTACATATCGCCGACAAAATACAAGAAAACTCTTTTAAAATCCTAGTTAAGTTACAAAAAAAACACTTCTTTGCAGTAATTTCTTGCAGATACGCAAAAAAATAAGTAAATCATAAATCACACTAATTTTAATCTTTATTTTATACAAATTATGTTGAAAATATATGGATTTCAAAAAAAAAGAATTAAACATACCAATGTACTCAATGGTAATGTGGTTTACTTTTTTATTCTACCGAAAAATAGCTTTTTTTTTGATTAGTTGTAGTATTTAAAAATGATAAAAACTAATATTATTAGTCATATAACTAATCGCTTCCAGATTTCATTTTAGTCCATCAGATTTTTTATCAAAATACTATATTCAATGAACTCATCTTGAGTAGTTGTTTTAAACCGAAAAAGTTTGGTTTTTGTACTGTAATGAAGTAGTTTTTTTCAGTATAGCCATAGCGTTAAAAAAAACGACAAAATTAGAGTGTAAAATGTAAATTTTGTAGGTCAGAGCATTACTCAAGATGAGTTCAAGAGTATAAAACTCTCAATAAACTCATAATTAATTTGTTTTTTTCTAATAAATAACCCTATTTAGCTATACTATTCAAGTATTAAATACTACATTATCATGGGCGACAACTATAAGGTAAAGGTCAATAATAGTATCAAAATTGATATTAATGAAGAAGATGTGAATAAATTAGATATACTATCTACCTCATTATCAAAATATCACATACTCGATAATAATAAATCTTTTCATACAGAAATTATAAGTTCTAATTTTAATGACAAAAGCTATACGGTAAAAGTAAACTCTAATGTCTATGATGTTACTATTGCCAATGGATTAGATCAGATGATCACGGATATGGGGTTTTCTATTGGTGTTTCCAAACAAGTGAACATCATTAAATCCCCCATGCCAGGTCTCATTATTGATATTCAGGTAGAAGTAGGACAATCAGTAAAGCAGGACGATTATCTGTTGATATTAGAAGCTATGAAAATGGAAAATATTATTACTTCTCCCAGAGAAGGTATTATTAAATCAATCAATGTTGTTACAGGAGAAGCCGTAGATAAAGGGAGGCTATTAATAGAATTCGAATAATTCCAGTATTTCAATGCTTACTAGAATGTACTCAAAAGAGAACAAAAAATTTTCAGATTAGACCAAAAAAAATTCAACATAGCCTTACGGTTAATTTTATTTTGAAGAACCCCATAAAAAAAATATGATTTGATTGGGTAATTTAAGTTGAAAAATGGTATAAAATATAATGCATTTATAGAGAGGTAGTAAACTATCTCGGGGCAAGCCCACGAGGCATTTATTGAAAAAAAAATTTTGATTTCGAGGCAAGCCTCGGAGCATTTAAATCTCGATTATCGAGTAAAACGAAAACAAAAGTAAACTGATGAAAAAAATATTAGTAGCTAATAGAGGTGAAATTGCTATCAGAGTAATGAAAACAGCCAAAAGCATGGGTATCAAAACTGTAGCTATATATTCTACAATTGATAGGAATGCACCCCACGTAAGATTTGCTGATCAAGCAATTTGTGTTGGTGAAGCTCCCTCTAGTCAATCATATCTGTTAGGGACTAAAATTATTGAAGTTGCCAAACAACTTAATGTAGATGCTATACATCCTGGTTATGGCTTTTTGAGTGAAAACGCGGATTTTGCTGAACAAGTCACACAAAATAATATCATATTTATTGGACCTAAACCCAAAGCTATACGAGTTATGGGTAGTAAATTAGCAGCAAAAGAAGCTGTAAAAGCCTATAATATCCCAATGGTTCCTGGAATAGATCAAGCAATAACTGATGTCGTAAAAGCTAAAGAAATTGCAAACAAAATTGGATTCCCAATCTTGATAAAAGCATCTGCTGGTGGTGGTGGAAAAGGAATGAGGATAGTAGAAAAGGAAAACGACCTCGAATCACAGATGCAACGTGCAATTAGTGAAGCTACCTCTGCCTTTGGAGATGGTTCTGTTTTTATTGAGAAATATGTGGCATCTCCAAGGCATATAGAAATCCAGATAATGGCAGATAATTATGGGAATACAATTCATTTATTTGAGCGAGAGTGCAGTGTACAGCGACGTCATCAAAAAGTGGTCGAAGAAGCACCTTCGAGTATTTTAACCCCCGAACTAAGAGCCAAAATGGGAGAAGCCGCCATTAAGGTAGCAAAAGCCTGTGATTATGTAGGAGCGGGAACCGTTGAGTTTTTACTAGATGAACATAATAACTTCTACTTCCTGGAAATGAACACACGATTACAGGTAGAACATCCTGTAACAGAACTTATTACTGGTATCGATTTGGTAGAACAACAAATACGAGTTGCAAGAGAAGAAAAACTTTCTATACAACAAAAAGAGCTACAAATTCAGGGACACGCCTTAGAATTAAGAGTATATGCAGAAGATCCCCTGAACGATTTTTTACCCAGTGTAGGAAACCTTAGCACCTACAAAATCCCGGTAGGAACAGGAATTAGAGTAGATAATGGCTTTGAACAAGGAATGGATATTCCTATCTATTATGACCCTATGCTTTCAAAATTAATTACTTATGGAAAAACACGCGAAGAAGCAATTGAACTAATGATAGAAGCTATCCAGGAATATCATATAGAAGGAATACAAACAACTCTTTCGTTTGGTAAATTTGTTTGTGAACACGAAGCTTTTCGTTCTGGAAAATTTGACACCCATTTTGTAAAAAAACATTATACTCCAGAATCTTTACAAATTGAAAAAGAAAAAGAAGCTAAAATAGCTGCAATGATAGCCATGAAACAGTATTTTAAAGATCAAAAAACAGTAAGAGTACCCATAAACTAAGCCTATGAATCCTAAAATAACTGCATTACAAGAAAAAATCGAACAAGCTAAGTTAGGTGGTGGCCAAAAACGTATAGCAAAACAACACGAAAAGAAAAAATTAACAGCAAGAGAACGTGTATCTTATTTCCTTGATGAAGGATCTTTTGAAGAGATCGGTATTCTGGTAACACACAGAACTACTGATTTCGGAATGGAAAAAGAGCTCTATTATGGCGATGGAGTTATCACTGGTTACGGTACTGTGCGTGGTAGACTGGTATATATCTTTGCTCAAGATTTTACAGTTTTTGGTGGTGCATTATCAGAAACACACGCAGAGAAAATATGCAAAGTGATGGATCTTGCAGTTCAGGTTGGTGCCCCCATTATTGGATTAAACGACTCTGGTGGTGCACGAATTCAGGAAGGAGTACGATCATTAGGTGGATATGCTGATATTTTTTATAGAAATGTAAGAGCCTCTGGAGTTATACCACAAATTTCTGCAATCATGGGACCTTGTGCAGGTGGAGCTGTTTATTCTCCGGCAATTACCGATTTTACTTTGATGGTCGAAGATACAAGCTATATGTTTGTTACAGGTCCTAATGTTGTCAAAACGGTAACAAATGAAGAAGTAACATCAGAAGAATTAGGAGGTGCCAGCACCCATTCCTCTAAATCAGGAGTTGCTCATATTACATCTCCCAATGATATACAATGCCTGGAAGATCTAAAAAAACTACTCAGTTATATCCCGCAAAATAATAAAGAAAAACCAAAAAAAATATCATATCCCCTAACAGATGAAATAAGAGATGTACTAACGGATATAATTCCGGATAATCCTAATAAACCTTATGATATGCATGAGGTAATTCACGGAATAATTGACACAGATTCTTTTTTTGAAATTCATCAAAACTATGCAGAAAATATCATTGTAGGTTTTGCCAGAATCGGAGGTAGAAGCATCGGTATTGTTGCTAATCAACCTATGTTTCTCGCTGGAGTTCTGGATGTGAATAGTTCTAAAAAAGCAGCTAGATTTACGCGTTTTTGTGATTGTTTTAACATTCCTTTATTAGTAATAGTAGATGTTCCGGGATTTCTACCAGGTACCGATCAGGAATGGAATGGGATTATAGTACACGGGGCTAAATTACTATATGCACTAAGTGAAGCGACAGTACCACGTGTCACCCTTATTACTCGCAAGGCATATGGTGGAGCATATGATGTGATGAATTCAAAACATATTGGTGCTGATCTAAATTTTGCCTGGCCATCTGCAGAAATTGCTGTAATGGGAGCAAAAGGTGCCAGCGAAATTATCTTTAGAAAAGAAATTAAGGCTGCCGATGATCCAACTGCTAAACTTTTAGAAAAAGAACAGGAGTATGCAGAAAAATTTGCAAATCCGTACAGAGCGGCACAACGTGGCTTTATTGATGAAGTGATACTTCCAAAAAACACACGACGAAAATTAATCAAAGCTTTTACAATGTTAGAAAATAAAGAAGCCAAACTCCCTAATAAAAAGCACGGTAATATTCCGTTATAAATATTAGCTGTAGTTCATTTAATCTATATTGCTAATTTTTCATATTCTAAATTGATATCACTAACATCTGAAAATCTGTAAGTAATACGCATATCTTAGAGCTTGTTTAAAAACCTTACTTCTTGAAAACAAATATTTTAAGAACCGTGAGTCTACTTCAAATAATGTAAATATCTCGATATACTCATCATTTGAAGTGTACTCAGAACCTCAAGCTATTGATTTTCAATTTGTATTCTTTTTAAACATACTCTTAGTCACTTTACATGAGAAATGGTACACCAACTTATTAAAATAATTATTTTTTTTAGGGTATATATGTGAGGTAAGTGTTTTTATAATATAGAACAACACCTACATAAACATTAATTTAAGGAATAGTTATTTTAAATCAATCTAAATTTAGTCTGATACGATTTGTGATTAAAAAATTCGTATAAATTCATTGAATTATTTTTTCTTTATGCAAGGCAAAAAAATCAAGCATAGCTATAGCTACGGTTTATTTTTTAAACGAAGTAGAAAGGAAAAAGAAACGATGAATATGCGAAATTTTTAGTTATAAATCGTATGATATGCCACGAAGAAGAAATCAAGTAGTACCTACTGCACCTAGACAAATACCAAGAAGAAATTCACGAAGACGAGATAGGCTTCGACCCTAATGATAAAACTGTTGATCAAAAGAAGAGTCTGAGTCGAATAAGAAAAGATAAAAAAGATTCTTTTAAAGAAGAATATTTATAAAACCTACTATTTCCTAAAAATATATTTCCAACATTTTAGATTTCAAGACATTGAAAAATAGGTTTATAAGATTTTTTGTTTAGGCTACCCACTTAAGTATTTATATGTTATACCAATACTGATCATCTTACTATATTCAGTATTTTCACAAAGTATAATTAAAAACCAGTACTTTGAAATTTAAAAAGGGTAGCCTTATTTTTTATTTGAGAAAAATGCAAACCACTTTATGATATATTCAAGTTGTATTCTTTGATTTTGAATGGTTTTGATTAATTTTGAAATTAGTAAACTACTTCGGGTAAGCCCGCGAGGAATTTGTTTGAAAAAAATTCAATTTCGAGGCAAGCCTAGAGGCATTATACCCTTTGGCGGTGTCAATAAAATATAGCTCAGTGAATAATCGACAAATTACCAAATATGCAATTTATACAGTAGCTGTACTCTGCGCGGCATTGATTAATGGATTTATTACTCAATACATAAAAAAACATATCCACGAACAGGGATACCTGCTAGTGTTAATCGATATGCTCATAATAGTGCTTATTTTTGCTCCTGCTTTTGCCCTCGTTTCTAAATACACCAAAAAACTTTCTAAAGTCTATATTAAAACCTCAAAAAAAGTTTCTAATAGTAAGAATAACACCTTATTGGGTTTTACTGTCGCTTTTATTATTTTATTTATTCTTTTTGCACATATTAGACATAATATCAATATCATTAATGACATCAAAACGTTGTTTCCATAACTATCTACATAGTGTCTGATCAGAAATAGACACTACATAGTTTGTGCATAACAGTATTGATAAAGTTTTCAGAAAAAGTATTACCGCCTACACATCACAGATCGTTATTCCTTCTTGTAGTGATTGTAACTTATCCTCATAGGTAGGAATAAACTCTTGGGCAACATATCCATTAAATCCATTTGCCAGAATAGCTTTCATGATCGCAGGATAGTTCAACTCTTGAGAATCATTAATTTCATGTCTGCCAGGAACACCGCCCGTATGGTAGTGAGAAATATAATCTTTATAGGTATTAATTGTAGAAATAACATCCCCTTCCATAATTTGCATATGATAGATATCATACAGTAGTTTAAAATTCTGAGAACCTATTTTATCAGCCAAGGCAACACCCCAGGGAGTATGATCACATTGATAATCTTTATGATCCACTCTACTATTGAGTAGTTCCATTACCAAAATAACATTACTCTTTTCAGCTAGTTTCACAAGAGGTTCCAGTCCATTCGCACAGTTCTCTATACCTACTTCATCAGAAATTCCAGCGCGATTCCCAGAAAAAACAATTACCTGTTTAATTCCGGACTGTGAAGCTTTAGAGATCAGACCTGTATATTGCTTTTGCAAAGATTCATGATTCTTTGGATTGTTGAACCCATCAGTAATACTAGCAAAAGTATCTGTAGCCAATGAGCATACAAGCCCTTGACCCTCTATAACCTTCCATTCGTCTGGTTTTAATAAATCAATAGCCTGAATTCCTATATTTTTTGACTTTTTTGCAAATTCTTCTAATGGAATGTCTTGATAACACCATCTACAAACAGCATGATTTATATTTCCTTTTAGACTTGTCTGATACGCATCAGAGAAATGCTCTATTTTAGTATCTGAATAATTGGTCATAGCAGAAACACCCATTGGAATTGCACTAAGACCGAGTGATATATTTTTAACTGCCTCTCTCCTATTAATATTTGATTTTGACATTTTGTAATTAGAATATGTGTGTTAATGAATATGCTAGCGGATAAAATCACCCAAATATACTACCTGCTATTTTTTATATAGTTCTAAAACTTTTATGTTTTATGCTAAAGTCAACAGTGGTTTAGACTTTCTTGATTCTGGTAAAAAATAGTTGTTTTTTGATCAATTGAAGTGTAAAAAACACTTCATAGCAGAGCTACTAAGTAAAAAAAAGTCGAAAATTGAGTCAAAAAGAGCATTTTTGTAGCGAATTCAAAAAAAGTTTAAACCATTTCAATACTATATTGAAAATTATATTGATTAAAGATATTAATTTACAATGAATATAAGATACATGTGATCTCATATTCCCGTAGACTAAAACAAAAACGGCAATTAGTAATTCTATCAAAGTAAGCTTCCTAAACCTTAAGAAGTATAAAATTTAAACATTTTCATTAATGAATTGTTAATTTTAGTATTAAAAAACAAACAAACTCCTTATATTTAAAAGCTAGATATAAATACTATATCCTAAAGCAAGATCACTATTGAGTTCTATTATTTTTTGTAAGAACATTTTATAGAAAAACTGATAAACAAAACTAGCTATCAAAACTAAAAAAAGTAAACTACCTCGGGGCAAGCCCACGATGCATTTATTGAAAAAGACATTTCGATTTCGAAATTTGCCTCACAGCATTTAAATCTCGGCTATCGAGAAAAATAGTACTGGATAAATTTTATATATCTTCTGATTCTTAAATATGAAAGTAATTGATAATTCGTCTGATGTATCCAATGTTTAACAAAAGAAATCTTTAAGGCTATAGATTATTGGTAAACACCTAAATATATGAAACAAGAACCTAAATATGACGCAATCGTTGTAGGAACTGGAATAAGTGGAGGTTGGGCAGCAAAAGAACTTTGTGAGAAAGGACTTAAAACACTTGTACTGGAACGTGGTCGAATGGTCACCCATATCGATGATTATATAACTGCAAATGATGATCCCTGGGATGATGAACTTAAAGGTGAACCCTCCAGAGAAGATATTAAACAACAAACTAAACAGCACCGTACTGGCTACGTTACAGACAAAGCCAGCAAACATTTCTTTGTTAACGACCTCAAACACCCTTATAATGAAACTAAAAGATTTGATTGGATTAGGGGGTATCATGTTGGTGGCAGGTCTCTGACGTGGGGACGACAAAGCTATAGACTCTCTGATATCGATTTTGAAGCTAATAAAAAAGAAGGGATTGCGGTAGATTGGCCTGTAAGGTATAAGGATATTGCTCCGTGGTATGATAAGGTAGAAGAATTTATTGGCGTTAGCGGAGAAAAACTTGGATTAGAACAATTACCTGACGGACAATTTCTTCCTCCAATGGAATTAAACTGTGTAGAGGATCATTTAAAAAAAAATATTGCCAAAAATTATAAGGATCGACTACTCACCATAGGAAGAACAGCACATATTACAGGGACTAAAACATTCGAAAGCAGAATGAATTGTCAGTACCGTAACCGTTGTATGCGAGGATGTCCATTTGGAGCTTATTTTAGTAGTAATTCCTCCACGCTACCTGCTGCCGAGCGAACAGGAAATATGACCCTCAGACCCAATTCTATTGTACATCGCGTCTTATATGATGATAAAACAACAAAAGCTACTGGGGTAGAGGTTATAGATACCCTTACAAAAGAAAAAATTCAATTTAAAGCAGAAGTTATATTCTTATGCGCTTCTGCCATTGCTTCTGCCAGCATTTTAATGCAATCTACATCAGAACGTTTCCCTAATGGAATGGGTAATGACTCTGGAGAACTGGGGCACAATATTATGGATCATCACTTTAGAGCTGGAGCGTATGGTATCTATAATGGATTCCATGATAAGTATTATAAAGGTCGGAGGCCTAATGGGATTTATATTCCTCGTTTTCGGAATATAGGAGGTGATACTGATCAGAAAAACTTCAAAAGAGGGTATGGATATCAAGGTTCTGCCAGTAGAAGTAACTGGGAAGATGCTGTCGCCGAATTAGGGTATGGAACTGCATTGAAAGAAAAAATTCTGGAGCCCGGAGCCTGGAGAATTGGTCTTACCGGATTTGGAGAATGCCTCCCATACCACGAAAATAAAATGACGCTGGATTATACTAAGCTGGATGAATGGGGGTTACCCACTATTACTTTTGATGCAGAATTCAAAGAAAATGAATTAGAAATGCGTAAAGATATGATCGGTCAGGCAATTACAATGTTACAAAAGGCTGGCTTTACCGATATTGTCCCCAGAGATGATATAGGTGCGCCAGGATTAGGAATTCACGAAATGGGAACTGCCAGAATGGGAAGAGATCCAAAAACATCTGTCCTAAACAAGCACAATCAAATCCACACAGTACCCAATGTTTATGTGACTGATGGAGCTTTTATGACTTCTGCCAGCTGTGTAAATCCATCGCTAACCTATATGGCTTTTACAGCTAGAGCGGCAGACCACGCTGCCAAACAAATACTAAAAAACGCTTAATTCTTATGCATATGAACAGAAGAAAAGCTCTAAAAAACATAGGATTATCAGCAGGATATATTGCCGCTACTCCTGCATTAATTAGTCTGCTACAAAGCTGTCGACAGGAAATTATATTAGATTGGCTTCCCGAACTCTTATCTGTTGATGAGGGTAAAGCCTTAGAACAAATAGTTGACCTTATTATTCCGGAAACTGATACTCCGGGAGCAAAATCATTGCATATACCTATGTTTATTGACAAATATGTAAATAATGCTTTTGAAAAAGAAAAATCACAAATATTCTCACAAGGAATGATAACTATCTTCAAAGAACTTGGGATTACTACAAAAAAAACGATTGATGATGTAGCGATAGAAGAGTATGATGCACTTTTGGCTAAATATTTAAGACTTCCTAAAGAAAAACAAAGAGAGTATCGGAAAGAAATCAATAAATTAAAATCTGTAAACGATATAAAAACTCTTTCAAAAGAGTCTATTTCTTTTAATTTTTTATCTTCTGTTAGAAGTTTATCTATATTTGGGTTCAAAACCTCAGAAGAAATAGCAAAAAATGTACTTAATTACCTCCCTGTTCCTGGAGAATATGTCGGTTGTGATTCAGTTAAAAATCTTACTGGTGGAAAAGACTGGGCTTTGTAAACATTAATGTAACCTAACCAAAAAATTATGCACAAAACGATCATTAAAGGGCTTATATATTTAGTACTCTTAAGTGCTTGTAAAAACAAAACAACTGAAAACATTTCTCCTCCTGATCAGGAAGAAACAAAAAATAATATTGAAGAGGTAAAAGAATCTCCTCCATTTTTTGAATTATCATTAGCGCAGTGGTCTCTGCATAAAAAAATGATGTCTGGAGAAATTGATCCTATAGATTTTGCAAAAAAAGCTAAAGAATTAGGATTCACAGGACTTGAATATGTAAGTCAGTTGTATAAAAAAGAATTAGAAAAAGGACCAACTCCCGAGAAAGCACTACAGACACTTCTGGATACGTTACAAGCAAAAAGTAAGCAATACAATGTTCAGAATCTATTGATTATGGTAGATGGAGAAGGAGATCTGGCTGTTATCGATGAAAAAGAAAGAAATCAAACAGTTGAGAATCATAAAAAATGGGTGGATGCAGCACAATTTTTAGGCTGTCATTCTATCCGGGTAAATTTATTTGGCACTAATGATCCGGAAAAGTGGATTGAAGTCTCTACAGATGGTTTGGGTAAATTATCTACATATGCTGCAACCAGAGGAATTAATGTAATCGTAGAAAATCACGGATCTTTATCATCTGATGCTTCCTTACTTGCTAAGGTGATGCAAAACATCAATAAACCTAATTGTGGTACACTTCCGGACTTTGGAAATTTTTGCCTGGAACGTGAAGACGGCAAACGTTGGGGATCAAAATGCATTAAAGAGTACCCAAGATACAAAGGCATTGAAGAAATGATGCCCTTTGCCAAAGGAGTAAGTGCTAAATCTTACGATTTTGATAGTGACGGGAATGAGACTACTATTGACTATAAAAAGATGCTGAATATCATCAAAAAGTCTGGATACCAAGGATATATAGGAGTCGAATATGAAGGAGAACGACTGGATGAAATAGAAGGCATCATAGCTACACGTGATCTACTTATAAATCTATCTAAAGAACTATAAATCACCTATTTTTTTTATTATGAATAAATCTATTCAGTTTCAGTTATCTCTGATGATGTTTTTAGAATTTTTTATCTGGGGTGGCTGGTTTGTAACCCTTGGTACTTTTTTAGGAAAAAATCTAAACGCAGGTGGTGGAGAAATTGCTCAGGCATTCTCTACACAATCCTGGGGAGCTATTATTGCACCTTTTATTATTGGTTTGATTGCAGATCGATATTTTAATGCTGAACGTATCTTAGGAATTCTTCATCTTATCGGAGCTTTTTTGATGTATCAAATGGCAAATACTACTGATTTTGCAGCTTTCTATCCGTATGTTTTGGGATATATGATTACATACATGCCCACACTTGCATTAGTTAATTCTGTTTCCTTTAATCAAATGAATGATCCAGCTAAACAATTCTCTTTTGTTCGCGTTTTTGGTACCATTGGATGGATTGCAGCAGGCTTGTTGATAAGTTATGCATTCCATTGGGATTCTGAAGATGGAATTTCTAACGGACTCCTTAAAAATACGTTTATTATGACTGCTATTGTATCAGCAATTTTAGGTGTTTTTAGTTTTACACTGCCCAAAACTCCTCCTAAAATCAGCAAAGGCGAAAAAGTCACAATTTCAGAATTATTAGGGCTTGATGCCTTTAAACTGCTTAAAGACCGAAATTTTCTTTTATTCTTTATTGCTTCTATACTTATCTGTATCCCACTAGCATTTTATTATGCACAGGCAAATCCATTTCTGGTAGAATCGGGAGTAGAAAATGCAACAGGAAAAATGACAATTGGTCAGGCTTCAGAAGTTCTTTTTATGTTACTCCTCCCCTTTTTCTTTAAGAAGTTTGGATTTAAAAAAACAATACTGGTAGGTATGATTGCCTGGACAGTAAGATATATGCTATTTGCCTATGGTAATTCTGGTGAGCTGGCTTTTATGCTTATCATTGGTATTGCACTGCATGGTGTTTGTTATGATTTCTTTTTTGTATCAGGTCAAATTTATACTGACACCAAAGCAGGTGAGAAATTTAAAAGTTCTGCACAAGGTCTTATCACATTAGCGACCTATGGGCTGGGAATGCTTATTGGTTTTTATATAGCAGGAAAAATAGCAGATGCGAATCTATTAGAACAAGGTCATAACTGGACCAGTATTTGGGTCTTTCCGGCTATATTTGCTGCAGCCGTTATGATTTTATTTGCCATCTTTTTCAAAAACGAAAAAATAGAATATAAAGACAAGTAAATATGACTCGATTAAAAATGGGAATGGTTGGCGGTGGTATTGGTTCTTTTATTGGGGATGTACATCGTAAAGCTGCTAGTATTGATGGTATGATAGAACTGGTTTGTGGTTCGTTTTCTTCTAGTAAAGAAAAGAGTCTGCAATCTGCAGCAGCATTAGGAATATCTGATGATAGAGCCTATGGTACATTTGAAGAAATGATTGAGAAAGAAGCTAGACTTCCTGAAGACAAAAGAATGGATTTTGTGGCGGTTGTCACCCCTAATCATATGCATTTTCCTCCAGCTAAAATGGCGTTGGAATATGGGTTCCACGTGATCTGTGACAAACCACTTTCTTTACATATAGATGAAGCTTTGGAGCTAGAAAAAGTTGTCCATTCTTCTGGAAAAATATTTGCATTAACTCACAATTATACTGGATATCCTATGGTAAAACAAGCCAAGGCTATGGTCGCCAAAGGTGATATCGGGGAAATCAGAAAAATCAATGTACACTATTTGCAAGGCTGGTTATCAACATCAGTAGAAAAAACAGGTCAAAAACAGGCTGCCTGGCGTGTAGATCCCAAACGATCTGGTATGGGTGGCGCTTTGGGAGATATCGGTACGCACGCAGAAAATCTGGCAGAATATATTGCAGGAATCAAAATCAATGAACTTGCTGCAGATCTTACTGCTTTTGGTGAAGGGCGTATCCTGGATGATGATGGAAATATTTTAATTCGTCTTGAAAATGGAGCAAAAGGCATTATTACTTTCTCTCAAATTGCTACGGGAGAAGAAAATAATCTGGGCATCAAAATCTATGGTACCAAAGGGAGTCTGGAATGGCATCAGGAAAACCCTAATGAGCTAATTGTTAAATGGCTGGATCAGCCAAAACAAATATTTACACCTGGAGGAAACGGAGGATATCCAGAATCATCAGAATATGTAAGAGTTCCTGCTGGTCACCCTGAAGGATATCTCGAAGGTTTTGCCACTATTTATAGAAGTTTTGCAAAAGAAATATTCTCTATAAAAGATGGAAAAAACCCATCTTCAATTCCGGATTTCCCAACAGTTGCTGACGGTGTGAGAGGAATGAAGTTTATTCATGCTGCTGTAGAAAGTAGCCAACAAAATGCAAAATGGGTACCATTATAAAAAAGAGCCAAGAATTTAAGAAATGACTATTTTGAGCGTATAATTTTAATCATTACAGATACTATATACGATCCCTAAAATAATAAATATAACAGATGAAAACAATTAAAGGGCCTGCAGTATTTCTGGCTCAGTTTATAGATGATAAAGCTCCGTTTAACTCTTTAGATGGATTATGCAAATGGGCTTCAGGATTAGGATATAAAGGTATACAAATCCCTACCTGGGAAACTCGATTAATAGATCTCGATACTGCTGCAACAAGCCAAACCTATTGTGATGAATTAAAAGGTAAAATCTCTGATTACGGACTAGAGATTACAGAACTATCAACACATTTACAAGGACAATTAGTCGCTGTACATCCTGCATATGATTTAATGTTTGATAATTTTGCCCCCGATCATTGCAAGAACAACCCAAAAAAACGTACAGAATGGGCAATTGAGCAAGTTAAAAATGCTGCCACAGCAAGTAATCGCTTAGGTATTAAAGTACACGCTACTTTCTCCGGATCTTTGCTATGGCATACGATGCATCCCTGGCCACAACGACCAGCAGGCTTAGTGTCTATGGGATTTGAAGAGTTAGCAAATCGATGGCTTCCTATTCTAAATCATTTTGACACACAAGATGTAGATGTCTGTTATGAGATACATCCTGGAGAAGACTTACATGATGGAATCACCTTTGAACGCTTTCTGGAAGCTACAGGAAACCATAAAAGAGTAAATATTCTTTATGATCCCAGTCATTTTGTACTACAACAACTAGACTACATCACATATATTGATCATTATCACGAATTTATCAAAGCTTTTCATGTAAAAGATTCAGAATTTAATCCTACAGGGAAAAAAGGAACTTTTGGAGGCTATAGCGATTGGATAGATAGAGCCGGGCGTTATCGCTCTCCCGGAGATGGACAAATAGATTTTAAAACCATTTTCTCCAAACTTACTCAATATGGTTGTGATGTCTGGGCAGTGATGGAATGGGAATGTTGTATAAAATCACCAGAGCAAGGAGCTCGAGAAGGGGCTCCATTTATACAAAAGCATATTATTGAAGCAACCGAAAAAGCTTTTGACGATTTTGCAGGGGCAGCTACTGATAAAGAACAGCTAAAAAAGATATTAGGCTTGTAATTAAATTTTTGTGTCAAGTAAAATACCTCGGGGCAAGCCCACCTTTAGATTTGTATTTATAAGAAAAATAGTTTGATTTAGAGACATGCCGGAGCATTTAAATCTCGATTATCGAGTAAAAAATAATTTGATTCAGTTTACAGTGATTTCATCTAAGAATTAATATAAGACGTTAACCCCAACATTATGAAAAAACTCACATATCTGCTACTGATCGGTTTTAGTATCTTTTCTTGTACCAAAAAAGAAGCTAAAAAGAAGGAGGTACTTCCTAATGAAATGGTAGAAGAAGAGATTGCGATACCAACTACTAAAAAAGAAATTACTGATCCTAAAGAAACTGAGATCTGGGAACCAGAGCCAAAAGTTGTTTCGTTTACTAAAAATAATACTCCGTCAGATGCGATTGTTTTATTTGATGGTTCAAATTTAGATCTTTGGATTACTGCAAAAGATAGTACTGATGCTTCCTGGACACTTCAATCTGACGATTCCATGACTGTAAAACCGGGGGCGGGTGATATACAAACAAAACAAAATTTTGGTAGTATTCAATTACACCTGGAATGGAGTGCTCCTAATCTTGTACGGGGAAAAGGTCAGGAAAGAGGGAACAGTGGTATTTTTTTTCAAAACAGGTATGAAGTACAAATTCTGGACAGTTATCAAAATCGTACCTATGCTAATGGTCAGGCTACAGCAATATACAAACAGCATATCCCATTAGTAAATGCAACAAAAGCTACAGATCAATGGCAAACCTATGATATTATCTTTCACGCTCCTGTGTTTGATCCAGAAGGAAAAAAAGTAAAATCCGGATCATTTACCGTACTTCATAATGGTGTTTTGGTACAGGATAATGTAGAGATTCTGGGAACGACAGAATATATCGGTTTTCCTAAAAACGAAGCACATGAAAAAGGCCCTATTAAACTACAGGATCACGGTAATCCTGTACAGTATAGAAACATCTGGGTAAGAGAATTAGATTAGAATATTAGTTCTGAAAATCGTATTATTCTTTTATCAATCTCAAATATTTCTGATCTCCGCATTCTTCCAGCAATGTAAAAGAATTCATTGCATTGCCATAATTCTGTATCGTAATCTCGTTTTCGGTATAGGTTCCTTGAATTTCTATTTTAGGATCATCTCCCAAAAGCTTCCTAAATGTAATCTCCCCTTCCTTAATGCTAAAAGTACCTTTTTGCTCTCTTTTTGTCGTTTTTATATGATATTGATTTCCTTTTAAAGTTATTTGCAGTTGGCAGGGAGATTTGCTTGCTAAAACATATGACTTCTCAAGTGTAGTATAGCTTCCGTTTTTATACTGTAATATTTCTTCATAGTTAGAATCAGTTTTCTTTTCCTCACAATTATCTACACTTTTTTCTGTAGCAATAGTGGTAGTCATACCTGCTTTAACTAAAATATCAAAATATCCATAACTCTGCTCATCTTGTATAATCAATTTCTTATCTACAGAAATGAATTCTCCTTCACATCGGGTATCCCATTCTCCAGAAAAAGATGCTGTTTCATAGGCATTCAATATTTTTCTTAATCCATTCTTTTCCGGAACGAAGAGTGATAGCGAATTATAGTTATAAGGATTAACTTTAGAGGCTCCTATGAACAAAAGTTTAACTCCAAAGGCTCTTAGATCTTTAGTGACCATATATTTTGCTGTATCAATTGATATTTCTGCGAGCCTGACTGCATCAGAACTCCACCCATTGGTAGCATTACTCTCATAAAACTGTTGCTGTATGACAGCTGTTTCAGAATCTACTACAAGAATATAGCTATCCAGAGAAAAAGATGTTCCATCGGCATCCAATTTAGCTATTTTTGGAATCACTACTATGGTACTATTGGAGTCATAAGGCATTTTCTTTTGTACTAATAACTCCTGATACACTTCTACAGGTTTAATCTGTAATTGAGATAAAATTGAAACTATAAAATCTGTTGGTATAAAAGCTTCTCTTTCTACTTGTTTTGTTGCTGCTTCACTCTTTTCTTCCTGATCTTTTGTGACATCTTTGTTTTCTTCCTGTTTTTTTTGACTACTATTACATGCAATAAACAAGAAACAACTTACTAAAACTAAATTTAATCGATTCATATTTTTCTTTACTATCGTATTTTTAGAACTGAAATGGTTTAAACTTTTCTCTATTCGTTATCAACTTGTCTTTTCCCGTTAGAATAAAAAAAAGTCTAAACCACTTCATAATGAAAAATTTATTTTTTGATTATTTTTTATAATACAACGATCTTTAGGACTGTTTCTTCTTTATCCGAAGCCATATTTATAAAATAAACACCTGAGGGTAAATTTTCAGTATTAATGCGGTTATTTTCTTCATATAAAGATCCATTAATAACATGTGCTCCACCAACGTTTACAACTTGATACTTGTATGTTTTGCCTGTCTTTAGGCCTTTTACTGTTGTATAATTTGTGACAAAATTAGGTGCTACACTAATTTTTTTTGAAGCACTTAAGTCTGAATCTGAATTCAAAGTTTTATAGCCAACAGGAATCGCTTTCCAGGTACGTACATAGTCTACATACATTGTATTTATAGCATGATTATATAAATCCTCACGATTAGCGATACCCCCAGTATACCAGTTGTCAGAAGTCCATATATCCCAATTAAGGAACATAGGTCTTGATAGATATATAGAATGAACGGTCTTGGTAGGAGATCCATCTAAATAGAATGTCATTTTGTATGGACTTTCCCAATACACACCAACAGTGTGATAGTCTTGAAACCATGTTACATTACGCTTCTCGTAATCTGGCCAAAATTGCTTATCAAAATCACCTTTATTTCTTCCGATTTCGTTACCATTTACAACTTTAAAATACTGTGAGTTCATCGTATATGGAAAACGAGGAACACAGCAACTTGGGTTTGCATTGGCTTCTAAAATATCAATTTCTTCTCTATTGTAAGCATCTCCTGCATTCATCCAAAAAGTATTAAACGCAGAAAGATTGGAAGCTTTTATTCGACATTCTGTATACATAGGATAAATTATTGGAGTTTTAGAACTTACTCTAGAACCTAGAAACCATTTGTTTCCGCTACCTGCTGTGGCACGTATCCACATATTTCCTCCTGATACTCCTGAATTTGAAGTTATCATAGCTGTAGGTGTATTGTCATAAGCCCATAAAGGTTTTGTCCATTTCTCACTATCAAAAGCTTCATTGAATTCATCAGTTAATGCAGGAAATAATGACCAGTAATGACCATTTGGAGCTGCTACAGGTTGAGCGTTAATTACTTTTAGGCCTAATAAGAGTATAGCCAGAATGATTAGTGAATGTTTACTTGTGTTTTGAATTTTCATAATTGGTAGTTTTGTGTTTTTTTGAGTGTTTAATGATATTGATTTCCTTTTAAAATTATTTGTAGTTGATAGGGAAATTTCAGTGTTAGCACATATTAATTTATCAAGTGCAGTATCGCTTCCATATTTTAAAATAAAATATATCGAAAGTCACGCTATTCAAGAGTTTTTTTCTCATCTGAGATCGCGCAAAAGTAAAACAAATACAATAATTATAGCTTTTTTGTTCTATCAAAATAAGACGATTTTTATACCATCCTGATTTAAAATTATTTATCAGAAAACAAAAAAAGGCTAAGGCAAAACCACCTTATTTCAGCATAAAAATTAAAGCGTAAACTATCTTGGGGCAAGCGTAGCATTATTTATTGAAAAAGAACATTTTCGATTTAGAGGTAGTTATTTAGAAAAAAACAATTCGATTTAGAGGCAAGGCTCGGAGCATTTAAATATTGATTATTGAGTAAAATCAAATAACAACTGGTATGCAAAGTTTTTATAATTCAATTCTGTTTAAAAAAAATACTCAAATAGAAATAATACTATTTCTACCTTAAAATTACCCACTGAAATTTGTTCTTTTCCCCTTATGCTTCAAAATAAAAATTAACCGTAGCTTAGGCCATTCTGAACTTTTCTTTTTTGCCTAAAGAAAAAACAACTGTATTTTATTTGGGTAATTTTAAAGCAAAAATAGTATAATATAAAAGAAAAACCTCCAAGGATACATTATCCCTGGAGGTTTATAAAATATAAATCCATCTTATTACTCAAAGTATGGAATCATTTTTATACACATTTACTACATAACTATTTTTTTTGATATGCTTTTATTACTTTCACCACTTGTTAGTCTAAAAATATACAAGCCAGAACTTGCTATTTCGGACAAATCGATAATTGTTCTACCTTTTTCTACATTTTTAGTATTTATTTTTCTTCCTGTGATATCAAAATAAGAAAGAATACTCTTTTCTGAACTAGTAACTTGCAGTTGTTTTGTAGTATAATCAAATAGTATTCGACTTGTTTCAGAATTCTCAAATTCACCTGCGCTTAATGTTGTACAAGATGTATCCAATCCATCATCAAAAAATCTCCAATTAAACTTACTTATGATCAGATCTTTTGCATCCTGCCCTGTCTGGCAATGTGTTATTCCAGCTGCTCCCAACCTAACAGAAAAATTAGCGGTCGTCATTGCAGACCAGCCTACCAAAGTTGCGTCATAGTTTTGTGTAGACATCCCACTACCATCAAAAAAGTTTGTCAACGCTTCTACTTTTTCTAATCTCCAGTTTGATAACGATTGATTAAAAGATGATGCATTTTCGAATACAGCTTCAAACTCACCCTGTATATTACGTACATCCCAGCTATTTAATGGTTGATTAAAAGAAGTGGCTCCGAGAAAAAGAACACTGGCTGAAGTTACACTGCTTACATCCCAATTATCTATATTTTGATTAAAACTAACAGCCTCGGCAAACATGGAAGACATATCAGTTACATTACTCATATCCCATTGATCTAGCGGTTGATTAAAAGATACTGCATTATCAAAAGCTCCTGAAGTATTTTCTACCTTACTTGTATTCCAATTATTAATATTTTGATTAAAATCTACAGCTCCATTAAACATACTTGAAATATTAGTAACATTCTCCATATTCCAATTGCTCAGAGATTGATTAAATTTCTGTGCTACCATAAACATAAAACCGGTATTGTTAAATTTGTCTGTGATCCAGTCATCCAGATTTTGATTAAAAATCAATGCTCCGCGAAACATTTCAGACACATCTTCTACATTAGACATATCCCAATCGTCTAAAGGTTCATCAAAAGTTATAGCATCTCTAAACATAGCAGCCGTAGTAGTTACGTTACTTGTTTTCCAGTTATTTATATTCTGATTAAAAGATCTTGCTCCAAAAAACATATTAGATAGGTTCATAGCATTGCTTACATCCCAGTTATCCAATGGTTGATTAAATATAGCTGCTCCTCTAAAAACTCCCTCAAAATTGATGACATTATTTACATCCCACGTATTTATATTTGCATTCATAGAAGAACATAGATTAAACATATTTCTCATAGAGGTAACATTAGTTAAATCAGGAGTATCGGTTGCTGTAATATTCATATTTTGACTTCCGGCAAACATTAATTCTGTAGACTGCCAAGGATTTGTTCCCCATTGAACTACTTCGTCTAAGAGTGATGATTGTAATCTCAATGCAGGAAACACTCCTGTAATCACAACCTGATAATCATCAGCATTAACATACTCATGTGTTACATCATCGGTAGCATTTGTCGTTGTCTGACCATCCCCCCAGTCTACCGTAAAATTATAACCAGAAAAATTATTGCTAATTGTAATCGTAATAGATTGATTAGGATCGGTTGTCGTCCATTTGGTAATAAAAGCATCAGCAGATGTTCCTTGCGAAAAACAAATGCTAATCATCATAAAGGCTAGTAGAAAAATTACTTTTTTCATTTCTGTTTTTTTTTTGTTTTAAAAAATGATTTATTTGTTATAAAACGTATAACCTTGCATTGCCCCTACCCTTATACCTATGCCAATATTTACTAAACAAATGTTAATTATTTATCAATACAATTACACCCCATCTTCCAAAAAAAAACACACACAAATACACACAAATACACACATAATCAATCACTTGCAATAGCTATTAGATAAAATCACCGTATACTGAATCAAACTATTTCTTTAATTCAGAAGAGAAAGAAAATTCATAAGTCGCAAGGCTATCGATGTTTTTTATCTTGAAATATGAAACAAAAAGAAATGATTTAAGCAGATAAGTTCAGTTGACAATTGCAGTAAAATCAAAAGTTGATCATTATTTTTAAAAAAGAACAACAAATTCATCATCAATAAGATGCAATTTTATATAAAGTATAAAGGCAGTTACATGAGGTATACAAAGAAAACAACGTATTTTGATGAGAAAAAGATATCATGCTGTCCAAAAAACGCTTAAATAGTTGCAAATAGGGGATTTATCCCCTGACAACCCTATTGCATACCAAAGTATATTGCCGTATGTTTGGGATTATTTTAAGAAAAACAGGTAACAATTAACCAAAATCTAACACTAAGTAATATAGAACCCTAAAACATATAGATCATATGGCATTACAAACTACCGTAGAAATCAGTCTGGCAGGAACAATCATCAGTGCCTATAAAAGCATATTTATCGTTCAGGATCTAGCCTCCCATCATGAGATGGAACTCATCTGTAGAATGGACGTGCTAGAGAATATGAAGGAGGAACTGGCAAACTCCTCCAAAAACTTTTTAGGAGAAACTGTTATTGTACGAGTAGCTTCTGCCAGTGAACTCTTAGACTATCAGGAGCTTCGTTTTAAAGGACTGGTGACTGCTGTGAATATGACCAAAGGGTTTCACCAGAAAGGTGGGGATCTGGTAAAAATAAAAATCCAGGGATGTAGTATCCTTGCTGATGATGGCGCACATTTTACCTCCTTCTCAGAAGTAGATCTTGCCACTATTCTAAACAATACTTACAGTGGCTATGATGTGGGTAAACTGGAAACCAGCTTCAATCCTTCTCTGACGGATACTTTACTCTATAGCGTCTGTTCTAATGAGAGTGCTTTTGAATATACCAAACGACTGGCAGCACAATATGGAGAATGGTTCTATTATGATGGACAGGCATTGATTTTTGGATTACCAGAACAGACAGACCCTATAGTTTTATCCTATGGAGTTAATCTTATGGAATTCTCATTGAACCTAAAACCGCAACCCAATAGTTTTAAATATGTTACCAATGATTACTTAACAAATCAATTTCATGAGCTGGGCACAAAAGAAGTAACAAGCAATACTCAGGGGCACACCAATTATACCAGTGGTAAAAGTAATGAGATCTTTGGCAAAGAATCCACCGTATTCTTACACGGATATGAAGATGCGCAGTCCAAGCAAAGACTGGACAATCAGGTTGCTAAACAAAAGAAAGCACGGGAAAATGGTCAGGTGTTTATCATAGGGATAAGTGATAACCCAGGTATCCAGCTGGGAAATGTTGTACAGATAAAGGATGAAACAGAAGGATATGGCAGTTTCAGGATTACCAAAGTCTCCCACCAGTTAAACGAAGGAGGAAGCTATGTTAATAATTTCGAAGGTGTGAGCGCAGATATTGCTGCCTACCCTTTGACAGACATACTGGCATTCCCAAAAAGCGGTTCTCAAGTCGCCAAAGTTTATGATAATAACGACCCGGATGGTCTTGGTCGTATCAAATGTCAATTTCAATGGCAACTCGCTACAGGGCAAACAACTCCATGGATACGCATACTCACGCCTCATGCAGGATCAGGAAAAGGATTTCATATGCTCCCCGAAGTTTCTGAAGAAATTTTGGTCGGTTTCGAAAATAACTCCGCAGAACGTCCCTATATGATGGGATCTTTATATAATGGAGTAGCCTCCCCTTCTGATTGGCAAACAGACCAGAATAATATAAAAGCATTACGATCCAGAAGTGGGCATACTATGGAGCTGGATGATACCAAAGGCAATGAAGAATTAAGAATCTATGATAAAGATCGCAACAGTATCATTACCTATAAGAGTCACGAGCAATCTCTGCAAATATATGCAACCGAAAATCTGGAAATTATTGCTAAAAACATTCAGATTACAGCCGAAGAAAATATCAATATTCAGGCGAAACAAAACATAGAATCTGCTGCCGAAGGAGATGTCAAAATCCTGGCTCAAGGAATGATTTCTACCCAATCAGACAGTGACACCAATATAAAAAGTAAAGCAGCATTAGCGATAGAAGCTACCAGCGATCTAACTGCCAAAGGCATGAATGCTGTTATAGAAGGAAAAACAGCAGCAGAATTAAATGGAGCACAGACAAAAGTAACAGGAAAAGCCTTAACAGAAGTCTCTGCAGGAATCGTAAAAATCAATTAAGTATGCCAGGATCAGCAGCAACTATAGGAAGTATGCATGTATGCCCGATGTGTTCGGGTACCGTACCCCACATTGGTGGCCCCATTGCGGGACCAGGAATTCCGACCGTATTGATAGGCAACAAACCCGCAGCAGTCATAGGAGATCTTTGTATCTGCGTAGGGCCACCAGATACCATCGCTATGGGATGCAGTAATGTACTCATCGGGGGGATGCCCGCAAGTACCGTAGGAGATATGACAGCACACGGAGGCGCTATTACCGCTGGAGAACCGACTGTTTTATTAGGTACTTCTATGGCAGTACCCAGTGCAGTAATGCCGATTGCAGAAATACCATTTCCCAAGATCAATGCTTTTGCCAAAATGCAGGCAGCCTTATCAGGGAACTCCCTAAAAGAAGCACAAGCCAATCAGGAAGAGCTTAAGAAAAAAAGTGAAGAACAGCATGGATATTTGTATGAGTTTAATGTGAGTTTTTAATTAAGAAGTACTATGAATATTACATTTCCAGCAGAAAAATTAAAGGTCAAGAAATTTGATTCTACCACCCAATTCGGAAACTTCTTAATCGGTGGTGAGAATACATGGCACGGAGGAATCCATATCGAAGGAAAAGATGTTAAGATAAAAGCGATTGCCGATGGAAGAATTATCGCCTATCGGTTAGAAGATGGATATAAAAAAGTAATAAAAAACGAGGGAACCGATACAGAATTTACCTATAAGTATTCTAACTGTTTTATGATAATTCAACACGATTTTGAATTGGTAAAACACATTACAAAAAATAAAAGAAAAGAAAATGAAAGCACCGAAAAGAAAGTAGAAAACGTAACTTTTTATAGTCTGTATAACCATTTGTTACCAATTAACCTCTATAACCATAAGGACACGTCTAAAAATGTTAAGTTTCCTGCCTTTCTTGCGAAAAAAGAATATCAAACAGGTGAAAATCAAAAAATAAAAGGTTTAGGAGTCTATAAATTTGAACAGGACCAACAGACAAAAAAGTTCAAAAAACTAAAAGATACCGAAGTTGTATTGCCCGTTAATACAGAATTTACGCTGGCTGATGACTCCAAAAAAGAAAATACGATTGTCTTAAGTTATAAGCGTAATGGCAAAACCAAAACAAGTACGTATAAAAAGCTCACTCCGTTTAAAGACTTACACGGAGAGAACCATACGGATTATTATGCTAATGTTAATAGCGGAATTAGCAAAAAACTTACCAAAACCACCTATAAAGTTACTTACAAAAATGACATTTCCAATATTGAGGGGATTCCGGTACGTAACCAACCATCAGCCAATGCACCAATTATAAAGGTGCTAAAAAGTAAAAAATCCTTACTAACAGAGGCTAAGGCAAAAAACGGATTTATTGCCATCAAAGGGAAGAATGAATTTGTAAATCGTAAACATATAACCGCGGTATATACTCTTGATGAATCCAAGTATACAAAAAATGCTATTGTAGCCTGTGATATCCCTGTAAAAGCAGATCAGTTAATAGGCTACACCGGTTTAAAACAGAGTAAAGCAGCCCAAAGTCAGTATTATGTATGCCATCATGAAATATTTATGGCACCTGATAACGAAGATACGATCAAAAAATTTCTGAACAATACCTTCGATATTTACTCTGAAGAAGAAAAACCTCTGGAAAAAAAGCAATACTATAAATTACCAGAAGGTGCTACCCTTTATAAATCTTTAAAAGCCCCCAATAATCCCACTCTAAAAGCCAAAACTCCTTTAAAGGTACTAGCCAGAAAAGATAAGTTCTGCAAAGTAAAAATGCTAACTACCGTAGAACGTACTGTAGAGAAAGGCGCACTATCCGTAAATAAAGAAAAATCAAAAGGCAAAAAAATAGTCTATGACATTGTAAATTTTGACTATATCTCTAAAATATTTGATGGTACGGTTTCCAAAAAAGATACACTGATCCATATAGCAGATGTAAAAAATACGCTGGTCAAAGTTCAGTACGCATCAAAAGAAAAACCGTGGGCGTATGATTTTTGGATTCCGTTTTCGGATTTGTCTAAAAATTACAAGTTTACCACAGAAAGTACTCCAACCAAAGTATACAAGAGTGTTAGAAATGAAGAAAATATTCTCAATTATATCATTACCCCTATGAAACCTATTGAGGCTGATAATACTAGGGTGAGCGTATCGAATTTTATTCCTAATGATGAGTTGGACGAGGAAGAGGGGCCAGAAAATGAAATTGAAGAAGTAGGAAGAAAAAATGTAACCAAAACAACTTATAATAGAGAAATTGAAAAAAAAGTAACAGGTATTCTTAAACGTAGTCTTATGGAGACTACAGATGGAACATTGATAAAATGGGAAAAAAATGATCCCAAAGAACCCAAACATCATTATCTGGTAAACCCAAAAAAAACCCTAAAATTTAATGAGATAAATGCGGTATTTAAGGGGAAATTAAGTCTTACAGAAGTATCTCGTTTATTTTCGAACGGGTCTTTTTACTGTAATAAAAATGGGATTGAAGGAGATAAAGATTCTTTATACAGGGGATTAACATATATCTACACAGAAAAAGAAGAAGTACCTATAGTTCCCAATATCATCCACGAAGACGAACACGTCATACAAGCTATCCTACCTGTAGAGGTATATAAAAAATTTGAAATCAGTCCAAGCAATTACAAAATCTTACCGGTTGACAATACCGGCAAAGACCCCAAAGTACACGAGGATGTAGATACGCTGTTTGCTTTTTTTAAAAATAAACTGCCTAATGTATCCGGTTTTGAGCTAAAATGGAAAGGCGCCTGCAATAAAAACGGAGATGAGCTAAAATCCACCAACAAAGATGCTACCCATAGAATCGTAGAGTTTAATATCGATGAATTTAATAAAAAGCAAGAAGTACAAGACCATATATTAGACAGAGGATATACTCCCAAAATCAATGATGAAGTCGGTCTGATAAAAGATGTAACCGATATCTGGCTGGCAAGACCAGCCAACAAAAAAGATATAGATTTTCTATTAGAAAAGCCTACTGTGATAAAGCGCACTAAAGAAAAAGATATTATTATAGGCGAGGAAGGTGGCGATTTTCATTACAGACAGGTTAAAACCCTTAATCTATATCTGGGTAACGACCTAGAAAACGTACAGACAGGCTGGGTAAAGATTGATAAGTTCGAGGATAAGAAATTTTTTAGCCCCTACAATTGGGAGCAATTTGGCTTTACGATATTAGACGGAGGCGATGAGTATATTTATGAAATAAAAGATACACTGGGTTTTACAGAGACCAAAAGTGATTTTATTAAAAAAATATGGGAGAATTTTAATATCGAAGGGGCTACCATAAACGCAGACGAAGTAAAATTGGCAATGGGGCTAACAGAAATTCGTTATGAAATGAGTCGGGTAGTTGCCAAACACAAAAGCGAATGGAGTTATACCTATGAAGCAGTAAAAGCCGATGTAGAAAAGTTTTATGATGCACAAATTAACCTTGCCAAAAAAAATAAGCGCGAGCAAAGTGTAATCGATGCCATGAAAAGCCAAAAAAAAGCATATCTTAGCAACCTAAACACTCAAGTAACAGATCTTATGTTTTGGGAAGAAACTGCTGGCAAACCCTATACTCCACCCGCTCCAAAAACCAAGAAAACAAACGCTAAAAAAAGAGATTTTGGGGTGACGGATCAACATAGAGCAATGTATCAACCTGCAGAATCTACGGCTACAACGATAGCTGTTGCAACCCCTACAAAACCTGCAGAAACAGAATCTGTTGAAACAAAAAAAGAAACACCCCAAACACCAGCACGTATTTTTCCTGGCGACAGTGCGATCTATCATTTTCATCCAATCGCTTTTATTAATCAAATGAAATTGATGTTCGAAGAAGGAAAAACTGGAGA
Source organism: Aquimarina sp. RZ0 (assembly GCF_008370685.1). Lineage (GTDB taxonomy): Bacteria > Bacteroidota > Bacteroidia > Flavobacteriales > Flavobacteriaceae > Aquimarina. The sequence continues at coordinate 47,506 of NZ_VTZU01000051.1, forward strand.
GTGTTTTTGTAATAAACCGTTTACTGCTGAGGACTTAAAAAGGATTATTACTTATGTTCGTTATAATACTTTTTATAAAGATGCTAAAGGAAGGAAACAGCATATTTCTTTAGTTCATAAAGATCACATGTTATTCCACAGCAGTCACGATATTCCTTCATCAGATCAAAACAACTATGAAAAACTTGCCGAGGTCTTAAACGCTTCTTTTGCTAAGCGCGGAATTACGAAGTGTTCTCATAAGATTCATTATTTAGCCAATATGTATGTGGAAACACAATATTTTTCTAAGCTGGAAGAAAGTGGAAATAATCATAGATATATGCCTTATAAGGGACGTGGTTTTATTCATATAACACATGATTATAATTACAAAGCGTATTCCGATGTGTCTGGACATGAAAATATTGTAAGTGGGACGAATTATAAAAAAGTTACTAGTAGTTTAGAATTGGCTGCTGATACAGGGAGTTGGTTTTGGGAGAAAAATAAAGTAAATGAATTTGCAGAAAAGGATGATATTTTTGGAACTTCTAAAAAGATAAATGCTCCAAACGCTACAAAAACATCTCAGGTTAATGGTTATAAAATGCGACGTGCTGCTTGGATAAAATTTAAAGAAGCATTTAATAACTATCCATACAACTGTGTTACCGATACTAGTAAAAATCCTCGTGAATATGGAGAGGGTGTATTGGAAGAAATGCGTAAGTGGGCAGATCAACATGTGCAGTATAAACAAGAAGGAGAATGGGCTGGTACTAAAAGAACTGGTTTACGTTCCAATCAAACAGAAGATGCACTAGGAAGAATGGATTGTTCTGAATTTGTATGCCGTTACTTATTCAAATTGGGAGTTACTGATAAAATGAAAGTTATTGTAACTAACCAGATGAAAACTCAAGAAAGTTTTAGAAAAAAACTTGGTAATGACAATATTGAATTTATAACAGGAAGTGATAAAACAGACTTTATACCTCAAGCTGGAGATATTTTCGTTTGGTCTAGATCAGATACTGATGGGCATACGGGTATTGTACATAGTGTAGATGGTGATAATATTACTATTCTAGAGGCTATTGGAATGGGTGGTTCTTCGGATGAAAATCACAATAGAAATAACGAAGGATATGAAGGATATAATTGTACCCGTACTTCTGTATATCAAAGAACAGGAAGAGCATTGGCAAGTCATGGTGGTTGGATAGGTTATTACAGACCTAAAAATTACACAAAACAATTATAAAGATATAATGAAGAATTTTTTATTATTCCTGTTATTATGTGTTTTCTTGTCTTGCAAAGGACAAAACGGAACAACTGAGCAAACTGATCAAATAGCTACTTCTTTTCAATTCTTATCAGAAGAAGTATTAAAGACAAAAAACAAAGAGGAATTACGTCTAATTAGAAACGAAGTTTTTGCACGTAAAGGGTATGTTTTTAAGAGTGAAGACTTAAATACGTATTATAAAACCAAATCTTGGTATACACCTAATACTTCGGTAAAAGTTACTTTATCTGATGAAGAGCAAAACTATATTGATAAAATAAAAACTTTAGAAGGGCAATTTAACTTAAAAGGAAACAAAAATTGTCTGTATTATTTTGGCTTAGATAATTTAGACTTTTTTCCACTAACAAGTGATAAATTTTTGACCCATAAATATAGTAATGATTTAGATAAGATTAAACTTGAGGAATTAAATGAGGTAGTTGAGGGTAATCTTTGTGGAGGAGGGACAGTATGGGATATTATGTACTATGAAAATATAAAATATCAATTAATGTTTTATACTTGTGACAGTGATAATTTATATTTAAAAATGGCTATATTGGATGACAATGAAATAAAAGATTTTATTCAGCTTTATGGTTCTTCTACAGCATTATATGGGGATGCTGTTACAAGTGGTTATCATGATATCGATTTTAAACTAGATAAAGATGATTTAGAGGTTTATAAGATTTTTAAAGTGTGGGATGAAGAAAACAGTACAGAAGAAAATATGTATCCAGTTAAAGAAGTTCGTAGAGAAGTATCCAAATACAAGCTTACGGATCAGGGATTGGTGGAGTTGTAGTGATAAGAAACTATAAATGATCTCGCTCTCAAGCGCCACACTTGTGCCAGTTAACAATAATATCGGTAGCAATAAGTATGAAAAAATTCATAACAAACTAATGAAAAAATTATTATTAATCTTATCTATAATATTGTTCTCTTGTGACCAAGATAAGGAGACTATTGCTAGACTAGAACAAAAATTGAAGGTTGCGGATTCCTTAAATGATGTTTTACAAACACAAAATGAGACCATCTATGCTCTATCTGAGGCTAAGAAAAAAACTATTATCGAACCAGAAGATTCAGTTACACGAAAATTTAATGCTATCCAAGGATATAAGATAAAATTAAATGATATTATTGGGCATAAATTTTATCAGGTACATATTACAGATACATTAGATTTTATAACTACAGATGTTTATGAGACAGGTGATACTTATTTTCTTGATTTTAGCAATAAAAATATTTTAACACCTGGTTTAGAAGAAGAAAAATTAAAAATAGAGAGCTACTCGAAGGTAAGTGATTACGAATTTTCTTTTACTACTAAATCAGCATATGGAGCTGAAATTAATTTTAATTTAAAATTAATTGATCCGGAACGTGATTATTGGGTAGTAAAAAACCTTGATGATTTACCTTACATACTAACATTTGTAGAAGCTAAATCTAAAAATGAGTTACCTTATATTCATTTACCACGTGATGAATATTATGAAATAGAAGGGTATCAAGAAGATCAAAAATATTTAGATAGTATCAATCTTATAGGTTATTCCTCAGAATGGATAGGTAATTATTATTTTTCTATAGAATCCAAAGATCTCGAAGAATGTAACGGTAAGCAAGACTTTGAAATCCGTATTACAAAGGATAGTGCTTTTATAGAAAGGACTGAATATCATTATAAAGAAAAAATAGCTTGTAGACCTTGGAGTCATAACGATACACTTAATTTTAACCCTAATCCTAAGATTAATGTATTATTAAGTAGCTGGAGGGTCTTTTTTATGATGTATAAAACCGATAGTGGCTTTGAAGCACGTACTTCTATTGCTAGAGGCGTTGATGATGATACACCTATCAAAATAATTAAAAAACAGCCTATAAATATACCTAAACAAGAAAGTATCAAAGAAGGGCAAAAAGCAGAAACTTTTTAATTCTCTATGTTACTAGTATGGCTAGTATTTACTAAGAATACCCCTCGCTGCTCCTAGTATTTGCTACCGCTAGTTTGCAACTAGTGGCGGTAAGAGTAAGCGGTAAAGATATAAGATAATCCACAGCAGTAGAGTTGTGGATTTTTTTGTTACATAATACTCTGCAACTTGGTTTGTTTTATAAAAGCATCTAATAAGGCAAATACATGACTTTTATTCTCCGGTGATAATTGCTGTATATCTTGTAGTCGTTTTAAGGT
>NZ_VTZU01000004.1 GCF_008370685.1 Aquimarina sp. RZ0
AATCGATAACTTTCTGAAAATAAAGAAGTTGTTCCTGTGCGTTTGTAACTATTCATCTCACCTGTGTTTAGTCAGTAAAATACTATAACTATTTGATTAAAAATAAATTAATTTTAGAGGTAACCTTATATTTGAATTATGGCAAAAAAGTATGAAGAAGAATTGAAAAATATCGTGCTTAATAGTGAGAGTTATCAAAAAGAGGCTGTTGAAGCCGCAATAAATTTATTAAAATCTCGTGCACTACAGAAGTGAATTGAACTACAGTAGAAACAACCATGATCATTTTGTATAGGTTGAAGAATGTTCTCCTGATGTCGCTAGCCAGTATCTGCTAGTGGCGATTAAAGATTGGCAGGGGTAGTGCGGCAAGATCAAGATACAGTAAAAATAGTCATGACCCGCTCAGAAAGTCTGAGACTTTGCGGGATAATTAAACCCGAAAAAGGGAATCCGATTACAAAACCCTTCTGACGGTCACAAAGCAATTACTCCAATACCGTTCATTGAGACTAGATATGGTAACTCCTTTAGATGTAGACGCGTGTATAAATTGTACCTGATTTCCTGTGGTTACCACGAGCCCTACGTGATTAATTACATTTTTGTTTTTATTTGTTTTAAAAAAAAGTAAATCTCCCGGAGCTACATTTTTTAAAGATATTTTAGTTCCCTGACTTGCCATAGCTCTAGAAGTTCTAGGGAGTACGATGTCATTTTTTTTGAATGAAGTGTAGACCAATCCAGAGCAATCCATTCCTTTTTTGGTGGTACCTCCGTATTTATAGCGTGTACCCTCAAATGTTTTGGCATACTTGATAACACCTATAATTTTTTTGCTTTCAGCCTTTGTTGTTTTTCTGGATTTAGTGTGCGTATTTGCTTTTTTTGAAGCACTAATACCTCTTTTTTTAGTACTACCACAAGAAGAAAGCAAGATACAGAAGAGGAGTAATAAGGATAGTGTTTTTTTCATTTTGGGATGTGTTATTTTATAGACTCTACAATAAGATTGGCAGTTTTGTCACTTGCTCCTTTTCCACCTAATTTTTTTTCCAGATCATAATAATCTAAAAACATAACAGCTCTCTTATAATCATCAATAATGGTAGAAAGTTCTTCTTTTAGTCTTTTGGTAGTAAGCGCTCCCTGAATTAATTCGGTGACAACAGGCTTGTCCATAATTAAATTTACCAAAGAAATGTAGTCAAGATCAATAATTCTCTTAGCGATCTGATATGAAATCCAATTCCCTTTATAGCATACAACTTCAGGGATTTTGAACAAAGCAGTTTCTAAGGTCGCCGTACCAGAAGTTACCAGAGCGGCATTGCTTAAGCTAAGAAGGTTATACGTTTGATTCATAACCAGATGAACCCCTTCTTTATTTATAAAAGGCGTATAAAACTCAGGATCCTGACTCGGTGCTCCTGCAATTATAAATTGATAGTCAGGAAAATCATCAACGATACTGAGCATTATCTCCAGCATTTTTTTGATTTCTTGTTTTCTGCTTCCGGGAAGAATAGCAATAATAGGTCGGTTATCGAGATTGTGCATTTTATTAAATTCTTCTGGCATAACCTGTGCATGATTTGCAATTGCATCGATAAGAGGATGTCCGACAAAATGAACGGGAAATTGATGCTTGTCTTCATAGAAACTTTTTTCGAATGGAAGGATCACATACATAGCATCAATGCATTTTTTAATACTCTTGATTCTTCCTTCTTTCCAGGCCCATATTTGTGGAGAAATATAATAATGAGTTTTGAATTCGTTTTGTTTTGCCCATTTTGCAATGCGTAGATTAAATCCTGGATAATCAATAAAGACAATAACATCAGGAGTGTAATCGAGAATATCTTGTTTACAGAATTTTATGTTTTTTAGAATGGTAAACAAGTTTAACAATACTTCTATAAAACCCATAAAAGCAAGCTCTCTATAGTGCATCACGATAGAGCCACCAACAGTTTGCATCAGATCACCTCCCCAGAATCTAAATTCTGCCTCTGGATCTTTTTCAAGAATAGACTTCATAAGGTTAGCACCATGCAAATCTCCAGATGCTTCTCCTGCGATAAGATAATATTTCATCTTTTTATACTTTCTACGGTATTAATTAAATTTACTAATTGCTATACATACTGCCGCAATTAGCGTAGCAAGGAGCACGCCACGTGCTCTATACGGTTTATTTTGTTTTAAAAACAAAAAGAAAATAATAAGATTGAGAATTGCTCCCAATGCTATCAAACTTCCCAAAAAATTATTTACTCTAGCAGCTTTTAATGTTGCTGGTATACTTGAATCAGAAAATAATAGAATATATAAAACAATGCCAATTGTATTGGCAAGTATGCCTATAAAAAAACCTATAACAATCTCTTTTTTAATCATGTAACGACCAATTGTTTAATTCTTGTATAAAATGATGAGCTGTAAGGTCAAATTGTGTGGGGACGACAGAAACATATCCATTATGCAATGCCCATTCATCAGTATCTTCTCCTTTGTCTTCATTGATAAATTTTCCTGAAAGCCAGTAATAATCTCTACCCATTGGATTTGTTCTCTTGTCAAATTCTTCTACCCAATGTGCATTGGCTTGTCTACAAATTTTAACACCTTTTATATCTGGAGTATCCATTTTAGGAATATTGACATTAAGCACTATACCTTTGGGTAATCCATTTTTCAAGACATTTTCTACGATGGATCTTACATATTTTTTAGCAGGCCCAAAATTAGCGTTCATACTATAGTCTAATAATGAAAAACCAATAGCTGGAATTCCTTCAATTCCAGCTTCTACAGCAGCACTCATTGTTCCCGAATAGATCACATTAATTGCAGAATTAGAGCCATGATTAATACCACTAACACATAAATCAGGTTTCCGGTTCAAAATTGTACGAGTTGCCATTTTAACGCAGTCTACTGGTGTTCCAGAACAACTATATTCTTTTTGAGGGGCATTGTTGTCAATAACAATAGCGTCACAGTATAATGTGTTGTTAATAGTGATTGCATGCCCCATTGCGCTTTGAGGACTATCAGGAGCAACAACATATACATCTCCAATCTCATTCATAACACTTATTAAAGTCCTGATTCCAGGAGCTGTAATACCGTCATCATTGGTGACTAATATAAGAGGTCTTTTTTGAGGCATTTTTTTTGTTTTTTCGTATGTAAAAATACATTTTTTTTACTCTAAAAATATTATTAATGACGAGGTGAACATATTATTAGTTCTTTTAAGAAAAATTTAGTATTATTACGTTATATTGGCACGATTTTTAATGTATTTTGCCATGAAACCCTAAACTAAAAATGAACGTATGTAATGAATCAAAAAAACATTCTTTTAATTAGCGTTAGTTCGAGAATGTTTATTGATAAGTTTCATCTGGCCATTGAAAACAAAAATATAGCGTATGAAAAAGAGTTTTTTGGTATTGATGCTTACCGTAATTGTTTCTGCTGCCTCTTGCAGCTTTACCACAAAAGTTGATGAAGATGATCCGGACAAAGATCGAATCTTGATAGATCTGATTAGTTATGTCTTGAGTAAAGGTCATTATGATGCAAAGGATATGGATGATGATTTTTCTAAAGAAGTATTTGCGGATTATATAGATGCCTTAGATCCTTTAAAAAGATATTTTTATAAGAGTGATATAGACGAGTTCAAGAAATTCGAAAAGTTGTTGGATGATCAGATTCGAGATAAGGAGATCGATTTTTTTAACCTAACTTATAATAGATTACAAGATAGAATGTCTGATGCCCGATCACTTTATAAAGAAATTTTGGGGCATCCCTTTAATTTTGAAAAAGATGAATCTATTAATACGGATTATGAAGAAATAGCGTATGCCAGTAATAAAGAGGAGATGAAAAATCGCTGGCGATTACAACTTAAGTTTAATGCACTATCTAGTTATTATGATAAAGTAGATGAGCAGATAGATTCTATTACAAAGAATAAGAATTATAAGAGAAAAACTGCAGTTGTTCTTGAAGAAGAGGCTCGTGAAATTACCAAAATGTCATTAAAAGAATATTTTGAATTTGCAGATGACCTGGAAAGAAAAGATTGGTTTTCTATATATATAAATTCTATTGTAGAAGAGTTTGATCCGCATACCTATTATTTTGCGCCTCAGGATAAAGACCGTTTTGATATTGCAATGTCTGGAAAACTTGAAGGTATTGGTGCCAGATTGCAAAAAAAGAATGATAATGTAAAAATTATTGAGATTATTTCTGGAGGTCCTGCCTGGAGAGGAAATGAAGTAGAGGTAGGTGATCTTATTATGAAAGTTAAGCAGGAAGATGAAGTAGAGCCAGTGAATATTGTTGGGATGAGATTAGATGACGCAGTAAGTCTTATTAAAGGGGCAAAAGGGACTAAAGTAATGCTTACTGTTAAAAAAGTTGATGGCACTATTGAGAATATTGAAATTGTTAGAGATGTTGTAGAATTAGAAGAAACCTATGCAAAATCTTCCTTGGTCAAAAAAAATAATAAAGCTTATGGGGTGATTAATTTACCTAAGTTTTATTTTAATATGCAGGATTATAATCAGCGTAATGCTGCTAAGGATGTAAAACAAGAGATTATTCGTCTTAAAGAACAAGACATGGAAGGGCTTGTTATTGATCTTAGAGATAATGGAGGAGGCTCTTTACAGACCGTAGTCGATATTGCAGGTTTATTTATCGATAAAGGACCTATAGTACAAGTCAGAACTAAAGGAGAATCTCCAGAGGTTTTAAGTGATAAAGATAGAAATGTGCTGTGGGATGGACCATTAGTTATTCTGGTGAATGAACTTTCGGCCTCGGCATCCGAGATTTTGGCAGCTGCCATGCAAGATTACAAAAGAGCTATTATTATTGGTAGCAAGCAAACATATGGAAAAGGAACGGTACAAAACGTTATGGATCTTAACAGATGGATGAGAAGTAATGATTTTGGAGACCTTGGAGCCTTGAAGCTTACTACACAGAAATTTTATCGTGTTAACGGAGGTTCGACACAGCTAGAAGGAGTAAAAAGTGATGTAGTAGTTCCGGATCGGTATAGTTATATTGATATAGGAGAAAAAGATCAGGAGAATCCCCTTCCTTGGGATAAGATAGCTGCTGCCGATTATACATTATGGGACGGTTATATAGATTTTGATCAAACAATCAATAAGAGTAAGGCACGTATGGCAACAAATGAGCAGTTAAAACTGATCGAAGAAAATGCTAAATGGGTGAGAGAAAAAAGAGATGTCAATAAATATTCATTAAATTATAATAAGTACAAAGCAAATATTGAATTAAATGAAAAGCAGGCAGAACGATTTGAACGGCTAAATGATTATAAAACCAATTTATCATTTGAGTCATTGCCATATGAAAAAGATTTGATGAAGAAAGACACAATTCTGGAAGAAAAAAGAAAAAGATGGCATAAAAGTTTAAGTAAAGATGTTTATGTTGAAGAAGCATTGAGTGTTCTGGAAGATATGAAAATCAACAATATACGTAGATCTAAAAATCCACTTACCATTAAAAATTAATATGTTTTAATGGCAAAATCAAATTCATTAACAGCAATAGCGCTCCAAAGATTTAGGAAAAATTTTTGGGGCGTTTTGAGTTTTTGGTTTATTGTTTTTTGTGGATTGATTGCCATGCTGGCATATATATTAGCACCTGATAATTCTCAGAATGCAAACCAGATGCACTTGTCTATACATTCTAAGAAACCAGGGTTTTCTGTACAGATGCTTACAATACCTTCTGGTACGTCTACTGATCAATCTTTGTTTGAAAGACTATTTTTTGGAGTAAAAAATTTAAATACAGAGATTCCAATAGAAGATTTTACTTTTGAAAACAATATTCTTAAAGTTACTCCTTATACAGAAGGAGAACTTGCAGGGATTTCTAAAAGTATAGAATTAGATAATTTTCCTCAAAGACTTGATAAAGATGAGATTGTACAGACATTTATAAGGAATCAAACTTTTTTTTTAGGAACGGATAAATATGGAAGAGATCTGTTGAGTAGAATGCTGATAGGTATTCGTATCTCGTTTTCTATCGGTTTTGTAGCCGTTTTGATATCATTACTTTTGGGGGTTTCTATCGGTGCGATTGCTGGGTATTTTGGAGGCAAAATGGATGTGTTTATTATGTGGTTGATTAATGTGACCTGGTCGATTCCAACACTGTTATTAGTGATTGCTATTACATTGGCCTTAGGAAAAGGATTTTGGCAGGTTTTTATCGCGGTAGGTTTGACAATGTGGGTAGAAGTGGCAAGAGTAGTGAGGGGTCAGGTTTTGAGTATAAAGGAAATGCAGTATATTACGGCTGCAAGGGCATTGGGTTACAATCATTTTAGAATTATCACCAGACATATATTACCCAATAGTTTGGCGCCGGTTATTGTGATCTCTGCTGCTAATTTTGCCGGAGCTATTCTTATAGAAAGTGGTCTTAGTTTTTTGGGAATAGGAGCACAGCCACCAATGGCTAGCTGGGGTGCAATGATCAAAGATCATTATTCTTATATTATATTAGGAAAAGCATATCTGGCTGTCATACCAGGGATTGGTATTATGAGCCTTGTGATGGCTTTTATGCTTATTGGGAATGCATTACGCGATGCATTAGATGTAAAAGGATAAATAAAAAGGAGTATATTCAAAAAAATATACTCCTTTATTTGTTATTAGTATGCTCTTAATGAACTCTGTTGACTTATTTCTATTTTCTGAAAAATGGCTGAAATTCGTCCATGTTTCGTTACTTTTTTCATCTGGAGTACTACTATAGACTAAAAAAAGTGCCTTATCTGGACAAATTTCAACTCATTTTCGGTTAAAAATAAAAGGTCAAAATGAGTTCAAAGAAAACCCTAACCTTCTGGTTTTTATAATTGAGGATGACCTTTACATTTGGTTTTAAGAATATAGATTTTGAAAAGAGTTTTAAAATGTTTTTTTTATAATAATTATCATGTTTCACAGCAATATTAGTATTGTCTGCTAATATTCACGTTAGGTATGAATGATAATACTAGTGTGTTTTAAAATTTTGATTGCCAGTGAGTATGCCTTTCTTTAGAAATGTTTTTTTAATTGTAAAAAGTGTAGTTCATAATTTTATTAAGTTTTAAATATTCCCCGATTGGTATAAGCAATCGGGGAAATATTCTGAGTGAGTGTGTGAAGAAAAAAGAGTAATAATACGTCTTTTTAAAAGTAAGCTTTTCTGTATTGTTATTAATTTAGAAAAGTTTTAGTTAAAACAATCCAATAATTATAAACAAAGCATGTTACCAGGCATTTGTAGCTATTAATTCCAGAAATTATGGATTGATTGTTACTGTATATCAAAGCCTTTAAGTAGCCAAGCTAAGGAAAGTGAAATGAGCGTTATTTATTTTATCTATATTTTTAAACATAATCTTCTTTATATATATATTTAACAGCTATGGCAATAGTTTGATTATTGTAAAAAACCATTACACAGGATTTGTATCTATTTCTGGCGTTTGAACGATTTCTTCTTGATTGTTTTCAATCATCATACTAGTAAAATGAAAAAATTCATCATAACTATATTTTTGAGGGTATATTCTAGTATTCATTATAGAAGCAGGCGTATAAAACAAATTATTCTTTTCTGCCCAGTCTGATTGTTTTTTAAGTACTTCTATATAATCTTTATTGTTTTTTGGAGTACCATATTTTTTTATCCAGATGGTGAACGTTCTGTTTTTAAACCATTCAGTATATGCTGTTATAAATCCATCAGACCCATCAGCGTGATAAATTTCTAAAAGGCGTAAACTAATCTGTGTAGCCTGATTATCTGTGTCATCAAACGAAACTTTTAATCGTATAATGATTTGTAATTGCTGATCCATCGTTTTTAGAACTCTGGCATAGGCTTCAAACGCAGTTTTACAATACCCACACATGGGGTTGGTAAGACTTGTTATTCTATAAGGAGCATTAGGATTACCAAGAATAATTTCATTTATAATGTTCGTTTTATCCTCAACCCTCTCAGAAAGACTCAATAAATGATTAAATATTTGAGGATCCCTTTTAAAATGATTTAGTTTTATATTTTCACTTTTATAATCTTTGTTTTCTATTAAGTTTTGCATTGCAAACATGTACGCCAAAGTGAATGTTGTAGCGATCAGAATAAAGCCAGAAATCAATGTCAGGCTAAAATTAAAAGAAAGATTAAGAAGCGCAATGAAAACTAGTCCTATTGATATAGAAGCTATGGCAATACAGATAGCACACCATTTTTTTATTACAAATGCCTGAGAATATATAGAATATAGTATAAAGGGAATTCCAAGAAGTGTTGGGAGCAATAAGGTACTATTGAATCCATAAAAAAGTTGAAATATGGTAATAACACTGAAGAAAGTGATACTGGCATCTGCTAGTGAAAAATTCTTGAAAAGTTTTCCTGTATTGTTATTGATGACATCACCACAATTCGAGTTTCCGACAGAAGTACAAAATTGATGTATGGTTTGAGACTGTATCCCAAGACTCTCACGCACAGCAAAGAATCCAAAAACAATCCCCGATAGCGACATTAGTAAAAATAGAATTTGACTAAGTCCTAATGATTTATCAACTACAAGAACAATAGTGCTTAAAAGAAGTGTTACTAATAAAATATTTTGTAAGACAGACTTTTGCGAAAATAAATTGCTTTTTGTGCTATGTTCTACAGCAATTACTTTTGGAATCCATATTTTCTTAAATTCAGAATAAGTATAATTTTTGTCTTTAAGGCTGGTATGTTTAAGCTGTATTTTGTTTCGTTTATTGATAACGGCAACAATTTCTTCAGAGTCTTCTGTTTTTACCAAGGAAACAAAACTTTCGGGAAGTTGATCCAATGCATCTATAGGTACTTCTACAGCAATGTTATCAATATCAAAATAATCTAAAGTATCAGTGATAGATTGAAAACTTGGATAATTGGGATGTATCTGAAGTTGTAACTCTAAATCCTTTTTATCGTAATCTCCGATCCGATTTTGGATTAAAACACTTTCTATGATATTCTCAATTTTATTTTTCATAAATTTTTTAAAAGTACTTATTTGTTAAAAAAGAGTATCGTCAAGGAGACACTAGGATATAAAGGATCTCAAATTTACATACATTAGATTTTATACAATAAATACTCAAAAAATAATAGTATTATATCTTTATAACTAACAAGTGTTCTAAATTAGATATTTTAGAAGACATCAGACACGATGTTTAAGATCAAAATAAGAACGGTATAACCGTAATTTTAATATTTATTTATGTTAATTATTATTGTATGTTGTTGATTTTAAATATTTTATGTTTTTTTAGCTATCCACAAATTGAATGATTTTTTTTGTGTTAAAGTTTAGTAAATTACTATATGTTTAGATGAAATGTCTTGATTTTCATTTGTTTGACCGGAACTGTGGCATACTTAGGTAAAACTAATAATACTATATTCTACTTTGAAAACATTATGTAATTCAATTCTTAAAATGAAATCACCGTAAACTGAATCCGGTTTTTTTGTTTCCTGCTTCAAAAATGAAAAGAAATGATATACAGTACTTATATGTCGCTATTTTGATATTTTTACGGTTTTATATCAATTATAAATCAGAAAATTTGAAAAGAAGGTATATTTATCCAGTATTAATAATTTCAGTATCAATAGGTTTTTATTATTTTGAAGATTATCTGGACAAAAAAGAAGTGAATTTTTCAGATCCAGGAGTGGAGGCATCGGTGTTTAGTTTCTTTTATCTTCCGAGTTCGACTACCGGAATTGTGGTTTCTCATTCTCATTATTCATTATCCTATTCAGAAAAACATGAACAACCAGAATGGGTTGCTTATGAATTGAAAAAAGAGCATCTTTCTAAAAATGAATTTAAAAGACCTTTTTTTGAGATAGATAAAAAGATCAGATCCTCGTCTGCAGATTGGAGAAATTATAAGAATTCAGGGTATGACAAAGGTCATTTATGTCCTGCTGCAGATAGAAGATTTACGTATAAAGCATTTGAAGAAACGTTTCTTACTTCAAATATTTCTCCACAAAATCATAAGTTTAATGCAGGTATCTGGAATCTTTTGGAGCAAAAAACTCGTTATTGGGCGACTATATATAACAACGTTTATGTCATTACAGGCGGAATTCTGGAAACTGATCTGAAGACTATAGGGTATGAGGCTGTATCTGTACCAGAATATTTTTATAAGATCATATTGGATATGAGCTCTGAAGAACCAAAAATGATTGGTTTTCTGATACCCCATGAAGATTCTGATAAAAAATTAAGTGATTTTGTAGTTCCTGTGGATCGTATCGAAAAATTAACCGGGATTGACTTTTTTCCTAAGCTAGATGATGTTGTGGAGGATAGGTTAGAGGCGTCTTCGAACGATCAAGAGTGGAAATTTTGAGATTACCATTCATTCACGCGATTCGAGTCGAGTTTTATAAAAATAAAAAGTAAAAGGGTGAAACCCCATAGTCCAGAACCACCATAGCTAAAAAACGGGAGAGGAATACCTACGGTAGGGAGTAATCCGGTAACCATACCTACATTGACGGCAAAATGAATAAATAAAATTCCGACTACGCTATATCCATATACTCTGCTAAATTGAGATTTTTGCCTTTCTGCGAGATAAAGAAGACGTATCAATAACCCTACAAATAATAAAATAATAATAGAAGCGCCCATAAATCCCCATTCTTCTCCCACAGTACTAAAAATATAATCTGTATGTTGTTCAGGCACGAAGCCCCCTTTGGTTTGGGTACCTTCTTTCCACCCCTTTCCAGTCCAGCTACCACTACCAATAGCAATTTCACTTTGATTGGTATTGTAGCCAATACCTTTGGTATCAACTTCTTTTCCTAATACAATATTAAAACGATCTCTATGTCTTTGTTCAAAAACATTATTAAAAATATAGTTGACCGAGAAACAAAATCCAGTGATAATAATTAATACTAAAATATATCGGGAATACCTGGGTTTGTGTTTTCTATTCTTAAGTAAAACTAAAGCTATTAAGATTGCAATAAAGAGAACCACCCATAAAGGAGTAAACAGTAGTGTAAGTATGAATAATACTGAGGCTGCTGCTCCGATAATCAAATACATGGCAGCTAATCCTTCTCTATATAATGGAAAGAAAAATGCTGTATATACTAAAGCACTTCCAGGATCTGGTTGGGGTATTATAATTAACGCTGGTAGTGCAATGATTAAAAATGCTCTTAATTGATGGTTAGTTAGTTTTATATTAGTTTGCATATCACTTAAGAATTTGGCTAGTGCAAGCGCTGTAGCAGCTTTGGCAAATTCTGATGGTTGTAGCCCTACAGGTCCAAAAGCGTACCAGGAAGTAGCTCCGTTCACATTTTTACCAAATACGAAAAGACCAAGAAGAGATATAAGAGAGATAATAAAAATCAATCCGGCAAATCGCTCATAAAATTTAGTTTCGATTGCCATGGTAATGATAATGATAGTAATACTTAGGGCAATCCAATATAATTGTTTTATATAGGGTTGAGAAAAATCAGTAATCGAGAATGCCTCGTCACCATATGAAGCAGAATAAATGTTTCCCCAGCCAAAACCAACGAGTAGCAAAAATAAAATAACAGAAATCCAATCAATTGCAACAATAGTTGATCTAGCCATTATTGATTGATTTTAAAAGGTTTATTGCTATAGGGTTTGGCGTACTCTTCTTCTAAACTGTGTGTCAATACCCATGCTTCCAGATCAGTTCTGGAAATAATTCCTCTAAGGTGTTTTTCTATCATTAAACTAGCAATTTTTCCAGCATATCGAGAGCCCCAATGCCCGTTTTCTATAAAAACAGCAAGTGCAATTTTCGGATTTTCTTTAGGAGCAAAAGCTATAAAAACAGAATGATCTGTTAATTGCATTCGTTTTCCATCGATCTTGGTATAGTTTTCTGCTGTTCCTGTTTTGCCACAGATGTCTATTCCTTCTACCTGTAGTGATCTAGCAGTTCCTTGTGTGTACACTTGATGCATCCCCTCAATTACAGGGGTAAAGTGCTCTTTATTTATGGTAGTGTATTTGGGTTTAGTATATGTTTCGATATGTATTGGTTCTCCGTCGATCGCTTTTAGAATATGTGGGGTATAAAAATGCCCTCTATTGGCAATAGCGGCAGTCATATTGGCTAATTGTATGGGAGTGGCTAATACAGCTCCCTGACCGATTGCATTAGATATGGTAGCGGTAGCATACCACTTATATTTTGGATATTGATATTGTTTATTATAAAAATCTGAATTAGGAATCAATCCTTTGCTACCGCTAGATAGGTCATTGCCAAGATAATTCCCTAGTCCAAAACTTTCAGCATGTTTTTTCCAATTATCAATACCTTTTTGTGGCGTATCATATTTATTGATAATTCTTAGATAGACATTTGCAAAATATGCATTACAGGATTGCGCTATTCCAGGAATCATATTTAAAGGGCTCCCATGTGAGTGGCACCCTAGTTTTGCTTTTTTTCCGTAGCGAAACCCATGATTACAAAAGAAACTCTCTTGTGTATCTACAACACCCTCTTGTAGTCCGATTAAAGCTGTTATCGCTTTAAATGGAGATCCAGGAGGATATTCACCTTTGACACCTCGATCAAATAAAGGTCTGGAAATAGAATCATAATGTAACCTGGTATAATTAGGAGATCTTTTTCTGCCTACTAATAACTCTGGCTTATATGTAGGAGCTGTAATCAAAGAGAGAATTTCACCACTGGAAGGTTCTATGGCAACAATTCCGCCTCTTTTATTTTCCATAAGTTGCTGTCCATATGCCTGTAACTCTTCATCAATGGTAATGGTAAGATCTTTTCCGTTTACAGGTAGTGTATCATACTTTTTGTTTTTATAAGGACCAATATCTCTGTTAAATCTATCTTTCTGGATACGTTTGATCCCTTTAATACCTCTTAATTCTTTTTCATATTGCTTTTCGACACCCTGCATTCCGATAAGATCACCTGATAAATAATACGGGTCTTTCTCAATGAGTGCGTCATTAACTTCAGCAATATATCCCAACACATTAGAACCATTAGTAGTTTGATAATCCCTGAGAGAACGTTTCTGGATATAAAAACCATCAAATTTCCGCATCTTCTCCTGTAGAAAAGCATATTCATTTTTTGTTAATTGTGGTACAACTACAGATGGAACTCTGGGAGAATATACTTTAGCTTTCTTTAGCTGTTTTATTAGTTTTTCTTTAGTAATCCCAAGGATAGAACAAAATTCCAGAGTGTCAAAAGGTTTTAGTTCTCTGGGGATAACCATTACATCGTACGACGGTTGGTTGGTGACTAATAATTTTCCGTTTCTATCATATATTGCGCCTCGTTGCGGATAGTCATATAGAACTTTAATAGCATTGTCTTCTGATAATGCAGTAAAAGAAGTATTGTAGATTTGTAAATAGAAGAGCCTGGCAATAAACACAATACCAGTACTTATTATGATAAGGTAAAGTAATAATTTTCTCATGAATCTTTTCTTCTAAACAACACTAAAATCAACATAACAACCACTATAGAAAATAAGCTTGTGAATAACGTTTTTTTGCCTATCAATAGTATATGTGATAAGTTAAATATTTCTAGTGAGAAAAGTACTATGTGATGTGTGAAAACTAATAAAATTACATAAGCTAATCGTTCTCCGAATCTTGCATTGTTTAATTTCATGGTTTGAAACTCATAACTTAAGCCAAAAACTGATCTCAAAACAATAGGTCTGAGGTATGCTATGACAAGACAAGCGGCTGCATGAATACCTCCTGAATCCCCGAATATGTCAATAGTTAATCCTAGAACAAAACTCAAAAACAAAAAGAGGCTTTTATGAATGGTGATAGGGGCTAATAATATAAAAATAATATAGATATATGGGTTGAGATATCCCAAAAAGTTGACGTGATTAAGGATGAAAACCTGAACGAAAACCAGAATAATAAATCTGCCGATATATAGTAGAATATTATTATTCATTAATTTTAGAATTTTCTAGTTTCTTAACCTCTATCGCTTCATTACTTTTGATAGCATACACAAAACCAATATCAGTCATATCATTAAATAATTTAACATCTATGAGATAATAACTTTGATTTTTATCCAATTCATAATTTAAAATGGTTCCTATGCCAATGCCTTTGGGGAAAATAGTAGAGCGCCCATTAGTAATGATAGTGTCTCCTTTTTTTAAGACAGCTTGTCTTGGGATCGTTTCTAGTTGCACAATATTAGGGTCTTTGCCATTCCACATAAGCGATCCATATTGGTTTGATTTTTTTAAACCGGCATTAATTCTGGAATTACTATTTAATATAGAAATTACTCTACTGTAATTTTTAGATGTGTTTTCTACGATTCCAATAATGCCTTTATCCGTAATTACGCCCATGTCTGGTTTGATACTATCTTTTTCTCCTTTGTTAATCAGGATATAATTATCTGCTTTACTATAATCATTTCTATAAACATTCCCTTTTATGAAGGTGAATGGTCTGTTAAATGAGATTGTATCAATATAAATGACAGGAGTAGTTTCTTTAGAAAAAAGGCTGAGTTGATTGCGAAGTTTTTCATTTTCCTCTATGAGTCGTCTGTTTTTTTCTTTTAGCCCAAAGTAATCACTAATGGAATATCTCCAGCCATAGATACCACCAGTTAAGAAATTAGTAGAACTAATAAATTTACTTTTATGATAACTATGGGATTGTATAGTAAATAGTAATGATAATAAGAGCAGAAACAGAAATAACAGGAAGTTTTTGTTCCTTATTAAAAAATTAATAATCTGCTGCATGATTTATAGGGGATACTAATTTCTAAAATAAAACTAACAGTTTTAATAACCTTCAAGGTATAATTAAAAACAATCAAAAGCACAATAACGTAAAAAACATTTTCTAGGTATATTAAACGAATGTTTTTTTCTGAAAAACAACTATTTAATTAACACGCTTTTGTATCGATTAATATTTTTTAGGGTAATTCCTGTTCCTCTTACTACAGCTCTTAGGGGATCTTCTGCAATATAAACAGGTAAATCTGTTTTCTGAGATAAGCGTTTGTCTAATCCCCGTAACATAGATCCTCCTCCGGCTAAGTATATTCCTGTATTATAGATATCTGCTGCCAATTCTGGCGGAGTCTGTGATAATGTTTCCATCACGGCATCTTCAATTCGCAAGATCGATTTATCTAGGGCTTTGGCAATTTCTCTATAAGAAATCTGAACTTGTTTAGGTTTTCCTGTTAAAAGATCTCGCCCCTGTACATTCATTTCTTCTGGTGGTATCTCCAGGTCCTCTGTAGCAGCACCTATTTGTATTTTTATCTTTTCTGCCGTACGCTCACCTACATATAAGTTATGTTGAGTACGCATATAATAAATGATATCATTGGTAAATACATCTCCGGCAATTTTTACTGATTTATCACAAACGATTCCCCCCAGTGCAATCACTGCAATTTCTGTAGTACCTCCGCCAATATCTACAATCATATTTCCTTTGGGTTGCATAATATCTACCCCGATACCTATGGCTGCTGCCATAGGTTCATGGATAAGATAAACTTCTTTTCCATTTACTCGTTCTGCACTTTCTTTAACCGCACGCATCTCTACTTCTGTAATCCCTGAGGGAATGCAGATCACCATACGCAGTGCTGGAGTAAAGACTTTTTTCTTTAATGCCGGAATGTCTTTGATAAACATACTTATCATTTTTTCACTAGCATCAAAATCGGCAATTACGCCATCTTTAAGAGGTCGAATAGTTTTAATGTTTTCGTGTGTCTTTCCCTGCATCATTGCTGCCTCTTTACCTGCGGCAATTATTTTTCCAGACATAATATCCCTGGCAACTATTGATGGGCTGTCAACAACCACTTTGTCATTATGTATAATTAAGGTATTTGCAGTACCTAAGTCTATTGCAATCTCTTCAGTAAAGAAGTCAAAAAATCCCATATAAAACAATAAAAAGGGTTAGAATTAAGTAAATGTACTAAAATTAATGTTTAAAATGACGAGTTCCTGTCATTACCATTGCAATTCCGTTTTCATCACAATAATCTATACTTAATTGATCCTTTATAGAGCCTCCTGGTTGTATGACAGCTTGGATTCCGGCTTTGTCTGCTAGTTCTACACAATCAGGGAACGGGAAGAATGCATCACTAGCCATCACAGCTCCCTTAAGATCAAAATTAAAAGATGCTGCTTTCTCAATAGCATGTGTTAATGCATCAACTCTGGAAGTTTGCCCGGTACCACTGGCTAATAACTGCTTTTCTTTGGTGAATACAATGGTATTAGACTTTGTATGTTTACATATTTTAGATGCAAATAATAAATCGGCAACCTGATCAGTTGTTGGAGTTACTTTGGTAACAGTTTTTAGATCATCAGAAGCATCTGTTTTTAGATCCTTATCCTGAACTAGTACTCCATTAAGACAAGAACGAACTTGTGTCTCAGGTAAAGTAATATCTTTTTGTACTAAAATGATTCTGTTTTTTTTGCCTTTTAATATTTCTAATGCCTCATCAGTATAAGAAGGAGCAATGACAACTTCACAGAATAATGTATGGATTTCTTTTGCTGTATCAATGTCAATCTCAGAATTACTAACTAATACACCTCCAAATGCCGAAACAGGATCGCCTGCTAATGCATCAATATATGCCTGATGGATCGTCGAACGTTGTGCTAAACCACAAGCATTGTTATGTTTTAAAATAGCAAAAGTGGGAGCTTCTCCCTTAAATTCATTCATTAGATTTACTGCAGCATCAACATCAAGAAGATTATTATAGGATAATTCTTTACCGTGTAACTTATCGAACATAGCCTCAAAATCCCCAAAGAAAAACCCTTTTTGATGCGGATTTTCTCCATATCGCAAAGCATTGCCATTGGTTTCACTAATTTTGAGAGATGCAATAGCGTGATCATTATTAAAGTAATTAAAAATAGCACTATCATAATGTGAAGAAACATTAAATGCTTTTGCAGCAAAACGTTTACGATCAGCTAATGAAATACTGCCTTTTCCATCAGAAATAATATCTAAAAATCCTGAATAATCATCTACAGAAGCCACGCAGGTAACATCGGCAAAGTTTTTTGCGGCAGCTCTAATTAATGAGATTCCGCCAATATCTATTTTTTCGATGATGTCTTGTTCTGAGGCTCCAGAAGCCACAGTTTTCTCAAAAGGATATAAATCTACAATTACAATATCGATTTGTGGAATTTCATATTGTGTTAACTCCGCTACATCACTATCATTATTTTGACGATTTAGGATTCCTCCAAATACTTTGGGATGTAATGTCTTTACTCTTCCTCCCAAAATGGACGGGTATGAAGTAACATCTTCTACAGGGATTACTGTAACTCCTTGATCTTTAATGAATTTCTCTGTACCTCCGGTGGAATAAATGGTAATACCTAGTTCATCTAATTTTTTTACGATAGGTGCTAATCCGTCTTTACTAAACACAGAAATTAAAGCAGATTTAGCGGTTTTTGTATTGCTCATGAGAATTTTTAGTTAACAAAACGCAAAAATAGCGATTTAGTTAGCAATTAGACAACTCATTACTTGTAATTGTTTAGATATTTTGTAACAAAATAATTAAGAAAACGTCCTATCTTTATATTGTACAAAAATCAACTCATGTTAATTTATCTAAGAGTACTGAAAGAGAGTTTTAATTTTGCAATTAATGCGCTCAAAAATAATAAGCTAAGAACTTTTCTTTCCCTGCTGGGAGTTACCATTGGTATTTTTTCAATAATTGGAGTGCTGGCAGCTGTAGATTCTTTAGAAAAAGAAATAAAAGGTAGTATTAGTTCCTTGGATAATAGTACAATTTATTTGATGCGATTTTCTTTTGGACCTTCAGAAATTCCTCAATGGAAACGAGAACAATTTCCAGACGTAACTTTTGAAGAATATCAGTACCTTAATAGAACAATGCCTGATATGAAAGCAGCAAGTTTTGTTCTTAATGTAACTCCGGAAACTATAAAATATGAAGATCAAAGTGTTAGTAACGTAGAAATAGTACCTGTTACATATGATTATTATGATATTGAAGAATTGCAAGTAGTCAAAGGAAGGTTTTATAACGAGCAGGAATCAGTGGCTGGATCGCCAGTGATTGTTGTTGGGGATGAAATAGCGAATAGTTTGTTTGGGGAAATTGATCCAATAGGAAAGAAAGTACGCCTCTACGGAAGGAAATTCACTGTGATTGGAGTCTTGAAAAAGGAGGGAAGCGGGCTTTTTGGGAACTCAAAAGATACCGCAGCAATGATACCAGTTAATATTGTAAGAAAAATATACGGAGATAATAATAAGTTTGCTTTCCCTGCAATCATTATTAAGCCAGTATCAGGAAGTGATGTTCCGGAATTTGTAGCAACACTCACCCAGAAGGTAAGAACATATAGAGGATTAAAACCAGATGAGATTGATAATTTTTTTGTAAATCAATTACAAGGATTTACTGATTTTATAGATAATATTACTGGTACAATGTCCAAAATTGGAGGATTTATAGGTATGTTTTCTCTGTTGGTAGGTGGTTTTGGTATTGCAAATATCATGTTTGTAAGTGTAACAGAGCGAACAAATCTTATCGGAATTCAAAAGGCATTGGGGGCCAAAAGAAAATTTATCTTACTACAGTTTTTATTTGAAGCAGTGATATTAGCTGTTTTTGGTGGATTAATAGGTTTGGTCTTGGTTTGGTTAATCTCAAAGGGAGCTTCTACTATGACAGGCGATTTTGAGTTTATACTCTCTGCATCCAATATGTTTTGGGGAATGTTTTGGTCAACATTAATAGGTCTGATTGCAGGTATTTTTCCTGCCTGGATGGCATCAAAACTAGATCCTGTAGAAGCTATAAGAACAGGGATGTAAGTTATAGTTAAGGGGTCTTTTATGAGATAAATTTCAATAATAAATAAATATTCATCACTAAAGCAATTAATATAATAACCAGTACAGCTACAGGAATTAATTTCATCATGGTATTTCTTTTTTTATTTGGGGGCATTATATCTATAATCGTGGTATATAAAGATACAGTGAATAGAAGATGAACAAAATAGGTAGAAATACTCATTTTTTGTTCGTAGATGATTTTATCCCAGTAAATTCAAAGGGGAAGAGATATAGTTTTTATAGAGACAAAAAAAAATTATATCCTGAGATTTCTCTTTATTTTGAAACAAAAAAGAGTAAATTTTAATGTGTCAATTTAAATCGGAAAAGGTATAAGAATTGATGAAAAGCTATGGATACATAAAAGACCGAGATAACTGGCAGTTACCTCGGTCTTTTTATTTTGGATTGATTGTTTTATTTACTGTTTGATCAACCTTTTAGTAGTGGTTGATCCAGTGTCAGATTGAATCGTTATTAAATATAATCCAGAAGGTATTGACGAAATGTCAATAGTATTCGAATTACGATTAGTACTCAACGTTTCAGAAATAAGTAATTTACCCTGAATGTCAAATATTTCTGCATTAAATACACGTAAGCTTTGCTTCGCAGAAATAGTAATGATATTATTTGAAGGAATAGGATATATGTCTACTCCGTTACCGAATAGTTCATCTTCTATGCCCAGTACATTATCAAAATCAATGCTAAACTCTGTAGCTGCTGTATTTCCATTTCCTAGTGCATCATTAGCAACATCAGCATTGATATTTACTGTAATAGTAATGGGGCCAGCAGAAGAAGGTGTTATGTCTACGGTATAATTACTTCCTGTTCCAGAAAAGTTTCCTGGTGTTCCATTTGCAATTACTAAATCTCCTATTACAAAATCACTTACGTTTTCAGAAAAAGTAATAGTCACCGGGATTGGGTTTGCTCCTGTAGGCGAATTTTCTGAAGAATCAATAATAACAGTAGCACCTGTATTGTCAACTACAAATGTATTATCATTAGTACCTGTAGGTGTTGTTGCAAGTGAGTTTCCAGCATCATCGATAATGTCTTGAGAACCGCTAAAGCTTAAAGTTACTGTTGCATCTAACTCTGCCAGATCTCCACCAGAAGCAGTTACCCTATAAGTATTTCCCGTTGGGTTCGTTACTGAGGCAATGGTTGCTGTAGTTCCTGTTAGAGCAAAATCTGCAGGAGTTACATTGCTAACATCATCATCAAAGGTTACATCCCATACCAGTACATCAGCATTAGTAGGGCTTGTCATTGGGCTTTGGCGAACAATACTTGTCACTCCGGGGCCCATGTTATCTACCAAAAAGTTTTCAGGAAATGGGTCTATTGGTGTTGTATTTGTTAATTCATTTCCTGCAGTATCTTCGATGTTTTGGTTATTCACAATACCAAGTGAAACTGTTCCATTAAAACCTGCCAGATCTCCTCCAGAAATTGTTACTCCCCATACGTTACTTCCCAGATCTGCCACATTGGTAATAGTGGCGGTCGTTGTACTACCAATCGAAAAATCTGCAGCATCTACATTTACAACCTCTTCTGTAAATTCTACTGCAAATATAAGTGCATCTGCATTAGTAGGAGATGTCATTGGTGTTTGTCTGTTGATGGACTGTATCTGTGGGTCAGTGGTATCAGCAGGTCCAAGATAGCTACAGCCTGGAGCCTGATAATTTTCGCTATTGACTCCATTAATAAAGTTGCTAGCAGTAGCAAGCGATGTTCGTAATGCTGCTACTGGTGTTAGCGGAGCACCACTATTGCAATCGAATTGAAAATTATCATCTCCTCCAAAGGTAGTTGCAAAATCTTCTGCGGTGACTCCATCTGCCAAACCCGTAGGGATTCCTGATGTAGTGGTAGTGGTAGCATCTGGAATCCAGCCCGTATTTCCCATATTTACCGCCCAAATAAAGTTGGTAACTTCAGTTCCGTTATTAGGAACTCCTGTCCCTGTATAAGCAATAATTACATCACCAGTACTTGAAGGACTATATGTCCCTATTTCAGTTGCGGTGCCTATTGTTGCAGATGGTGCAGTTTTTGGTGTCGTTATTTGAATTTCGGTACCAGCAGTAGCCATCCCAGTATATGTCCAAATAATAGTCCCTTCAGAAGTATTGCCCCAGTTTGAACCATTTTCATTCCATCCGTTTTCAGTGAAATAAACAGTAGTAGTGCCTGATATATCTGTTAGGAGTACAAAACTAAATTCATCATTACTATCAGTATTACAAGATGTAATTGCCAGGTCACCAACAACAAGATCCGTTGCATTAATTTGTAGTGCTCCCATAAAAAGCAATACTATTAAAAATAAGAATTTAAAGTCAAAATGTTTCATAAAGTATTTTTTAATTAGACTCACTATTTTAAGAGTTTTTTTAGGTATCATCAAAGATTGCATAAAGATATTAAAATCTTTGATGATACTTAAAAGAATAATAGTGATTTAGTTTCTGGAAGGAAAAACTCCTTGCATGCATATTATGTAATATGTTCCAAGCCAGGGCTGCATATTATTTGTGGGTTGACTTCCTCCATTGAGGTTGACATTGACATTCCCCGATACAGGAGCGTTAAATGGTTTTAGTGTAGCATCTGCAGATTGATTACTATAGGTTTTTACTTCAGAACCATTTGTATCTTCAGAAGTTGCCAGAGAAGCGTTTGATGGATCCGGAATATCGGCAGCATCTGCCAATACAGGTATGGATACAGTGGCAACTGTACCAGGACTGATAGTTGCGATGTGATTATGAGCCGGCATTTGTAAAGTAGTTAATGTATTTGTTTCAGTTCCGCTTCGGGCTCCTTGTTTACGTGTTGATAAACCGGGGCCGGTTCCTGGTCCAATAGGTACGCGTCCTCTAAGATCTGGTAATGCAAACGAGGTTCTTCCATCACCTCCATAAGTTGTTCCTAGTAAAGAAAATAAAGCTTGATTTGAGTTTATTGATAATAATTGTCCTTCGCAAAACGCCCAGTTTCTTGGTGCAAAATTTCCTCCGAAAATTCGAATTTCTGCCATTGTTCCTTCCATAATTGTATATTTTATAAATTATTAAATGATTGGTCTGATTTTCTAACTTCTAGATGGGAAAACACCTTGTAAACAAATTATATAGTATGTCCCCAGCCAGGGCTGCATATTATTTATAGGCTGACTTCCTCCATTGAGGTTGATATTGACATTTCCCGATACAGGAGCGGTAAATGGTTTTAAGGTAGCATCTGCCGTTTGGTTGCTATAGGTTTTTACTTCAGAACCATTTGTGTCCTCAGAAGTTGCCAGAGAAGCATTTGATGGATCTGGAATATCGGCAGCATCTGCCAGTACAGGAACGGATACATTGGCAACTGCACCAGGACTGATAGTTGCAAGGTGATTATGAGAGGGCATTTGTAAAACAGTTAGTGTATTGGTTTCGAGTCCGCTGCGTTGTCCAAGTTTGCGAGTCGATAAACCTGGTCCAGTTCCAGGTCCTACTGGCACACGCCCTCTTAGGTCAGGTAGTGCAAACGAGGTTCTCCCATCTCCCCCATAAGTAGTTCCTAAAATTGAAAATAATGCTGTGTTTTGTGAGATCGCCAATAATTGCCCTTCGCAAAATGCCCATGTTCTTGGCGCAAAATTACCGCCAAACATACGAACTTCTCCTATTGTTCCTTCCATAGTTGTAACATTAAAGATTAATAATTGTTATTGATTTAATAGTAATTTGTTTCTTTTTTTTAAGAAACAGTGTTGTAATTGCTTGTTAAACTTGTTGTGAAACAATGTCCTTGCCGTACTCCCAAATGAATATATTTGGTTCCTGTTAATACTCCAGCGTCAGAACTAATGACATTGATCTTTAATAATTTTCCATATTTACAACACACAAACAGCCCTTCTTGTAGGTGTGCATGTACAATTTCTCCAGATGTCTTACCTAATAAAGGTTTTGTGTCTACAGGTGAAACTTCTACTATTTTTATAGGTGCTCCCTGATAGTAGGTAATTGCTCCTCCAAATTTAGGATTGCAAGCATTGACCAAACTCTCAATCTCATCAGAGGTTTGTGTTTCCCATTGTATTGTCAATGCTTTCTCATCGGGTCTGTTGTGATATGTTATATTGTTATTGGATTGTGGTTTTAAGTTGCTGGAATCTTGTATTAATGTTATTGCTTTTTGTGTTAACTGTCCTAATAGGTAACTCATTTTTGAGTTTAACATACCTAAGGTTTCTCCAGGGATGATAGGAACAGGTTGCTCAATTAATATTTTGCCAGTATCCCAATCTTCATCTATTTGATGTATGGTAATAGCCGTTTGTTTTTTTCTTTCTTTGATAGACCAAAATACAGGAACAGCTCCTCTGTTTTCGGGTAATTTTCCGAAATGAATATTTAAAAAACCAAATGTTGGGATGTGTAAGATTTCCTTTGGGATTTTAATAGAGAAACCGCATACGAGTACTAAATCAGGGCGTTTGTTAATTAACCATGTTTTAAACTCGTTTTTGATATTTCGCTTGTTTATAACAAAGGTGTCAAAACCTTCTTTTTTGATGGATGTGATCCAAAAATTATCCTGTGGTTTTGTAATTTCAGATTCCTGAAAGCAAACAGAATCAAGCTGCTTTTCTTTTGAAACAGTATTGTATACAGAAAGGCAAATTGGAAAGCTTCCGATAAGTATTACTCTCATGAATTTGTAATTTTAAAATAAGACAAGTTATCAGATGAAGTTTGACTAATCTATATCAAACGATTTTGCAAATACCCCAGTTATCAAATTTAGGAAGAGTATAGGAGTAAGTCAATACGTAAAACTACGTGAATTTCAGTCGAATACTAACTTATTATGGCGATCTGCCTTTTTGTAGATCCTTTTAAAGTTATAGTATTGCCTATTGCATTTTTATAGGTGAATGTATTTTCTTTTCCATAGGATTCTTTAATGATTCTATTAGGAGTAATAAAAGTAAGTGCATCCAGATGTAATCCTTGACTCTTAGAGCTTTTAATAAAATTCTCAATCAAAGAATTAAATGCTAATGCTGTTTGCTCTTTCAGGATATAATAGTTATAAATTCCATTGTGTTTTATGAGCATCGCTAGTTCTTTAGAATAAAAACCTATTAAAGGTTTTTTGATTAATGGGATAATAAAGCAACTGTTACTTAATTTTACAACTTCAGAATTATTGTAAGTATATCCCTTATCGTCAAGTAGGTTTACTAATTCCACATGTGTTTTTGCAAGGTTTTTAGACAAGAATGCTACAGGAAGATGATGGATTTGTCCTGAGATCTTAGTGAACCCTTTTCCAATAGAAAAAATGGAAATAGTATTGTCATTACTAATAATTGATGATGGAAATATGGATGTAGTTCCTAATCCAATAGTTCCAGAGAATAAAAATTTTCTTCGATTCATAAAATGATAGAGTATAATTATATAACAGGCGTGTCTTTTAAAATATTAACACTATTAAGGTTGTTTTTTGTTAAAAATAGTTAATTTTTTTAACAATAAATAATTATGAGCATTGTTTTTTATGAATAATGAATTGTATAAGGGTTTGAATTTCAATATAATTCTTGTGTTGATGTAGGGTAGATAGCTGGTTTTTACTCGATGATCGAGATTTAAATGCTAATCTAAAGATGGGCTTGCCCCCGAGGTAGTTTGCTTTTGTTTTCTGAGAAATTTTATTTGGTAATCAAAAAATGTGTATTGAAGGAGGTGCTGTTTTATTTTAGGTAAAGGCATTTTCGCTCATAATCAATAACTGCCTTTCCTTTTTTTAGGATATCTGCTCCTATGATACCATCTACAGGTTCTGCCTCATGTGCAACCAATGCAGTATTTACGTGTGTAAGGTCGAATAATACTAATGAGATATTTTTTTTGGTCCACTTATCCAATTGTAGTATGTTTTTTTTAGAAAGTTGGGTGAACATATCGGTTGCTCCTGCTCCTGCTGCTTTAACATCACTGTCCTGAGCAAAAAGAGAGAATTTTTCTACAGCATCAAATCCTACACAGGAATTAGAAGCCCCGGTATCTACAATAAAGGTTCCTTTTATACCATTAAGTGCAGCTTTTACTTCAAAATGATTGGTCTTGGTATATGTAAGTGTAATACGGTGGTATTTTTTTTTGGTGAGTAGCTGTCGTAATGTAGTCATTTTCTTTTTTGTCTGATCACGAACAAAAATAGTACAATTAATAAGAAACTGCCTATAATAATACTCCAGATTGATTTGGGCTCTACAGAAGGGGTATATGCTCCATAATATACAAATGCAGCCCAATAATAGGGAGATTTTTGGATATTAGAAATGTTGGGGGAATTAAGATACTCTAATTTAGCAGTATGTAATCCATATGTTTTTGAATTAGAAGAATAAAGGTTTTTATAAAAATATTGCATTAGCAGAGAGGTAGTTTTGTCATTTACTTTCCATAATGAGAACAATACGTTTTGTACACCTGCATATTGAAAACCTCTTGCGATGCTTAATGGCCCTTCTCCTTTTGCTAATGCACCTATGCCAGTTTCACAGGCACTTAATACTATTAAATCTGCTTTTAATTGCAAACCATATAATTGATTGACCAGAATATCTTGATCTCTAAATTTTATAGAGGCAGGTCTCAAAAAACTACCTGCTTCAGCATGTGTAGAAAGATGCAAAATATGGTGTTTTTCTACTTCATTCATAAAATGGGCATAGGTTGCTTCTTTTTTTTCTAAGAATACTCCATTAAATTTTTCCTGTATTGAGTGCTTTTCTTCTAAAGAAAAAGGGAGTTCCAGAGTGGAATCTTCAAAAACAGGAAATACACCTAATACTTTTGAGTTATTGTTATTAATGTTTTTTGATCTTATATATTTACTTGCAGAAATTTCATAACTGACGATACTCGATTTTAACAAAAAAGCCATATTTTGGAAATTTAGAGAGCTATTTTTTTTAATCAACAATGTTTCAAAAGGAATAAAATTAAGAAGTCCGTCTGGAATAATTAGGAGATTCTTAGTGGTAGGAATTTTTAAAGCATTGAATGTGTCAAAACTACTTTTCGAAAAACCAGTTATATCATTAATGATAATAGATGCTTTCTCAAAATAACCAATATAATTCAGAATTACATTTCTAAAATTCTCAATATCATGTATCATATTAATTTCTATTGAATCAGAGGTGATATGAAATTGATAGACAGTTTCTTTTCCGAAAAAATATTCAATTAATGTAAGATCATCTTGTTTTAGTTTTTTTTGTAATTTTTTAATTGTGATGTTTTCTTGTTTCAAAAGAAAACTGGGATACATACGCTTAAGTTTTTTAATCGTTTCTTTGAGTTCAATGGATTTGTTGCTATATAAAGAAGTCCATTTTTGAATTTGTGTAATATTGGCTTGATCTCCTTTTTGTTTTTCTTTTAGGATATAAGTATCATATATAGCTAGTTCATTATGAAATTGATTTGTTTTTATTACTAATGAATCATTTTTATATTGTGATAGCAGCTGTTTTGAGACCAAGGCTTCGTTGACAAAAGGAGCTTTTGAATTTTCTGAGGCTATAAAAGCTTTTATGATATACTTTTTCTTTTTTGTGGTCTTATACATCGAATACAAAAGATCTATATAAGCTTCAGTACGATCTCTGTTTTGACTGTGTTGAATAATCTTAGTATTCTGTAAAGGGTATGCTATGTTTAATTTTGAGTTGACCTCAAAAGCGATTTCATAGATATCTATAGCTAAAATTGGCTTGCCTAACTGTTGATAAATATATGCTTGAACATCCAGGGTTTTAAGTAATATTTTATCTGCAATAAGAGCTTCTTTTTCAGGAAAACCTCTTTTGGATGAGTATCTAGGAAGAAGAGAAGTGTAAATTTCTTTTATGTTACCCAATGCTTCTGTGTATGTTGATTTAGAAAGTAGAATGTCAATGTAGGCTAATTGTAATTTTGCAAGATCTCTTGCTGATGCGTCTGGGTTTTTAAGTAATTGAGATTTAGCTTTCAGAATATAGTTTTCCCCTTGTTGGATATCATTGTTTTCTAGTGCTATTGCTGCTAAAATTTGATACGCATTTACTTGGGTAGTATCTATTGAGATCACCTGTAGCGCATAATCTTTTGCTTTTTTGATTTCTCCGGTATCTAAATAATTTGTTGCTAGATTAGTTAGTATATTGACGTTTTTCAATGCAATGGATTCTCCTTTTTTAAGGATCTCAATTGCTTTTTGATACTTACTTTGATTGTGATACGTAATGGATAGATTGGTGATAGCAGAAATGACTTTGGAAGTGTTTTGTGATTGCTCTGAAAGATATAGGTAACTGGTGATGGTGTTTTCTGCCTTCTGGAGATCACCTATTTTAATGTATAGATTACCAAGAGGTTGGAGACAGTTTTCAATAATGTCATACTCCTTGAACGTATTTTTATTAAATACTTTCCAAGCTTTTTCATAATACATGATTGCAGTAGGAATGTTACCAAATTGATTGTGATAATACCCCATATTGGTGTTAACAATACCCCAAGCTAAAATTTCTTCTTTGGTTAGAAGTCGATTTTCTTCAGAAGCTATTAATTTTCCTAGTCGATGTAATTTTTCTTTGGTTGGATCTTTTAAAAAATAATCTAATTGATCATATAGAAATTTTGAAGCTTTTCTTTTTTGCTGCGCACAAAGTGATGGGTTTCCTTGATATATATAAAAGAAAACTAAAAATACTATTTTAAAATTTCCAAATCCCATAGAATTGAATTTGAGAATTTGGACGATTAAAATTATAAACATATCTAAAACCTAGACTTGGTCCAATTCTAACTACGCCAATGTTCGTGCCAATAAAAATTCCAGTTTGCAGGTTTGTAAAACTATCATCTATTTCTCGAGAAACAAAAGAGTCTAAGTCTGGATTTCGTCTTTCTACACCATTTTGATCGATTAAGAAACCCTCACCAATGATCTCCTGATCATTTGTACTGCTTAGGTCTATTCTAAGTTGAACTCCTAGCCCCATGGCAAAATAGTTATTAAAATTATGCCGGTATGAGGCGGGTACGGCAATTATAGAAATATTGTTAAACTGGTTTGTTTCTGAAAATCGTATAACGTCATTTGTTCCGGTTGGATTAATAGTTCTGGTTTCAGAATTTATGAGTTCATCAAAAGAAGCAGCAGAAAATAATAATTCTGCCTGATAGTATCCTCGGTACGATTTAAAAGGTGATAAGGTTGCTCCAACAAAGTATTCTTTTTGATTTTCTAATTCTGGAACTGTAATATACCCTGCTTTTGCGCCAATAGAAATCCCTGGTAAAAATCGAGTAGTAGCATAATTGGTAATAATAGGTTCATTTTTGTCAAAATAAATAGCAGTCTTGCTTTGGGTCTTTTTTTTATGAAATTTTTCACCGAATTTCATAGAATATTTTACAAAACCTTTAGTAGAATCTATTGCCGAAACATTTTTTTGCTCACTTCCGGGAAGATAAATTTTATGAAACTGAAAGATGATTTTATCCTTTTGTAGTATCGTATCCAGACAACTATAATTTATTTCTCTTTCCTTTGGACAGATTGGACATTCTGGATACATGGTATCGATTCTCAATGTAGATTTATCAAACATTTCTGGAGTATCTACTTCTAACTTAATCGTATTGGCTGGGCCTTCTCCATTATTTTGAAAACGAACTTTGAATTTTAATCGTTTGAATCTGACCAAACGATAATTCATTAACCAGCCATTAGAAGACATTTTATTAGGATCATGAGAAGTTACAATTTCCATTTCAGTGTCTTTTACTGTATGATCATCAAAATTAGTATCAGGAACATAAACACTTCTTAAGGTAACAATAGCACTGGTGTCTTTAATCATTTCGGGAGTCGTTTTTAGTGTCCTGAATATATTGCGTTCCTCACCTGGTTGCATGTTTTCAAACTCAATGATCTGATAGCTTCGGTATAGTGCTTTAGATTTTTCCAGTGTTAATGGAAAGTTTTTTCGTTTTGTGGTGTCTTGTACAAAAAGCTTTTTGTACTGTAAAAATGAGGTATTGTTAGATGCTAATAAGGTATGATCATCGTTCTTTGGTAATACTTGAGAAATAGCAGTTAGCGTAACAATGCGTTCACCATGATGTAATCGCGTATCTTCAATAATGAAGTTGTCATTTTTAAATTGCAGATCATTATAAAATAGATATAGCTTTCCGTTAGAAACATAATTATGATTATTCTTATAACTAGTGATAAATACCATTTCTTGATCAGGAATAGGTTCTCGGTTTCTTTTTAGAAGCAAATCTGTACCTTCTGTAAAAAGAGAATTGTCTTCTATAGAGGTTTCATCATTTACATTGCTAATAGTTACAGATTTTGGCCTACTTGCAGGTGGTTTTCCATTGTCATAGTTGTTTGTAGCCCAAAGTTTTGTGTCAAATGTTCCATTCTTTTTGTAGTTGTGTTGCGGTTTTTCTTTAAAACTGTAATTGCCATCTCCAAATTCCCAATAATAGGTATAAAAAGCTTTGGGAGCTCCGGCAATTTGATTGAGAGGAGGCATTTCTGCTTTATAGATTACTTGATTGCCTTGGATTTCATATGATATAGGTGCTATTCTTGGGGTGGTGTCATTAGTGAGTATTTGTCCGAAACATACTAATTGAAACAATATAATACTCGTAAATAAAGTAAAGAACCTCTTCATGATTCGTTGTTAGTAGTTACTAAAGATAAGTAAAAGTTCATAGAATTCCGGAAGGTAAATGCTTCCGGAATCTCTTCTTTTATGTATAGATGATTTGTGATCAATAAATAGACGAGGTTATTCCCATGCATCATTATAGGCATTATAAATCATTTGGCGTAGGCTTGTAGTATTGTTTAAAGTAACATCCTGGCTATTCATTACAATTACACAATCAATGCCATTTACGGGAAACATAACTATCTGATTGCGTACTCCTTGAGAAACGGCGGAGTCGTTACTAGAACCTATAGATCCACCTTTTCCATAATAATTTCCATGGATCTCGTCATTAGGGTCGGCAATATCCATTCCTAAACGATGTTCTTTCATAAGATTTCTTTGATCTTCTGTGACTAAAATTTCGCTATGCTCAAAAAAGGCATTTACTTTTGCCATTTCGATGACCGACATAAAATAACCTCCACCACCAGATTTGTTATTCCAACTAGTATAGAATGATCCGTTAGTGTTTGTGTTGATATCATTTTTGTTATAATAAAGCGTAGCATTGCTTTGGTCTTCTGGAACACAGCCAACCAGAGGTAATGCCAAACTATCAAAAATATTTTCCTGCATATATAACAAATACATGAATTGCGTATTTGCATCGTTCTCCAGATCAATGATATTTGTATTGTCTACAGCACTCCATAAAGATGGAATAAGAATTCTAAATAATGCAAAGTTTACATTAAGATAGTTACGACTTTGTGAATTAATTACTCCTGTTTCGATACAATCTCTTAATCCTCGATATCCTAATGTGGTGTCAAAATTATTGTTAGTGCTTTGTAGTCCAGACTCGTGTTTTAATAGGTCTTTAAAGCTAAGATCGGATATTCCAGGTCCTTTTGTCCATGATGCTGGTAGCCAATCTTCAATTTTGTCTTCTATAGTAAGACTATTAGCTTCCAGTAATTGTATAGCAGCAATGGCAGTATAAAATTTGGTGATACTTGCTACATTTATTTCTTTGTTTAGTGTAAAGTTAACTGCACCATCAATTGCCGTTCTAGCTTGTCCGTATGCATTAGATCTGGATAAATTTCCATTAACATTTATGGTATATGCCCACCCAATAGGGGTGTCATTGCCTGCATTTACAGATGATATAATATTTTGTTCAAAAAGATCCATGTTAAAAACTGGAGCGTTCGTTTGTAGCTGATCAATATCATCTGTATTCTCACAACTTATGAATACGAGTATAGGTAAGATTAAAAATAAAAAGATATTTGTTTTTTGGATTACATCCCTACTTTTATTTGGTATTGTAACGGTTACATTGTTTGTAGTCATGATTTATGTGTTTTTTAGTTTATACTATCATATCAATAGCATTGTCTTTTTGTTACCTCTATTTGTGATTTTTTTTAAGAATTTTTTTTTAGCTAAAATGGTTGAACCTGGATTTTTTCATGTATAATCCGAGGTGAACTTTGATTAAATAAAAATTCCGGAAGTTTCACCTCCGGAATTTATGCTGAAATCTGCTGTACCCCCCATTACTTAATTAGCATATTCCAGTGTGAGATTT
Source organism: Aquimarina sp. RZ0 (assembly GCF_008370685.1). Taxonomy (GTDB): domain Bacteria; phylum Bacteroidota; class Bacteroidia; order Flavobacteriales; family Flavobacteriaceae; genus Aquimarina. Next base: position 31,477 of record NZ_VTZU01000004.1, read on the forward strand.
ATTTACGGAAGATCATTAATTAATGCAATCAATTCAGCCTCTGTTCCAGTAGTTGTAGTACCAATTACTTCTAAGTGATCTTCACCTATGGTTACACCTTGAATAGCATATACGTATTGACCATCTTGTACGGATACAAAAATAAAATGTACTTCTAATCCAATTGGTATTAAGCCATAATGTTCAGAGAATAAACCAGTTTCTGGATTGTAAATGTCTAATAATGCTAATGCTGTAGGTTCTCCATCATAAGAGATGTATACATTACTATTAGTATTGTCAAAACCTTCTGGGACATCTACATATACAATTGTTTTAGGGGCATTATAATTATACCAACGATCTAAATTTGTCCATCCAAAATTACTAAGAAAACCTCCATATCCAGTAAGAATCTGTCCGTTAGGGCCTTCTCTTTCTCTTTGTTCTAAGACTCCTTGTTCGTCTTCTTCCCATACAATATCACATTGCATTTCATCTCCATCACAATCATTGTTTTGACCATTAAAAATTACCATATCTTCATCAAATTCATCTACAGGAACAAAAATTTGAAAACCATTAGCAAGTTCTAATTGTTGACCGTTTTGAGTAGCATTTATAAAAAATTCTCCAGCAGACACTAGTGTTTCTACATCTCCATTAGGACGTTTCCCGTTGGTAGGCATTTTAGTCAGTACCATTTTTGACTTGTTGTAAATTTCAATTAATTCAATGGTAACAAGACCAGTAACAGTGTTGCCATTTTGATCTTTAAAGCTATCTGGAGAAAAGGTAAGTATGGTTCCTTCTGCGCCATACATTTCTCCAGTGCCTCCTGCATTTAGCATAAAAATCTGTAACGCTTCTTCACGGTTTTCGATAATCTCAGCTTCAAATTCTAATCCATCTAGGATTTGCTTAACAATAATATCGTTATCATCATTTTTACTACAACTTGTTAGGAAAAAAATAGTTAACCCTAAAAGTAAAAAGCTTATCCTGTTCTGTTTTACATTCTTACTACTATTCAGTAATGTAAGTGTTTTGCTATTTGTTCTCATAGTATTCAATTTTAAGTGTCCGTTATAGACTTTCTAAATTTTGTTGTTTACATCTTTATATCAACAACACTAGTTTTTTGTTACCTTTTTTCTTAAAACTTTTTTAATTTAGTTGTCCAGACCAATTATTTATGGGAAAATCCAAAACGCATGCTGATCAGAAATATATTGAGGCGCTCTTGAATAATGATACAATAGTTCTTAAAGAAATATATGAAAAATTTGCTCCTAAAGTCGTGGGCTATATAAAGAAGAATAACGGTGATGAATCCAGAGCTCAGGACATTATACAAGAAACATTAATAGCCATATATAAGCTGGTAAAAGAAAAAGGATTATTGCTTACTTGTCCATTTGATGCATATTTTTTTTTATTGTGTAAACGCAAATGGCTGAATGAACTAAAAAAAGCCTCTTTAAAAGAGGTAACAATTAATGAAGAAGTTGTATCTATTAATGATGAGAGCATTCAACATGCTGATGAGACTTTGATTTTTGAGGCTAGAAACGAGCTTTTTACTGAAGTGTTTGAGCAGTTAGGGAAGACATGTAAAGAATTGTTAAAAGCAATTTTTACGATAAAATCTATGGAAGCAGTAGCCTCAAAATTAGGGCAATCCTATGGATATGTACGTAAGAAGAAATCTTTATGTATTGGTCAACTGACAAAGATGATACAAAGTTCACCAAAGTATAATCGAATAAAAAATTTGTTATGACCCCAGAAGAAAAATACGAGCTTTTTGAACGAAAAATAAATGGAGAACTTTCGGCTAAAGAAGAGGGCAGATTATTATTAATAATAAATAATGATAAGGCTATTGCTGATGAATTTAGAATATACAAAGAATGGAGTTCATATTTGGGTTCTAATCTTAATTTAATGCAAGAACAATCTGATTTAGAAAATAATCTAAAAGAAATTGGAAATGCGTTTTTTACACAAAAATCAGGTGAAAAAAAGGCAAAAATTATTAAAATTCCATCTTGGGGCTATGCTGTTGCTGCAAGTATTGCAATTATTTTGGGAGTATATATTTTTACTAAGAGTAAGCCAACGTATAATGATTTTGTTTCTATACCAGAATTATCAATCATAGAAAGAGGAGTTGAAAATGAAATTATAAATAATGCAGAAGAGGCTTTTAATTCAAAAAACTATGATAAGGCAGGGAAATACCTGTCAGAGTTATTGAAAAATGACGAGACAAATTCAGTATATCTTTTTTACTATGGTATTACACTTATAGAACAGAATAAAAGTAAAGAAGCATCCCAGATTTTTGCAACACTGCAAAAGGGAAGTTCTGCTTATAAATATCGAGCAATTTGGTTTGAAGCGCTGAATCAATTGAAACAAGATAATAAAGATCAATGTATTGAGTTATTGAAGACGGTGCCAAAAGAAGCTGAAGATTACACACAAGCCCAAAAATTGCTTAAAAAACTATAATGTATTTGATAATAAATTTGATTATAATATGTTAATTAGTTGTGTTATTTGTGCTAAAAATGCTGTATTGTGTAATGTATTGCAAGTAATTCCTACTAAGTTTTTGAATAATTTTAAAAAGAGATGTGTTATGAAGATGAATGATCAAATACAAGTTATAGAAAAAGAGCAAATAAAATTTTTACATTTTCCTCACCAGGAAGTTTTAATGAATAAAAAAGAAAAACATACCAGATGTTTAGATTTAAAAAGAGCGATGAGTCTAGGTAATTTAGAACATGCTAAAGTTAAAATTATTTTTGCAGATGATAAAGGACCTAAAAAAGTAGAGACAACCGTTTGGGGGATTACAGAAAAGTCTGTGATTTTGAAACAATCTACCATTATCCCTTTAAAAAGGATTATTAGTGTAAATTAGAAGTATTACTAAGATTTTTTTATAAAAAATTATTTTTTTTGATATAAATTATGTGAGTAAAATTTAGTTATTTTTGCCGCATGATACTTACCGATACACATACCCATATATATAGTGAATCTTTTGCAGAAGATCAGGATACAATGATGCAAAGAGCAATGTCATCTGGAGTAGAACGTTTTTTTGTGCCAGCTATTGATTCTACACATACAGAATCGATGTATGTGATAGAGAAAAAATATCCTGAGAATGTTTTTCTGATGATGGGGTTACATCCTACTCATGTTAAAGAGAATTATAAAAAGGAGCTACAGCATGTAGAAGAAGAATTAGAAAAACGTTTGGGAGGTAATTCTGATCAGAAATTCTATGCGGTAGGAGAGATAGGGGTTGATTTATATTGGGATAAAACTTTTTTAAAAGAACAGCAAGAAGCTTTTAGATATCAAATTAGACTAGCAAAGAAATATCAATTGCCAATAGTAATTCATTGTAGAGATGCATTCAATGAAGTTTTTGAAGTGCTAGAGTCAGAAAAAGGAGATGATTTGTTTGGGATATTTCATTGTTTTACTGGAACTAAAGGAGATGCTCAAAAAGCGATTGATTATAATATGAAATTAGGGATTGGAGGTGTTGTTACTTTTAAAAATGGAAAGATAGATACTTTTTTACGAGAATTTTCATTAGATCATATTGTATTAGAAACAGACGCGCCGTATCTGGCACCTACTCCGTTTAGAGGAAAAAGAAACGAAAGCTCATACCTTATCAAGGTAGCTGAGAAACTATCCGATATATATGAAGTGCCTATAGAAGAAATTGCCAGAATCACTACAGAAAACTCTAAGACGATATTTGGAGTATAGATAAAACTATTTTGATTTAATTTTTGTTCATTTGCTATTCAAGAGAACTTGATTTTAAATGAATACATCTCCTAATATATTACTTATCTATACCGGTGGTACGATCGGTATGATTAAAAATTTTGAAACGGGAGCGCTTATCGCTTTTGATTTTAATGAATTATTGCTCAAAATCCCTGAACTCAAACAACTGGATTGTCAGATTAAGACCATAAGTTTTGATGAGCCTATTGATTCCTCTGATATGGATATCAACAGGTGGAAAGATTTAGGAGATATCATCCATGAGAATTATGATCTGTATGACGGTTTTGTTGTTTTGCACGGTAGTGATACGATGTCGTATACATCTTCTGCCTTAAGTTTTATGTTTGAGAATCTAACCAAACCAATCATTTTTACGGGGTCACAATTGCCTATTGGGGATTTGAGAACAGATGCAAAAGAAAATTTGATAACTGCTATCCAGATAGCGGCATTACAAAAAAAAGGTAAACCGGTAATTACAGAAGTAGGATTGTATTTTGAATATAAATTACTTCGTGCAAATAGAACGACAAAGATCAATGCAGAACATTTTAAAGCGTTTCAGTCACTCAATTATCCTTTTTTGGTTGAGTCTGGAGTACATCTCAAAGTAAATACTGCTGTTTTGAGAACCGCAAATCGCCGAAAAAAAATGATATACCACACACATTTTGATACTAATATTATCATCATTAAAATGTTTCCCGGGATTAACGAAGAGATTTTAAGAGGAATTTTTTTACTAAAAAGCATTAAAGGTATAATTATTGAGACATATGGATCAGGAAATACAACAACAAAAAAATGGTTTTTAGAGATGATTTCAGCACTTATTAAGAAAGGAATTCCGGTAGTAAATGTTACTCAATGTGTAGGAGGAAGTGTTGCTATGGGAAAGTATGCTACTAGTTTGGCACTTAAAAAAGCAGGTGTTATATCAGGTAATGACATTACAACAGAGGCAGCAGCAGCCAAATTGATGTATTTGCTTGGAGAAAAAATGCCGCTTAAAGTCCTCAAAACCATTTATGAAACATCGTTGAGAGGTGAAATGTCATAAAATTAACGCCTCAAATTTTAGTAGTTAACATTTTTTTTGTTATTTGCTCAACCATTTTTTTGGTATAATATTTAATAGAGAGGTGGCCGAGTGGTCGAAGGCGCACGCCTGGAAAGTGTGTATACGCCAAAAGCGTATCGAGGGTTCGAATCCCTTCCTCTCTGCATTATTATTAAAAAATTAATTGATTTTATAATATTTTTTTATCTTTAACCCTTTAACTAATTAAAATTAAGAATCAGCGCAATGAAAAGACTATTTTCTATTCTGGCAATCGCAACAGTAATGGCTTTTGGAAATATACAAGCAGCCACTGCTCCAGCCCAGTTAACAGCAAACGTGCAATTATTAATTGCTCCAATAACAACAACTATTCAGGATGCAGAGCCTGCAGCAGTGGAAGAATCCTTTCACCAAAACCTTAAAAAACGTTTTATAGAAGGAGGTCCTAGCTTTATGGGAATCGTACTTTTATGTTTGATTTTAGGTCTTGCGATAGCAATTGAAAGAATTATCTTTTTGAACCTGTCAACTACCAATAGTAAAAAATTACAACAAAATGTAGAAGATGCTCTTAATAGTGGAGGCGTTGAAGCAGCAAAAGAAGTTTGTAGAAATACAAAAGGTCCTGTAGCTTCTATCTATTATCAGGGCCTTGATAGAGCTGATGAGAGTATTGATGCTGCTGAGAAAGCTGTTGTAGCTTATGGTGGTGTACAGATGGGACAATTAGAGAAGAATGTATCTTGGGTATCATTGTTTATTGCTCTTGCTCCAATGCTTGGATTTATGGGTACCGTAATCGGGATGATTGATGCATTTGATAAGATTGAAGCAGCAGGAGATATGCAGCCTTCATTAGTAGCAGGTGGTATTAAAGTAGCACTTCTTACTACAGTATTCGGACTTATTGTAGCTATTATCCTTCAGGTTTTTTATAACTATATTATTGCAAAAATTGATAGTATAGTAAATGATATGGAAGATGCATCGATTACGTTGATCGATATGTTGGTAGCTTACAAAAACAAAAAATAATAAAAGGTTTCGTTTATAAAAAATACGGCAAGTACGTGTTTTTTGATTCAGATTATTATTTAATATAGGAATTGCGGAAGTGATTCAAATAAAAAATTAGTCAAATGAAAATTTCAAAAATTTTATCATATGTTATACTGGCAGTAGGAGCTATTGGAGCTATCATGTTATTCTTGATGAGTAATAATTTTGATACTCTTATGGATAGCTATGGTATTACAGAGGCAAAAGATTTAGTTAAGGATGAAGCAGGATCAGCATTCGCTGAGGCTACAGCATTAGTAAGTCCGATGTATACGCTTACGCTTTTAATATTAGTCATAATCATAATAGCTACTTTATTTGCAGTGTTTTCTGCCTTAGCTAAAAATCCTGCCGGTCTTAAGAAAGCTGGTATTGGTATTGTAGCTTTTTTAGTAGTAATAGGAATAGGTTTTGCACTGGCAGACGGTGCAGAAACCGAAATGAAGGATGGAGAAATACTTTCTGCTAGCGGTTCAAAATGGGTAGGCACAGGTTTGTATGCCTTCTATGTTTTGGCAGCAGCAGCAGTAGGCCTTATGTTAGCATCCGGAGTTAAAAAAGTAATAGGTAAATAATATGGCAAGAAGATCAGCACCAGAGGTAAATGCAGGATCGATGGCAGATATTGCATTCTTACTTCTTATATTCTTTCTGGTTACTACAACCATTGATACAGATAGAGGTATAAGTCGTAAGTTACCACCACCATTAGATGAAACGGTAGAGCCACCAATTCTTAAGCAAAAAAATATTTTTGTTGTAGAATTAAATAAAAATAATGACTTATTGGTAGAAGAAGCTCCCATGGAGTTAAAAGATTTACGAGCTGCCGCAGTTGCATTTCTTGATAATGGTGGAGGAAGCGGTGATGATGGCTGTAAATATTGTAAGGGAGAACGAAGTTCAAGTTCTTCTGATAATCCTGATAAAGCGGTAATTTCTCTACGTAATAATCGTGAAACTAGCTATTCTATGTACATTGCTGTGCAGAATGAATTAGTTGCAGCGTATACAGAATTACGTAACAGAGAAGCAGAAAATCTTTATGGAAAATCTTTTACTCAGATGGAAGCAGATGTTAAAGATGTGAATTATTCTGGGAGTAAGACAAAACTTAAAGATCAGATAAAAAAGATACAACTTATGTATCCTGAAAAGCTTTCTGAAGCAGAACCAAAGAAATAAGTATAACATAAAAACGTAATTATGTCTAAGTTTAAAAAGAAAAAAAGTGGTGAATTGCCGGCTATTTCTACAGCGTCTTTACCTGATATTGTTTTTATGTTATTATTTTTCTTTATGGTAGCTACCGTAATGAGAGAGAATAATTTAAAGATTGAAAATAGGTTGCCAGTCGCTGATCAAACAGAGAAGTTAGATAAGAAAAATCTGGTAATGTATATTTATGCAGGAAAGCCTAGTTCTAGATATGCTTCTAGTGCCGGTACTCAAGCCAGAATTCAGCTAAATGATAAATTTGCTGAAGTAAGTGATATTAAACCTTTTGTCTTGGCAGAAAGAGCAGCTAAGAGAGAAGAAGAGGTGCCTTTTCTTATTACAGCCTTAAAGGTTGATGGTGATACTAATATGGGACTTGTAGGAGATATTAAAAAAGAATTAAGAGAAGTTCAAGCGCTGAAAATTAATTATACTACAAGACAAGGTGAAGCCACCGGTAATATTCAGTAAAGAAAAGTTATAAAATTTTTAAATACCTATAGTAAACCCTGCATTTTTGCAGGGTTTTTTTGATTTTAATAAGTGATTTCCATTTAGAATGGTATATATATCATTTCTCAAATGAAATTACCCGTTAAAATCATTTCCTTTTGTTTCACGCTGCGAAATAAAGCATCGATAGCATTGCATCTATAAATTTTCTTTCCCGTCTGAATTAAAAAATAATTTAATTTAGTTTACAGTGATTTCATCTAAGAGTTGTTATAACTAATGTTGTGGCATAACAATTGCTGCTTTCTTCATAACTGTAATCTGATGTGCTGATACATTGTATGTATAATACGATTTATAACTAAAAATTTCGCATATTCATCGTTTCTTTTTCCTTTCTACTTCGTTTAAAAAATAAACCGTAGCTATAGCTATGCTTGATTTTTTTGCCTTGCATAAAGAAAAAATAATTCAATGAATTTATACGAATTTTTTAATCACAAATCGTATAATTAGCAGGTAATCATCAATATCTAACCTTCCAAAAAATGTGATATTGATATGTTATAAGGCCATTGTTATTCAGAAGGACTTTTTTTCTGATTACTTTTATTTCTTGGTGTTGTATCGAATAGTTTGATATTCTATTTGGTTATAATACTTTCATTCTTCTTGTTCATAATAATATCATTTTCAGGTTTTCAGCATGCTGTTTTGTAAGTAATTATTAACTAAATATTGAATTATTATGGCTAGAAGAGTAGCACCAGAAGTGAATGCAGGATCCATGGCGGATATTGCATTCTTATTACTTATCTTTTTTTTGGTAAGCACTACGATTGAGACTGATTATGGTATCAGCAGACGACTTCCACCTCCTCCTGAGGATCATAAAGCTGAAGTTGTGATCAAAGAAAAAAATCTATTTAGAGTAGAATTGAATCAGGCAGGAGCCTTGTTTGTAGAGAAGAAACCTATGCAGCTTATGGATTTAAAAGAGGCTGCTGTTGCATTTTTGGATAACGGTGGAAGCAAGGAACAGCTTTGTAGCTACTGCAAAGGACTTGGAGACCCTGCGTCTTCGGATCATCCTGATAGTGCGGTGATATCCCTTGTTAATAGTCGAGAAACAAAATATGAAGCGTATATAGCTGTTCAGAATGAAATACTAAGTGCATATGCAGAATTAAGGAATAGAGAAGGGCTTAGACTCTATAAAAAATCCTATCCGCAAATGCGATCTGATATGAAAGATCCTGGGTATTCTGGAGATAAGAAAGTACTCAAAGAACAAATTAGTACGCTTCAATCCATGTATCCGGAGAAGCTCTCTGAAGCAACACCGGCAGATTCTGAAATGCAAACATTATAATCAATTATTCAACGCGATACCATTTGTTGTCTGAATTTATGTGATAATCGAAATTTAAATGTTTTGAGGCTTGCCCCGAGGTAGTTTACTGCGGTACATTCAATGAACTCATCATGAGTAGTGGTTTTCAACCAAAAAGTTTGGCTTTTGTACTATAATGAAGTAGGTTTTTTTCAGCATAGCTATAGCTAAGGTTAAAAAAACCAACAAAATTAGCGCGCAACATGTAAATTTTGTAGGTCAGAGCAGTACTCAAGATGAGTTCAATATATAAATGGTATTATATAAAATAAACAGCTTAATTATGTCAAAATTTAAAAAGAAACAAAATGAAGTATTACCCGTAATTTCTACAGCATCATTGCCAGATATCGTCTTTATGCTATTATTTTTCTTTATGGTAGCTACGGTGATGAGAGCCCATAGATTACGCGTAGAAAATAAATTACCATATGCAGATCAGGTTGAAAAATTAGATAAGAAAAATTTAACTATGTATATCTATGCAGGTAAGCCAAGCTCAAGATATATAAATATGGGTTCAGAAGCAAAAATTCAATTGAATGATAAATTTGCTGATATATCGGATATCAAAGCGTTCGTTTTAGAAGAGATGAAATCTAAAAGGGATGATTTGCAACCTTTTTTGACTACAGCTTTAAAAGTAGATAAAAATACTAACATGGGGCTTGTCAGAGATATTAAAAAGGAGTTGAGAGCAGTAAAAGCATTGAAGATTAATTATACTACAAAAGAAGGAAAAGCGGTTAATAATTTTCAATAAAGATGTTGAGTTTACATCAATACGCCCCGTTTTTATGGAGGGGATTTTAGATTTTGACGGTTTTTTGGTCAAAAAGGATAAGTAGTATCGTTTTCTGAATAAATAAATTTATTTTAGTGTCCTCGTATACAATTCTGTTTTAAAAATACTAATGTAAAAAGTAGTAATTATTTAGATAAAGAGAAAATTAGCGCATACTTTATGCTGCAACTTCTTTTTATTTTGAAATATAAACAAAAAGAGCAAATTTGAATGGGTAGCGTTAAGTCAAAAATTGTAGTGCCTTTTAACTTAGATGAGGCGTAAATTATTAGAAGTGTGAAACAGTTTTTTTTATTTTTCGGGATATGTATGTATGCTAGTTTGGGGTATGGGCAAGATAGTATTCCTGTAAATCAAGAGGTTAGTAAAGAATTAGATTATCGTTATCGAGAAGATCAATTCTATGTTGGTTTTACATTTAATTTATTATGGAACACCCCCCAAGAAGTGAATCAATCTGGGTTTTCTGGGGGTTTTCATTTGGGATATACCAGAGATATGCCTATAAATAAAAGGCGTAATCTTGCTGTCGGTTTGGGATTAGGATATTCTATCAATACTTATGGTCAGGATCTTTTTATAGGAGAAGAAGAAACTACAGAGCAGAGTATATTTGATGATTTAAACGGAGTTGTATTTGATAAAAACAGATTTACAACACATTTGGTTGAGTCGCCATTAGAGTTTAGGTGGCGTACTTCTGTACCGGATACGCATAAGTTTTGGAGAATCTATACGGGTTTAAGAGTAGGATACTTATATTATTTTAATTCTAATTTTGAACAGCCAGGAAATCGGGTTAGGCAAACTGAAATTGATGAATTAAACAGGTGGAGGGTAGGGGCTACTTTTACATTTGGTTGGAATACATTTAATTTCCATTTTTACTATAGCTTAAATCCTTTGTTTAATAGTGATGCCTTGATAGATGATGAGACTGTAGGTCTTAATGTTGCCAAAATAGGATTGATGTTTTATATTTTATAGCCAAAAATTAACAAGGATCAATTGTGGTACAACACCAATAAAAAACCCTAAGATAAGTTCTAAATTGCTATGGGCTTTGTAGTGTAATCGTGAGGTAGCTACAAGACCATTGACAATCATCATTCCAGAAATAAGCAGTGTAAGATTTATACCAAAATGAATACTTAAGGCAATCGTAAACATGGTGATTGCTCCGGAACCCATCATATGAAGACTCACTTTTGTGCTAAAAAGTACCATAAAGATTGCGCTCAGTGATGAAAATAATATTCCGAGAAAGAAGAAATATAACTCTGGATAATTATATACATCAATAATCATCTTTATGGTAAGAAGTAATAATAAAGATTGTAATAATAATGGGATTTTACGTTGTTTGACATCTTCTAAATGGATAGAAGTAATGACCCCGAGTGTTTTAAGGAAAAAATAAATTACAATAGGGATCAATATAGTAACGACCGTAAGTCCAAATATTTTTGTCTTGATAATTTCTTGTGGGATGAACCTGGGGGCTGTAATAAAATAAATTACAGAACCCGCAATAGGCATCAACAGGGGATGAAAAATATATGAAATGCTTTTTAGCAAAAAATTCATTAGATTTTTTTTCGTAACCTCGCTACAGGAATGTCTAATTGTTCTCTGTATTTAGCTACCGTTCTTCTGGCGATAGGATATCCTTTTTCTTTTAATATTTTTGCCAACCTGTCATCAGTAAGCGGTTTTTTCTTATCCTCTTCACCTATCGTAATTTCCAGTATTTTTTTAATTTCTCGTGTAGAAACCTCTTCTCCCTGATCATTAGTCATAGATTCTGAGAAGAATTCTTTGATTAATTTTGTTCCGTAAGGAGTGTCTACATATTTACTATTGGCAACTCTGGATACGGTGCTAACATCCATTCCTATCTCATCCGCAATATCTTTTAGGATCATGGGTTTTAAGTTGCGTTCATCACCACTTAAGAAATAACTTTTTTGATAATGCATTATTGCACTCATTGTTACAAAAAGAGTTTGTTGTCTTTGTTTTACTGCTTCGATAAACCATTTTGCTGCATCTAGTTTTTGTTTTATAAACATGACAGCATCTTTTTGAGATCTTGATTTGTCTTTGCTGGCTTTGTATCCTTGCAGCATATTATTATATTCTCTGGAAACGTGTAATTCTGGAGCATTACGACCGTTTAGTGTAAGTTCTAGTTCACTATCTATAATTTTTATAGTAAAATCAGGAACTACATGTTCTACGATTCTATTATTTCCGGCATACGCGCCCCCAGGTTTCGGATTGAGATGTTCTATTTCCTCAATGGCATCTTTTAGATCCTCTTCGGTAATGTCATATTTAACTAATAGTTTGTCATAATGTTTTTTACTAAAATGATCAAACGATTTTCTTAACAATAAAGTAGCTAATTTTATTGGGATAGTAGTCTCTTTTCTGTCTAATTGAATCAGTAAACATTCCTGAAGGTCTCTGGCGCCAACTCCTGCCGGATCTAATTGGTGGACAATCTTAAAGATGTTTTCAACTTTTTCCTCAGAGGTATATATATTTTGGGTAAAGGCAAGATCATCGATAATATCAGATAACGATCTTCTGATATAGCCACTCTCATCAATACTTCCGACAAGGAATTCTGCAATTTCCCGCTCTTCAGTATCAAACCGATAGGTATTTAATTGATTTACAAGATGTTGGTGAAACGAAGTGCCAGAAGCATAAGGAACACTTTTATCATCGTCGTCAGCACTATAATTATTAGAACTTAAACGATAACTAGGAATTTCATCATCACTTAGATATTCATCTACGTTGATATCGGTTTCAATTTTTTCTGTACCATAATCATCTTCTGGGGTATTTTCATTACTAAAAGTGTCTTCATATTCATCCACCGTATCTTTACCAGTATCTAATGCCGGATTTTCTTCCATTTCCTGTTTCAAACGCTGTTCAAAGGCCTGCGTAGGAAGCTGGATCAACTTCATCAGCTGAATCTGCTGAGGAGAAAGTTTTTGTGAAAGTTTGAAATTTAATTGTTGCTTTAGCATAAAGATATCAATGTTCTTCTATGTCACAAAAATAAACAAAATAGCATGTATTTAAGTGGGTAATAGAGGGTTAGTTTATTATAAAAAAATGATAATGTTGTTTGTAACAAACAAAACTATTTTTTGCAATTTATCAATAAACGCGCCAAAATTAATTTTATGCTGAAAAGATAGCCATTTTAAAACATAATAATGTATCGATATTAAAAAATTAGGGGACAAATATTTTATTTTTTATTGCATAGATTACTAATCCGGTTCTGTTTTTTAGGTTTAACTTTTCGAAGATAGCATCTCGATAGCCTTCTATAGTTTTAGGACTGAGGCACATATCACTCGCGATTTCTTTATATGTTTTTTCGGTACAGGCGTGTTTTATGAATTCCATTTCCCGTTCTTTTAAGACGATCTTATTTTCTTTTTTAGGGTTTAATGAGCTTAGCAGTAAATTTGTAACATCCTTTGTGTGATAGAATCCTGTTTCCTGTACTTCGACCAGAGCATTCTCGAGAATACTTTTTTCAGTATCTTTTAGCAGGTATCCCTTAGCTCCGGCTCTCAGCATTTTTAAGATGGTTTTTTCATCTTCTTCTACAGAAAGTGCCAGGACATTTACCTCTGGATATTCTTCTTTTAATGCAATAGTAGTTTCGATACCGTTCATAATCGGCATATTAATATCCATCAATACAACATCCGGAATGTTTTTAGGATCTTTAAACCGGGTTAATAACTCTCTCCCGTTTTTACAGAGATATAATATCTTAAATTTAGAAAATCCATTTACCAATCCTGCCAAAGCCTGAGATAGTAAAATGTGATCCTCTACGATGACTACTGAATATTTCATGAGTATATATTTGTATGAATAGTATCTTTTTTTAGCCGTTTGTTTTGTTTAATTCGTATAAGTTACGGATTTCAAAAATAGTTAAAACAATGTATTCTAATGCATTCGCTCTTAGTTTCTAAAAAATGATACTATATGATTATAATATTATTAGTAGTTATTTAGTATTCATGGTTAACTACATTACCAAAAAAAAATATGTTACTCGATAATCGAGATTTAAAATACTCCGAGGCTTGCCTCGAAATCGAAATGTTTTTTTTCAATACATGCCTCGTTGGCGTGCCTCGAGGTAGTTTACTGGTTATACACAGGCTTTAGACCTGTATAAACGTTCTATATGTGCTGGTTTTAAGAATTTGAGGACAATTACGTTTCTGTATATAATGTCTGTAGGTGTGACAAAGAAACGTTATTTTGTTATGATAACGATGCTAAATCAGATATCTTCTTTTTCATTCAATACATTTTGGTTTTTATAATAATAAGAAACTGTGATAGAAGTTCCGTCTCTTTCCTTAGAATGTATATCAATGTTGGCTCCAATTAATTTTGCCCTATTTTGCATATTACCTAATCCGATGCCTTTGCGTAATGATTGGTCTTTCATATCAAAGCCAACACCATCATCCTTGGCATTGATTACAAGTTTATTGATATCATAACAGACATCAACATGTAGCTTAGAAGCTTTAGAATGTTTTACTGTATTACTAAAAAACTCCTGTAATATTCTGAAAATGATAACTTCTGCTTTGTCATCCAGTTCGCGTATTTCTGTATTACTACTTAGGGAGGCTTCTATAAATTGCAGTCTGTTAAAACGTTCGATCTCCAAACCAATAGCTTCTGTTAGGTTGAGGCTTTTGATTACATCTGGATTGATAAGCTTAGAGAGTGCCCTGAGCTCAGTAAGGCTTTTTGTAATTGTATCTGTAACCTCTGGGAGTTGTTCCGGATCTCCCTGAGCTATCTCAATCTGTATTTTTGCCAAGGTAAGGAGCTGCCCTATATTATCGTGCAGCTCCCAGCTGATATTACGCAGGGTTTCTTCTCTGATTTCTATTTGTGTCTCTGCAATAGCACGCTCAAACTTTTTCTCAGCTTCTTTTTGTTTTAATAATAAACTGTTTTTTCTTTTTTGAAAAATTGAAAAAAGAAAAACCATGATTATAATCAGCATTATTAAAATGCAGCTTGTAATCAGTACAATTGCTTCCTGTCGCTCCATATAAAACCAATAATAAAACAAGTATTTGAGATGATGATCAAGGCGTATAATATTAAATATAAATGATTAATGTTTTGCATGTCCGCATAATAATTCATGGTAATCCTAAAAGGAATAAATCCTGCGTAACATAATAATAAGCCTACACTGATCCAAAATAGTAAATTCTTTTTTACTGATAGTACTTTTTCACTTTTTAAAACTTCTGTAAAGTAGAAAATGATAGATATGATCAAAAAACCAGAACCTAGTATAAACGGTATCGTCTGGGATCTTGTGATATAATTTTCAAAAAAACCATTAATAATAAAAACAATACTATATCCTATGGCAAAATAGCTTATAATTTTTTTTCTTTTTTTATTATTTAATACTAGAGAATATGTGTAAAATAAATATAAGAAATGAACTACATAAAAGAAATTGAATAACCATGCATTGTATTTAACTCCAAAATATTCTCTTGAAATAAAAGCAGAATATTCAATAAACACAATAAACCATAAATAGATTAAAAAGTATTTTAATATCGTATGCTTGTATTTATGAAAAAAAATTGAACCAATTATTGCAGAAATAAGTTCGATGAATAAAGTCGAGAACTCCCTAAAAAATACAACAAAGTAGTCATAATTCATTTCTTTTTAAATTTACAGATTAGTTTTATATATTAATCATTGTCTGGCGGGCTTATTTGTCCTCCCTGGCCCTGTAAAGAAATTAGGTCATCATCTACTATTGAGCTGGAGAATGACAGTAATCCGGCTTTGCTATGGGCTGATGTTTTGCCTTCGACGTCACAATCAAGTTCAAATTCTTCGAGGTTATTGATCAAAACAATTTCTGCCTGATCATCGGATTCTCGTATCGCATAGATTATTTCTTTATTATTGGTAGCATTTTTTATAGTAGGATTAAAAAATAGCATTTGCTGGCCGGGATATTTTGGGTGGTCATAAGGGTATTTGCCCAGAAAAAATCGTATGCCTGATATTCTTTGCCCTGCTTTCTCTGTGATTTGTTCGATAAAATTAAAATAATTGACCAATTCCTGGTATTCAAAGGTGATGGTTCTGGAAGCTCTAAAAGCTTCATTTATTCCTGTTTCATAAGCTTCTATGGAGTCTGCACGTCTTTCATAATTCTTAAATAACCTTTGCGCTTTGCAGAGTTCTATAACTTCTTCCGGATCTCCGTCTGGTGGATACAAAGGAATTTCTGAAACGATATCATCATCTTTGTCAGAACAATTCTTGAATAGATGTGTAAATAGTATAGTCAACCCAATGACTATAATGTAACCGATAATAGTTGTTTGTTTTTTCATTTTTGATAAAGGTTTATTAGGATGATTACGTATGTGAATTATCAATTAGTATGATAACTGGTATTAAAAATAATTCTTCACGCACTTTAAAAAAAACAGTTTTATGCTGTATACGGTTAAAATACAACAAAACCTCTGAAAAACAAGGAGTTATGTTATTTTTCATTTTTGGTAAAAGGTTGATTAAGAGAAGCATAGGGGATAATACCCCTTTGCTAAAAAGGGGTATTAACGGTGGTGTTTTATCTGGGAGTCTTTTTTTTTATTGATTTTTTATTGACTATAATAAAACCAACAATAAAACAAATATTCATTAATATGGTGAAAATACCATTTAGAATGAATAGTATAGAGTAATCATCAAGTTTTGCATAATAATCTCTTACTAGGCGAAAAGGTATTATTCCTATGTAATAAATAAGTATTCCTGCGCCTATCCAGATTAGAAGGTCTTTAGATCTGTTTTTAAGTAATTCTTCTTTTAACAATTCTGCATAATATAAGATAATCGAAATCATTAGCAGAGATGACCCTAATAGAAAAGGAATGCTTTGTAACTGAATAAGATAATTTTCTATAAAGCCATAAATAAAAAGAGAAATTATATAAGAAATTAAGAAAATAGCGATGAGACGCTTATTTTTTTTTTCTTTTGAATATTGATAATAAATAGAAAATAGAAATACAAAGGTAACTATCGTAGATATATTATATAGTATTAGATTATTAGAATTAGAGAATAAGTGTTTTGTATTTAGTCCTATTATATCATTTAAAAAAACATAGGTAAGGAAAGCTGGAAACCATTTTAATAAACCGTTAATTTGATTTTTATATACAAAAAATAGCCCAGTCGCTGCAGCTAAAAACTCAGTTCCATAGGCTATTTTTCTTAGTAATATTAGTATTTCTATTTTAGTCATTATAATCTGGTGGAGAAGCGCCTAAGTTATTAGCAATAAGGCTAAAAGGATCATCTTCATTTCCTGATTTGGCAAAATCAAAACCACTGTCCTGATATGCTTTACTTCTCTGGTTTCTTCTATGTGGGAATCCGTTTACCTTGTCCAAAAACTTTACTTTTCCATTTTTTTGGATGGTATATCCAATATGTACGATATGATCATCGATCTTTTCTTCTGTGGTAGGGGCTATAAAAAAGGTTTGGCGTCTGGCATTCCGATTACTCCCGGTAGAAGAGACATGATCTTCGGTATACCTTCCAAAATAAAATCGAATCCCGGAAGTAGCAACTCCTGCTTCTTTTGATAATTCTTCTATATAGGATAAATACTCTTTTAAATCATTGATATCATAAAATAAGGATCTGGTGGTCATAAATGATTCCCCATTTTGATCGGTGCCTACACTCTGACTAATTAAGTCTGCAATAGGATCATAATTCTTAAATAATTTTTTTGCCTGACCAAACGAGATGATGTTTCTGGGCCTTCCTCTTCTATTGGATTTCTGAAGATTTGTTTTGCCTAATTGCTGCTCTAAATCTTCTATCTTTTTTTCATACATCTCTATTTTTTTTTGATAAGAAGCTTCTTCTACTAGTTCTATATCAGCATCTTTTTGACAAGAATAAAATAATGAGGTGCTAATGGAAAGGATGGCAAAATTCTTAATAAGGTGTGCAGGTCTTTTCATGACGAGTGTTTTATCAGTTATGGGTTAGTTCTTTCCGATACTATAGTACTCGTTTTAGGTTTTAAGAGTACCAAAAGTCGGATATTATAAGAAATTCTTACTTTATTTATAAAGTAAGAATCGCTCTAAAAATGTAAAAATACGATATATTATATTTCTTTACTTGTGAGATTATTCTTCTTTTTTGAGTGTAGGACTTTAATTTCTGTAGATCCTATAATTTTAGAAAATCTAAGTGTATTATTTTTTTGGCAGAATCAACATTTCATCTTTAGAATTCCTAAAGTTTAGATGAAAGTTTGAACACCTAAGGTTTTCATCAAGCTAAAAATTGACGTTCTTTCTTTGAATACTCACTATACTCCTGATGAGATTATGTAATAGTGTTAAATAAATGATAAAAATTCCCTGAAAGTGTTTGCGTAGATATAGTGCCGTCTTCTTTTCTTTAAAATCCGATTTCTATATTCTTGTTGTTGTGGGTGTCGTGTGTAATTGTGAAAATCGAAAGTTTAACTTATAAAATATATTCCATTTTTATATTACTTCTTAGGTAAGGCGCATTTTTCTCTAGTTCAATTTCTATAAAACCATATTTTTTATAAATATGAATAGCATTTTCCAGAATTCTATTAGAATAAAGAATGAGCTTAGACCAGTTCTGATCTCTGGAAAATTGCAAGCAAAAAGTCATCAGCTGTTGTCCGATGCATTGCCCTTGAAATTTTGGAGAGACTGCCATTTTTCCTAATTCATAGATTCCTTCTTCAATTTTTATAAGAGAAAAAGTTCCAGCAATTTCTGCTCCCGATCTGGCAAAGAAAATGTACCCTCCTTTATTGATAATGGTTTCTTTACATCGTTTCAATAGATCCACATCATGAGGTTCTACAACAAAATATTTTTCTAACCATTCGATATTGAGATTTGCAAAATCTTGAGCGTATTTTTGATCAAAAGGTATGATTTCTATGTTTTGTATGATGTCCATTGCAGTTTTTTTTGATAGTATGTATATACGTTTGGTGATAGGAGATTATAGAGAGAATTAGGTCGGTTCTAAGATTTTTGAGGTATTATTCGAGGTTTTCCAAAACGCGTGTGCTCAATGATTTTTTTCTTAATTGATTTTCTAAATGTGTGATATGATGGATCAGATTAGTGGCACTACCCTCGGTAAGCCATTTGATTTGTGTATCAATAACCTGCCAGAGCGGGATCATTTGCTGGTGAGTCTTATGACCTTTTGGTGTCAGACTTACGATCTTTTTTCGTTTATCGATAGGATCAACTTTGTAATGGATCAATGCTTTGTTGAATAGTTTTTTTAGTGCTTGTGTAATTGCAGGTTGTGTATACTGCAATTGTTGCTGTATCTCAGAATTAGTAGTTGTTTTCTGATCTGCAACGATTTTGAAAATGGGAAAAAGATACGGGTCAAAATCTATATGTAGGGCATCATATACCAGTTGCGTTTCTTTCATTAGGTATTCGCTTAATCGATTAAGTCGTGATCCTAATCCGAGTTCTTCTAATTGTTGCAAAGTATCTTGCATAAGTGTTTATATAAGTGCTTATGTAAAAATAATAAAAACAAATTGAATTCCTGAATACATCAGGGTATATTTCTGACCAGACACTTTAGAGACATGTTGTTTAGGTAGCTTTCCTTCTCAGATATTAGATACTGGTAATGAATTCGGTTCTTTTTATTCTCTAAAATATTTATGGTTTTTCTCAACTTGTGCTCAACGAAATTATATACACAACGATTAAAAATAAAGATGATTTCTATGCTTTTACTAGTTGCTATTTGAATGTACTGGAAATTCCATGTCCTTTTTTCACTTCAGCTTCAGCACAAGAATATGCCATGGCGCTGCTATGATTGATTTTTCTTATTCACCAAGATAAAAAACCGTACTTTTCTTTTACGTAAACTACCTCTGAGCATTTAAATCTCGATTATCGAGTAAATTCAAACAACAACTGATCCTAATAATGACAACAAAAAATGGACAAACTGTTGTTATTCTTGTGGATACCAATAGCTAAAATAATCATATAAAAAATAAGTACAATTTCCCTTGTATCTTTGTATGTTTGTGGGTGTATAAACTCCAAAAAACTACTGTTGGATACATTATGAGAACGTATAGCTTACTTAAAAAAAGGCAATAAAGTAGTGATTGTGAGATCGAATACTCCTCGTAAAGTTACGAATACTATCTTGATCTCTACGCTTACTATTTAAATAATCGAAACAGGTACTATGCTGTAGTATTTTTCGTTTCCATGAAGATGCTTTTAACGTAACTAACTAGAACTATTTTTTTGAGGATTTATGTTTTTTAGAAGTCATAAAATTTCTACTATTTGAATTTTGAAGAATACATAATTAGAAATCACTAAATAATCTAAAAATAACTACACAATGATCTTTTTTACTAGACTAAAATTTTTACTAATTTCCTTGCTAATAGGCTGCACAGCCTTGGCTCAGACTCCAGAAGGGGAGCTAAAACGATGGCATAAGGTTACTTTATCATTTGAGGGGCCTACTACTTCAGAAACAGCAAGTACAAATCCATTTTCTGATTATCGATTGGATGTTACATTTACAAATGGAAATCTAACCTATGTGGTTCCAGGTTTTTATGCTGCCTGCGATGATGCGGCAGATAGCAGTTGTGATTCTGGTAATCTTTGGCAAGTACATTTTAGCCCTAGCCAAACAGGAACTTGGAACTGGACTGCCGAATTCGTTACAGGATCCGATGTGGCTATTAACGGAGGTGGAGCTAGTGCAGGATTTATGGATGGAGTTACAGGATCTTTTGATGTTGTAGAGTCTGATAAGTCAGGAAGAGATTTCAGAAGTAAAGATCTCGGTAGATTAAAATATGTTGGAGAACATTACTTACGACACATAGGAACCAGTCCGGAAAACCCTAACGGTCCCTGGTTTGTAAAAGCAGGAGCTGACTCTCCAGAAAATGCATTGAATTATGTGGATTTTGATGCGACACCTAGTTATAACAATAATTTAAACAAAATAGGGAGTAAAACGTGGCAACCACATCAACAAGATTATGTTGCTGCAGATGCAAGCTCTTATACTTGGGGTAATGGAAAAGGAACCGAGATCTTAGGAATGTTAAATTATCTCTCTGGAGAAGGGGCAAACGTAATGTCTTTCTTAACCTGGAACTCTAGTGGTGATGGTGGAGCAGTTTTTCCACATACCTTAAAAGTTTCTCTGCAAGAGTACAGTAATACTGCTCGTAATCAGCAATGGAATAAAGTGAATAAAGATCGTTTTGATGTTTCTAAAATGGCGCAATGGGAGAAAGTAATGGAATATGCTGATAAAAAAGGTATTTATTTACATTTTAAAACCATGGAGACAGAAAATGATAATTTGATGGATGGAAATGATTTTGGGAGACAAAGGAAATTATATTATAGAGAACTAATTGCTCGTTTTGGACATCATTTAGCACTTAATTGGAATCTTACAGAAGAAACAACACTTGCTGATAATGTTGTAAAAAGTACTGCTACTTACATAAAAGAACAAGATCCTTATGATCACAATATAGTAATACATACGTATCCAGACCAACAAGATCAGCGATATAATCCATTACTAGGATCTAATTCAGAACTTACGGGAGCATCTATACAAACAAATAAAAGTAAAGTACACAATGATGTAAGAAGATGGCTCGAAAAGTCAAGAAATGCAGGGAAAAAGTGGGTAGTTGCTAATGACGAACAAGGTAGTGCAGGCGAAGGTATTAGAGTTTCTGATAAAAGAGTAAGAGAAGATGTTTTATGGGCTACATTAATGGCTGGTGGAACAGGAGTAGAGTACTATAGTGGCTACACGGATGATGACGGAGATATTAATGGTAATGATCACAGAAAACGAGGTAATAAGTATAAAGAAGGTGGGTATGCTCTCAATTTCTTTAATACATATTTACAACCGTATATGACAGAAATGGTAAGCTCTGATGGAATTACTTCTAATAATAATGATTATGTTTTTGCAAAAGCTGGGGAAGTATATGCTGTGTATTTACCAAACGGAGGATCTACAAATATTGACTTGCCTTCTGGAACCTGGGAAGTACAGTGGTATAATCCAAGGTCCGGTGGTGGCTTAAGTGCAGCAACAGCTGTAACCAATTCGATATCAGCACCAGATACGAATGATTGGGTAGCATTGATTAAAGGTGAGTCTGACGGAACAGATTGTGACAATGTAGAAAATGTAACAGCAAGTCATGATGCCTATTTACAGGGAACAACATTATTTAATTCTGCAGAATTAAGAGTAGAAAGTGGTAACAGAATATCCTACTTACAATTTGATGTGCCCTCAACAACAGAAGTAATTACAGGAGTAAAACTACAAATGACCGTAAGTTCTGATGGTGGGAGTGGACTTATTGAAGTGTTCAAAGGAAATTCGGATAACTGGACAGAGGCCAGTCTTTCTGATGCGAATAAACCTGGAGAAGGAGCAATGATTGGTTCTTTAAATACTACCTACAGTGTGGGACAATCGTATACATGGAATTTATCTGGAGTAACCGCAGGAGAAACCATTTCTTTGATTGTTAAACAAACAGGAGGAAATGATGTGTCTTTTTCATCAAAAGAAGGTTCGAATGCGCCTACGTTATTGCTGGAGCTAGAGTGCAATGATGGAGGAGGTTCTGGAGACTGCGATGCTGTTACTATGACTGCTGTTACGGATTTTCCAAATATTACAATAGCAGGTTTTTCTCCTGCCTACGTAGATGATGTTCGAAATGCTTTGGCTATTAATGCAGGTCAATACAAAGATATGTTTGCTGCGGCTCAGGGAAGTTTTTCCGGAGAAACAGGGATCTATAATATAAAGCTTACAACATTGACAGAGCTTGATGGAGAGAGTACATATAGAGTTGTTGTAGACGGAACTACTGTCGGAACTTTTCAAAACCCTACAACCACCACAGATTATGCACCGGCAGAAGTAGTTTTTGAAGACATCGCTGTTGCTAATGGCGCAACCATACAAGTAGAGTTTAATTCTCATACGAATGGGACTATTCCAGAAGATGATATCACAGCATACTCAAGAGGACGCTGGACAGGATTAGAGTTTGCTTGTGTTGATGGAACAGGAGGAGATGGTGATGGTGATTGTGTTGCACTCGAAGAAAATGGTGTTGTTGCTGTAGAAGCAGAACATTTTGCGAGCCAGTCCAAATCTGATAAGAGAAAATGGTATGTATTAGATGGTTCTGGAACCACAACACCTACTCCAGATCCGGATCCTAGTCATCATACCGCTGCAAGTGGCGGTGGATATCTCGAAATCTTACCAGATACAAGAGTTACACATAGTGATCAACTGGTGGCTGGAGAAAACTTTTCTAATGTTCCCGGTCAGTTGACTATTGTTGATTATAAAGTAAAATTTAGCTCAGCAGGAAAATACTTTGTGTGGGTAAGAGCCTATTCTACAGGAACAGAGGATAATGGTGTTCACGTAGGAATTGATGGTACCTGGCCTGAGTCCGGAAAACGATTACAGTGGTGTACTGGTAAGAATCAGTGGACCTGGGAAAGTAAGCAAAGAACTGATGCAAATCATTGTGGTGAGGCACAAAAAATATATTTGGATGTTCCTTCTGCTGGTGTGCATACTATTTCTTTCTCATTGAGAGAAGATGGTTTTGAAATGGATAAATTTGTACTTTCAAAAACATACACAAAACCAAGTGGAGAAGGACCTGATGAAGTACTTGTAGATTGTGGTACTTTGTCAGTAGATGATGTAGAAGCCAACAAAAAAGTTAAACTTTATCCAAACCCGGCACAAAATACTATAGTCGTGCAAGGAATTGCAAAAGGAAAAGCTACTATCTATGATACCGTGGGAAGAAAAGTAATTTCTTCTGTAAATATTCTCCAATCTGAGAACAAAGCAATAGATATATCGCTAATTCCTGCAGGAGTATATTTTATCGTTATCAATGATGATACAAACAAACATGCCTTAAAATTTATAAAAGAATAGTCAAAGGATTTTGATATACATATCCTGGACTATAGCCTTAAGGGGTTAAGGTTAATTTTTTAAAAAGGGATTGAAATGAGATATCTTATTTCAATCCCTTTTTTATTGTTCTTTAAAATAGTTTGGTAACTATTTATACGATTTATAACTAAAAATTTCGCATATTCATCGTTTCTTTTTCCTTTCTACTTCGTTTAAAAAATAAACCGTAGCTATAGCTATGCTTGATTTTTTTGCCTTGCATAAAGAAAAAATAATTCAATGAATTTATACGAATTTTTTAATCACAAATCGTATTATACCATTTGTCATTTGAATTTATTGGAATAAAATGTTCTTTTTTCACCTCAGTTTTCAGAATAAAAATAAACCATAGCGCTGCTCTGATTGTTTTTTCTTATTCACCGATAAAAAAATCTTACTTTTCTTTCACAGTAAATTCAAGCATTAACTGATTCTAAAATCAAAATTCCGCAAAAAGATATAAATTTGATTTAGCTGTATTTCCTACCAGACACGAGCTATTCACTACATTCTTTTATGCCATCCTCGGAGGGTAATACTAAAAAGGATTATTACAGACTGGACTATTTGGTAAAACACAGTTTCCGTGACAACAGATATGACCGGGAATGCCGCAAAAAAAGGAATTAGGTGTGTGGCATTGTCCATAGTCATCACTAAAACTACCAGTTATGGATTTTTGAACTGACTTACCTAAAAGTACAATTCCGTTAATTTTTGAAACGTTTTTTAACATAATTGAGAATTTATAAAATTTATGAAACCCGATCAGTTTTATAGACACTCGGGAGTTATGTCTTTTTTATCTATTTGATTTGTAATTGTTAATGTAAAGAATACTCTATATTGTTTTTAGAGAGTCTAAACTTTAATAACAATTGCTGCTTCCTTTATATCAGATCTAAGGAATACGATTTATAACTAAAAATTTCGCATATTCATCGTTTCTTTTTCCTTTCTACTTCGTTTAAAAAATAAACCGTAGCTATAGCTATGCTTGATTTTTTTGCCTTGCATAAAGAAAAAATAATTCAATGAATTTATACGAATTTTTTAATCACAAATCGTAGAACACACAAATTAACTAAAATTCCAGAAGATTGTACCTGCCCAAATCGGGTAGTTTTTGACTGGCTCTATATATTTTGCTATTTATTATTTTACTTTTCTCCAGGTGAGTTTTCTCCAGACTTTTTCTAGAGGACCCTGATCGTATTTATGCAACCACCAGGAGGAAAAAAGCATTTGACCCCAAAGACATGCCAGACCGATAATGAGCGAAAACAAAGAACCACAGGATGCATATAAACCGAACCCCCAGTTGTAATACAATACACTTCCTATTATTGACATCAAAACATAATTTGTCAATCCCATTCTACCAAAATTTATAAATTGGGTAATCCATACTTCTCCAGAGTTATGTCTCCATAAGATTACAATAACAGACAGAAATAAAAACATAAGTGAAAGTTTGGCATACGTATCTATCATGGATTTCATAAGTTGTAAGGTGTTACTATCTGTAATTTGTGGTATCCAGACGAAATTAAGAAAGCTAAAAAAGGATACGAATAAAATACTAATGACTACTATTTTATACCAGACTTTTATGCTTCCCTCAGTTAAAAACTTAGTTTTTCTAAACAATACTCCCAGATAGAATAATCCAAGAATTGTAAAAAACCTACCTACATTCCAGGACCAAATTAGGGTTATGAGATATCCTGACATGAAATTCATTTTCAAAACCTCTTTGAATGTTCCTGCCTTTAATACGTCTTCAATTTTTATTTCGGGATATGCTACTCTAAAGTCGTATACATCCCAATTCATGACATAAGTGATCAAATTGTACACATACAGCGGGTTTACTAAAAGGATTACAGCAATGGTGATCAAACTTTTATTTCCTAAATATTTAGAAAATATAAGAGGAAAGCCTAAAAGAGCATACATAATCAAAATATCTCCTCTAAAAAAGATCAAGTGTATCCCGCCAATCAGCATGAGTATAATCATTCGCCAAAAATGCCTGTAAAAATATTCTTGATTTCTCTCCTTATGATTCTCATGTATGATCCAAAAACTTATTCCAAATAAAAGAGAGAATAAAGCAAAAGCTTTTCCGGAGACTAGGTCAAACAAGGTGTTCCATATCCATTGATCTGCTTTTACAAGCCATTTGATTGTATAGTCTGGTTTTACATAAAAGTCAAAATGTTCTATATGATGCAATAAAAGTATACCAGAAATTGCAAGTCCTCTAAGAGCATCGATTAATTTAATTCTTGGTTTGTTTGGCATTAGATTATTTGTTCTTTGATTGAAATGCCTCTAATTTATGAATTAGTAATTAATTGGTGTAATATCTTAAAGATGTATCATTTCTGCTTCTCCCATTTTTCAAAGAATTGAATCGTAGTACCATTTCTGAATTAAAATTTCCCATTCAGATTTGCTCTTTTTCATTGGTGCTTCAGCATAAAAAGAAGGGCGTAGGCTATGTCATAATTTTATTTTTATAGAAACGAAAAATAGTTGATTTTTATTAGAGTATTTTAAAACCAGAATCAAGAAAGTTTAAACTACTTCATTATAGTTCAGAAGCCAAACTTTTCGGTTGACAACCACTACTCAAGATGAGAGCATTGTATTCATCTTCAATACAATATGTAGAATGAATAATTTTCAATAAACTTTCATCACTGATACTACCAAAAGGATTACAATGAATTCAGACAACAAATGGTATTAATAATTTCGCTACTATTCAAGGAAACTGATTTATCTCTCTAACCCTTTTTTTAATACCTCCTGAATTCCTGATAAATGTTCACTAAACTGCATCATCTGAGCCAGTACCTGTGCCATTTCGTTTTGATCTCCAAAACCTTTTAGCTTATTATTTTTTATAAAAGTGTCCTTGATAGTTTCCCATCGGGTGATTTCTTCTTTTGTTATACTATTTGTAAGTTCTTTATATTTCAGAAGATTTGCTTCTGCTGCACTGGTTAGGGTTTGAGATTCATTTTCGTAATGCGATAGGAGCAAAGTTTGTAATTCTGTAGCGTTCATAATCGGAACCACCTTTGCCACTAATTTACTCATATCGCGATAAGACCCTTGTAGCTTGAACGAAGGTTCAGTTCTGTTAGCATCTTCCATGGCGGCAGATTTTATATAAGTAGCATTTACATGCATGATTGTATTTCTTATGGTCACTACTTTCTCTAATACAGCCAGATATTCCTGAATCTCTTGTTTCGTATGATTTCCTTTTAATTCTATACCTTCCTGAACACCGGTTTCTACCATTGCAATCAGGCCATAGATATCTTCAAAATACTTGCTGCTTAACTGATGTAGTATAGGGTTGGAAGTCAATGCATTTTCGATCAGACTTAGCTTAAATAGATCTGCTGTATCACCAATTATATCTCCCAGGTTGTAGATATCTGCTCTATTAGCCAGCATGTCTGGAATCTGAAATTTGTCTCCACTTTCTGTATATGGATTTCCGGCCATAATCACACAGAATTTCTTGCTCCGCAGATCATAAGTTTTAGGGTTTCCGTTATAGACTCCTTCAATTTTACGGGTTCCATCGGCTAATGAAATGAATTTTTGTAGAAATTCCGGATTGCAATGTTGTATGTCATCCAGGTATAGCATTACATTATTACCCATCTCAAAGGCGAGGTTTAATTTTTTGAGTTCTTCTCTGGCGGCCGAGTTGTGAGCTGCCATTGGGTCTACAGAAGTTACCTCATGACCTATGGCTGGACCATTAATTTTCATAAATACCAGCCCCAGGCGATTCGCCATATATTCCATCAACGTTGTTTTACCATATCCGGGAGGAGATATTAATAATAGCATACCCATTCTATCAGTACGCTTAGTATCGCCTACGCTTCCTAATTGTTTTGCCAGGTTATCACCAAAAAGAGGCAGGTAGACCTGATCAATTAATTTATTACGTACAAAAGAAGATAATACTCTGGGTCTAAATTCTTCTAGTTTTAGGTCTTCTTTTAATGCTTCGGTCACTGTGTGTTTTGCTTCCCGATACCGCTCAAAAGCAGGAACTTCTATGGTTGCAAATTCAGATAGTTTTTTGATGAAAAGATGATAGTTAAACTCAAAATTGCCTTCTTGTATATTTTGATGACTTCCTTTTAAGCCCTTAATATTTTGAAAAGGGTCTATATGAATTATTTCTGATACAGCTTCTTTTTTATACAATAGGATACAGACAATTTCGTGAGCATATTCAATCTTTTCCGGATCGTGTGACTTGAGGAAAGCAGTTACCCATTGAAGAGCAAGATTAATTACATCTTTCTGGGTTCTATTGTTGGATAATGATACAGATTTCTTAAACTTAATCAACACTTTTTTCTTGTCTAATGTTGATAAAAACGCATCATATAGCTCGTGGGCGTTTTGACTAATACAAAATATATCATCACTTTGAAGCTCTTCAAAAAGATAGATAGCTATTTGTTTAGATAGATTTAGTACAATATCAGAATTCTTATTCTCTGACGTGGTTTGTCGAATTTTATATTGTTCTGATAATGCAATTATAATTTCAGAAGTATAGATTTCTTTCTCTAAATCAGAAAGTATGGTTTGATGCTCGGTACTATCAGAGAAAATTTCTAAAACCGCTCCCGAAGCTTTTATAATACCATTCCAGTATGTTTTCTTTTCTGTATCTAAACTATGCCAAAAGTATTGTGCATAGGATCGGGATATTGGGCTATACTTTAATAATCCCAGATTGTGATCTTTGCTTACCAAGACTTGTAGAATTTTGGAAGCATCTACATCGTGAACTCCTTTGATATATCCTTCTGCATAATTCTTGCTGCTTTCGGATTTTACAAGATCCAGTAGTTCTTCTTCAGACATTAACGTCAGGTTATGTTTGTCAAATTCTTTTTTATCAGATGTGTTGGATGATTGTACCTGAAAAGGATTCGTATGAAAACTCCTAAAAATTTTATAAGCTAAATAGGAGGATCGATATACTTCCTGATTTTCTGAAACCAGCTCCTGATCCCAGTATTTTTTTGATTCCAGTAAAATTTCATTATTGATTTCCTGGTAAAAATCGGTTCCTGTCAGATGGTATTGTAATGTTTTGTCTTTATAAAGTATAGTGAGATCTAATGGTTGTTTGTTGACACCAAATTTATGTTTCCCTAATTTGATAATATTTTCGCCATCTTCATATAGATCTTGTTTGTCTTTTAGTTTTCGTGTAGCATCCTCTTTGGCGACTTTTAGAGCTGTTTCTATAGTTTCTGCTTTGCCGGCATCATCAAGCTCTAGTAATCCGGAGATGATATCCCGAAGTTTATTGATCATAAGATCAGCTGCAAAATATCCATTGATATCAGCGACAGAACCAAAACTCAATGCTTTTTTTGTTACCCCTTTTAATATGCGATTTGCGGCATTTTCTAAGGCAACTGCTTTTTTGTTTCTAGCTTCGATCAGGCTGTTTTTTCTAGCTTCAAAAGCGTTATATACTTCTTCCCGCTTTTCTATGATCTGAGTAATAAATGCCGAAAAATCTGCGAAACGACCTTCGAGATCTTCTAACTGGACGGATACTTTATTTAATAATTCATCCGTTTTTTCTGGGGTATTGGCGATATCAAGATAATTGATAATACTCTGATCCACCAGTTTTAGTTGGGCAGCAAATTCTGCACTGGATTCTTTACTGCCCAGGGACTTTATTTTATTCTTAATCCCTGCTTTGAGTTGATTGATAGTTGCAAAAATCAAAGATATATTATCTATGATTCTGGTAGAATGTGAAGTATCTTCGATCTGTAGATTAGAAATAATATCAATTAGCATTTCCAGGTCTTTGGCGATCTGATTGACGTCATCTTCCAGTTTTTTTGCCTCAATAACCTTTTTTATAGTATCTAATACGATCTGTTTTTCTGCTACTCTGGCATGATAGGGCAGGAGCGCTTTTTCATCTAGCAGAAATTGAACACATCGTTGCGAAATTTTATCAGTTTGTTCGGCAATTTCAGTTTCAAGATTGGTAATGAATTGTAGGTCGATATATCTAATATCATTGAGTCCAATAACTTCTCCCCGTAATGTTCTTAATTGTGATAAAACCTGTACAAAGTCGTCTATAGATTTAAAAGAACTGCTTTTTATCTTATTGAAGATGGTTTCTGCTGTCACTTTTGTTTCCTTGGTAACATTGGTAGCAGTTTTACGCAGTTGAACTACTTTCTCGAATTCATCAATTGCTGCATTGGCGGCATTGTTAATTTCGCCTAATGGGATATCTAATCGACAGGTGTCTTCTTCTCTTATCCAATAATAACTATCTATAATATCATTAGAGGAGGCAGTAAGATCATCATATAGACCATCATAATTATCCTCTTTGTTAAGTAGCGTGATTAATGCATGGCATTCTGCCATAGCTTTTACGATATCCTTATTTCCAATTTTATACAATAATGTATCTGTATGTTCGGATGGAATTTCGTTACCTTTTAGAAATGGTGTTTGCCAGATCTGGATGACATGGTGTTTTGTTTGTTCATCTTCGGTTCTAAAATAGCATAGTTCACCATTTTCCAGAATAGTAAATCCATTGCAGATGATAGGTGTTTTGACTTCCTGCTCAATAACATTGTAGGACATTAAGGTGTATAAGCCTTTTTTACTTTCATAAAAAACATACAAAAAGTCTTCTCCATTTGGGGAGCTTATTTTTTCCTGAAACTTGACATCATTCACCTCATTGGTAAATAATTTAACTTCTCCGGACTGCAAGTAATATCCATTGGGATACATGATTCCCTGATCATCAGGTAAAAGTACACAAGCATCCTTAATGCATTCAATTTTTTTGACTTCCTGCACTTTATGATTATATACAAAATAGCGTGGAGCTTCCTGAAAAGGTTTGATCTCGAGCGCAATGAGGTTTCCTAGATTGGCATAACGATATTGCCCATCGTCTAATGTTTGATCTACGTGTGTTACTGCCTCATCATAAATTCCTTTTCCATCGTCAGTATTATCTTCTATTTTTATAGTAAGATCTCCTCCTATAGTTTCTACAAATACTTTATCTAATATCGAAATATGGGGATGTGCTCCATACCGATGCATATCACGAGTTACTTCTGTCCACTCAAACTCATATTGTTTAGGGAATTTAAATTCGTGTTCACTACGATTGTCTACATAGGTAAGTGTGCCTTCATTTATTAACCATTTAAAAGTTTTGATGTCAGTAACACTTTCGCTGAGCTGAAATACCATATGCAGATAGTTGCCAACGATGGCAAACTTAGAAAAGATAGTATTGCGATAATATTTATAGAGGTTGGTAAAATCATCTATAAATACGGTATCCTGGATAAGGTCTAGTTTTTTGCTAACAAAGTGATTATCTGTATATGTATAGATACTGAATACATCATCTAGTGTAATCGCTGTGCGCAATCCAAAATGGACATTATACCCAAAAAGACAATATTGACCAATAGTAATAATATCTCTGGCAATACAGTTGTTTACTGTATTGATTCGGTTATTAGCAATGAGTTTGGTTTCTACACTGCCAAATACTTCTTTTCTAGCTTCATTTAATTGTGCCAGACGATCTAGAAGTTCTCCTTTTTGCTTTTGCAAACGATTCTGGATAATCTCATAAGTTCCTCCGTCTAGTTGTATGTTGTTTGTATTGGTTTCTTCCATAGTTGATACCCTAGGTTTTAGTTAGAGTTGTTAAAAATTCCTCTCATCTTTGAGGAGAGGATTAATGTGTTGCTATTAATCCTAAATTTTTTTATTCATAATTCTTTTCTTTTTTAGCTACCTATAGGAACTAAAACTAATTTCTGGATTATTCTGAAAATGTAGTATTATTCTCCATAAAATAAAGGTTAATAGTAACAAGCTGATAATTACAATAATGATGTTTCTTTTTTTTGTAGCCTTTTGTTGCCGATCTATTTTCAGCCTAATTTCTTTTAGAATTTCTTCTGAAACTGGTTCCACTATAATTCCTTTGCTCTCTGCATCAGATTCTCCTGTGATATGACTAAAAGCTTCTCTCTTGACTCTTCGATTATTATTCTTCATCGAAATGTTCATTCCTGAAATTGCACCCATACGTTTTTCAAGTTTATAATTTATATTTCGATGATTTTTAGAATAACAAGCAAGTTGTTGTTATGATGCCAATTGTGATAACTGCTATAATTTTGATAGTAGTTATTCGATTTTGCTTCTGAATCTTATTTCTAATTTCTTTTAGAATTTCTTCAGAAACAGGTTCTATTTTTATTCTATTACTTTCTTTATCAGAACTGGTTCATCCATCAAAAGTTTCTCGTTTATTTCTCCTGTTATTATTTTTCAAGGAAATTATCATTCCCTGAGCTCCTCCAAATCCCATAGTAAACCGTATTTAAAAGTTAAACAAATCCCATCTGGTCAATCGCTCGCTACCCCAAAGAGAGTTCAAGACTTTCTGGGATTGACTTTTATGGGTCTAAAAATATTTTTATGATTGTATTCATAAAGTTTTGTGGATTTCTAACCTCCTCTTTCTTCCGCTTTTCGGAATTCATTCTCCTCCTTGATAAGGAGGAGAACTCTTTTTTGAATGTTATTTCAGTTTCTTATCAGATAATCCTAATCCCTTTGCCAGATTAAAGAGGTTGCTAAACAAATTATTTTCTTCATCATCGGTAGACTTTTGCTTTAAATCCATCAAAATATTAGCAATAGTAAGGTTCTTAATATCTTCTGAAGAAATCCCGTATTTGGCAGCAAACTCTTTTACTTTTTCCAAAAGATTTCCTTTTACATCATCACTACCTAAGATTGCATCTTTTACATCCTGGATATTATCTGAATGCTTTACAAGTCGATCAATACCTTTGGCTTTAGTAATTTGACCAACTATTTGATCAAAGAACATAGTTTCTCCACCTACAATATCAATATTAGCAGCTTTCAGTGCTTCTCCAATTACTTCAGCTTGTGCATCTGCAATTTCTTTTTGGATGTTGATATGCGCTAAGTCTACTTGTAATTCTTTATCTAATCGTAGTTTAAATTCTTCGTGTTCTTTACCAACACCATCAAGTTTTTTCATTGCTTCTGCTTTCTCTTCGATTCCAGCTGCATCAGCTAATGCTTTTTCTTTGATCACTTCAGCCTCTGCTAATCCTTCTTCTTTTAAGGCTTCCGCTTTAGCAGAAATACCAGCGGCTTCGGCTTTGGCTTTTTTCTCAATAATCGATGCTTCTACAATTCCCTGACGTTCGTGTGCCTCTGCTTTTGCGTGCATTACCTGAGCCTCAGACATACCAATGGTAGCTTCTTCTTTTGCTTTTGCTTCTGCTAATGTTTTTCTTGCAGCGGCTTCTTTTTCGCTAGCTTCTTTATGCGCTAATGCTTCGATATTAATCTCTTCTGCTTTTTGTTTAGCAGCTTCTTTTTGAGCTTCTGCAGCTTTTATGGTTGCGATTAATGCCTCTTCTGCATTTGCCTCTGCAATGGTGATTTTTACTTGTTTCTCACG
This sequence comes from Aquimarina sp. RZ0, assembly GCF_008370685.1. GTDB lineage: Bacteria > Bacteroidota > Bacteroidia > Flavobacteriales > Flavobacteriaceae > Aquimarina. The sequence goes on from NZ_VTZU01000004.1 coordinate 65,090, forward strand.
ATCTGCAGTTTTAAAAGCTTCAATATCTTTCATGTTTTCTTGCTCTTCTACCACACCTTTTTCTAAGGTAACACGATCACGAATTACATCCTGTATGTTTTTCTTCTCTACTTCTACTACTTTTTCTTTTTCTATCTGAGCTAGTGTAACGATACGTTCACGTTCTGTAGCTTCTAACATTCTGTCTTTTTCTACTCTTTCCGTTTCTACAGCATCGGTACGTTGCTTATTTTTCTCTGCAACAATGATCTGACGTTGCATATTTTCTTCAGCAACTTTTACTTTTTCTTCTGTAGAGATACGAGCTGTTTCAGATTTCAGTCTTTCTTCTTCGGATACCTTTAGAATCTCTGCTTCTTCACGTGCTTTGATATTAGAAATCTCACGTTTCTGTTGTTCTTCTTTTTCGGCTAATTGCTTGTCTAACTCAAGAATTGCTTCACGCGCTTCTACATCTTGTTTACGGATTACTTTTTCCTCATCACGTTTGATAAGGTTAGCTTTCATATTTTGCGCAGCAGTTAATTCAGTAATTTTTTTGATACCTTCTGCATCTAATATATTGTCCATTTTTAAGAAAGAAACCGGTGTTTGTTCTAAGTAGTCAATCGCGCAATCTTCCAGAGTATATCCATTAAGGTCTGTACCTATAATATTTACGATTTCATCTCTGAATTCACGTCGTGCTTCATACAACTCGGTAAATTGAAATTTCTTTCCTACTGTTTTTAGAGCTTCTGAGAATTTGGCTTCAAATAATTCTTCTAATGTTGATACTTCTGAAGCTCGTTCACAACCAATAGTCTGTGCAACTTTTTTAATAGAATCTACATCACTATTTACTCTTACAAAAAAGGCTACCTTAATATCAGCTCTCATATTATCCTTACAAACCAGCCCGTCACCACCTAAACGTTCGATTTGAATCTTCTTAACAGAGATGTCCATGATTTCTACTCTGTGAAATACAGGAACAACATATAGTCCTTTATCTGTTGCTACTTGTGTGCCTTTGAATCCGGTTCGCACAAGTGCTTGTCCCTGGGGTATTTTTTTGTAGAACATTGCGATGATCGCAAAGTATACAATGATTAAGAATAGAATCAAGCCTATTCCGATGCCAATAAAAGGTAAAATGCCTGTCATAATAGTGTAGTGTTTATTAGTTGTTATTTTTGATTCTGCTTCATTATTTTAATCGTTATATGATTGTACATAATAGAAGTTTTTATCATCTGATTGTTTAATAACTAAAATCTTCTGATGATAATTTATTTGCTCTCCATTTAATGATTTTACATAGATTGACATTGGGTTTCCGTCTACAACTACTTCTGCTGAACCCATTTTGTCTTTAGAAACTGTTGACAGTATAATTCCTTTTCTACCTAATAAATCAATGGGTGCATCTCCATCTTTATTCAGGTTTTTAAAAAAACTTTTAAAAGGAGTTGTAAAAACTTTGGTTATGAATAATGAAGGAATGATTGCACCAAGAAAGAAAATGAATCCAAAATTGCTGTCATAACTGTGCGTCAGGTTAGTTGTTATGGTTGTGCATAACCACCAGATAAATATCCAACAGGTAAACGTGAACATAAAGGGTAATCCAACAAAATTGAAATAAATTAATAGGATTTGCCACCATTTTAGGGGTTTTCTTCTTTTCCCAATGATATCTTCTTTATTGACTTCGGTATTTGCGATATCCTCAAAATCGAGATTTCCGCCTTCAATATTACTATCTGCGTCTATATCCAGATCCACATCTGCATCGACTTCTATATCAATATCTACATCCAAATCGAGATCAAAATCAATTCCTGAGATCATTGTGAACAACCAATACAAAATTAGTAAGATCATCAGTATGGTTAATACCATATTTACCTGCGAGAATGCTATGTCAAATAATTCCTTCAATGTATTAGTTGTTTAATTATTAGTAGTTAATGATCTCTTTTTTCAAAATCTTCTGTTTTTTTGATTTTGATTCTTCTCAATATCAAATACACCAGAAGAATTAAGTAGCCTGGTATACTCCTCAATTTCTCCTCCGACAATATTTTTTAATCCTGCAAAGATATCTCTACCGATATTTCTAGCGCGTACGGTACTTCATCTGGCAATTCCTAAAACCTGAGAGCTCTCTTTATTAGGGATGGTATCTGTTGTTAAAATGATCATGATTACTCGTTTTTAATATTCATACTTGACTGAATATACCAAGGGTGTTTAGTTTTTAATGTACTCGATAACCGTGATTTAAATGCTCAGAGGCTTGCCTCAAAATCGATTTTTTTTGATACATGCTTCTAGAGTATGCCCCGAGGTAGTTTACTCCTTTTTGTCTGTCAGTCCTAATTGTTCTTTTAGTTTAGCTAAATCGTCTTCTGCATTTGTTTCTTTGGCATCCACAGCTTTATCTAATTCATCATCTATAGATTTAGAGGTGTTTGCAATATCTCCATAGGCTTCTGCCAATGCTTCTTCCTGGTTTACTTTATCCTTCATACGTTCTAGCATAGATACCGTACTGGAACTGTCTATTTCTGCCATTTGCTTGTTTACATTTTTTGTAGCAGTAGACACTTTTACTCTTGCTTTTAGTGTTTTAAGCTCATTTTCCCATTTACTAATATTTTGTTTAATCTCCTGTATGTTTTTTTCTAACTGAGATACAGAGGTGTCAAATTTTTCTGTCTCGCCTTTGCTACGGGTTACATTCTGTAATGCTTCTTCTTTTTTGACCAAAGCTTCTTTTGCTAATCTATCTGCTTCTGTAGCATCAAGACCACCACCTTGCGCTTTTTTAAGAATCAACATTGCTTTCTGCTGATAATCTTCTGCTTTTGCAGCAAATTCTTCAGTATCATTTTTAGACCTGATAGCCATTGCCTTTACTTGTGCCAGTGCTTCTAGGCCTTTTGCGAGATCAATTTTCATATCTCGAATTCCTTGCTCTGTCATTTTTATAGGATCTTCCATCTTATCTATAGCAGAATGTGCTTCTGCTTCTCCTATTTTAAATAATCTTTTAAAAAAATTCATAGTTTAATATTTTGAAAAATTTATAATTTGTTGCGAGTATTCACTCAATAGTAGCCCCAAAGAGTTCAATGTTCCTTCCAGCTCGTTCAGGTCTAAATTTTCTAATTGGAGGGTATCTCTAAAGATTACTTTTTCTCCAGTTTCATCCAGTACAAATGCTCCGTGAACGATATCCCTGTTTTTCTTAAGCAAACTACGATACACGATTTCACTTTTGTTTTTGATATTGAATATGTGCTGCTCTATAATTAAAATTGGTAATGCTACTCCGATGATGAGGTTTTTAATCCCTTCATTTTCTTTACTGATCATGATAATACCATCTCCTTTATTTTCGTGAATAATATTGAAATTAAGTTGTAGTAAATAATCTTTTACCAATTGGAAGTGATCTTGCATGTGATGGTTTTTTTAATTGATTGTTAGTAATTTATTTCTAGTTCTTGATACTATATCAATATTACAAAAAGTAGGATAACTTTTCGACTATATGTATAGCTAAATTGGCAAGATAAAGTATGATGACTATCATGAGTATGTTGTTTTTTAGATTAATGAATTAGTATTTGCTAAAAATTTTAGTAGATATAGTAGTTTTGCCCAAAACTAAATACACTTTATAAAGTGTATCTACTATGATTAGCATTTTTTTAGTATATTAGCTAATATTGTTAGTGTAAATGTACAATAAATTTTTATAATTGCAAATAAAATTAGCAAAAATGTCATTTTTTGGAAAGAATATTAAAAAAATAAGAAGTGTTAAAAGTTTAAGCCAGCAGGCGTTTGCAGAGCTTTTTGAACTTAAAAGAGGGACTTTAGGTGCTTATGAGGAAGGTAGAAGTGAACCAAAAATAGATACAATAATCAAAATAGCTAATTATTTTAGCATTCAGATTGATGCTTTATTAACCAGTGAACTTACCGTAAATGAGCTTTTGAAATTTAAAGGAGATCTTACCACTTATGCTCAGGATGTAAAGAGAGAAAAATTTGCTTTGATTCCTTGTATAACAGAGAATACTGCTAGTGAATATATTTCTTTATATGATAAGGATACTTTTATTAAAGAACTACCAGGTATTCAATTACCAGTGAACCCGGCAAAAGAATTTAGAGGATATACTGTCTCTAATCTGGAAATGACAAATCATGATCATGGGTTTTATCCAAAGGATATTGTGATAGGAGAGAAGGTACCAGCAGAGGTGATTAAAAAATTGAACAATGGCACATTAGTCTTTGTTTTAGCCGATGGGAAGTTAATCTTCAGAAGACTTTATATTACTAAAGATATAATTGTATTACGAGCAGATCATAAAAATATTGAGGATGCAGAATATTTAATTACTGAAATTAAAGAAATGTGGAGAGTTAGATATGTATTTTGTAGACGTATCCCTGAATTTGCAGACGGAGTAGAAGGTAAGTTGCAGATGATAGAACAGGAACTTCTAAAAATGAAAGAGCGATTGGGTTGATATACTCGTTCATTTTCTCTTTTGCTTCATTGTAAAAATTAGTCTATCAGTATTTTTATGGCTTGGTAAAATAAAAAAGTAACTTCTTGATTTTTAACCTATTTTTATAATCAATCCGGTATAAAAGAATACTGCTCGTAATAATTGTATAAATTGCTATTTCGGGCAGTGTGAATAAAGAACTCATCTTGAGTACAGCTTTGACCTACAAAAGCCAAACTTTTCGGTTGAAAACCACTACTTAAGATGAGTTCAAATATTTAGTATGATACTACCAGAAGATTATCCGTTATTTTTTATAAACTGAAAAGATTCTGATCTCGTCTTACCCATAATTTTTACAAAGTAATTGCCAGTATCCAATGTAGAAATATCGATGGTATTATTTTCTGTATTTATAGGTGTTCTAACAATTATTTTTCCTGAAATATCAATTATTTGCGCAGTTGCTTTCTCCTTCAGCCCATCGACAGTGAGTGTTTTTTGAGCAGGTACAGGGAATACTCTTACTGTTATACTGTTATCTGTTTCTATAGATTCTCTAGTGCTAGAAGAACAATTAGGAGAGGTATTGGAATTACTAAAGTAAATCGTAAAATTTTTATTTTTGGAAACCATCACAAAATTAGCACCGTCTTTTGTTACCCAATAATCACCATCAAGATTGGCAAAACCGGTATTGCTAAGTTGTATATCAGGATTTACAGATGTAAAGTTTTGAGAAGTATTACTTTTAAGGTCATTCCACCAATTAGGGATTCCGTTATTTGTGTTTATGGAGAATTGATATAAACCGTTATTATTGAGATCCCAATTTATGGTAAAATTTGTAACATTACTCAGATCTGGCCCACCAGAACCTAGTACATGTGTGTTGGTATATGAACTATTTTGAATAGATGATAGCGCAGCAGCTATAGGAGTTCCATATTTACAATTATTGCTCGTTGGTGGATTAGGATTAGGGTCAGGATTAGAATCTGTAGAGATTTCAAACCAATTGATATTAAATTTTCCTGATTTTGCGTATAATTCTATAGTTTTTTGCCCAGCTGTTAGACGAATCTCTGTAGTTATGGTATTCCAGTTTTGCCAACCATTTGTCAGCGGGATTGACGATGTTTTTAGCACAGAATTTCCATCTTTACATTGTAATTCTCCAGAATCAACTATACTGGCGATCCTATATTTTATTGTATAACTACCATCAGCAGGAATATTTACCCGGTATCTCAGATAATCTCCATTGTCTATATATCCTACATTGAGGCCTCCATTACTATCAGTAGTGGTTTCGGTTCTAATTCCTTTCTGAGCACAGAAATCTTCTGCCTGGATGGTTGTATTAATAGAAAACCCATTACCAGTACAAGTTGGTACAGGAGGATTGGTGATATTACCTTCCCAGTTTTTGATAATGTCTTTGATATAGCTACCTGTCGCCGTCAGATTATTATTAGTAAGGCCAGAAACTCCTGTTCGACTGGCTACAACAGAAGCGCCTTCTGCTTTATCACTTACAGACCAATTGGCGTGACTAATGTTGTTTTCTTTCATAAAATCAAGCCATTTCTGGGTTTCTTGTCGGTCGGCTCCTCCATCACCATTGGCATTTACGGCTCCCCATTCTGTAACAAATAAAGCAATACCATTATTCATGGCTCTCTTAGCTTCGTCTCTTAAAAATTGTTTATGCGTACCTGCATAAAAGTGTAGTGTATATGCGATATTGCTTTTTTGTATTGGATTATTAGATGCTTCTACAACTTTTTGCGACCATTGCGATGACCCTACAATAATTAGATTGTCCGGATCTTCTGCTCTAATAGCATTTATAACCGCTTCAGAGTATGATTTTATCGTTTGCCACGATTGTCTTATCGGTTCATTATATACTTCATAGATTACGTGATCATTATCTCCGTACAGTGCAGCCATTTCTGTAAAAAATGTAATTGCCTGTTGCTCATATTGCTCAGCATTGTGAGAATGCCAATCAATGATGACGTATATGTCATTTGCTATTGCAGCTTCTACTAAAGCTTTTACTTTATTTTTTTCGCGTGTAGGATTAGTAATATAGCCTCCAGGATCTTCGACACCCATAGATGCACGGACGATACTAGAATTCCAATCTTTTGCCAAATGATCAACGGTTGCTGCATTATAAAATTTAGCTCCTTCACCAAAATTACTCCAAAAGATACTATTCCCTGCGAGGCTTATGGGTTGATTATTTTTATTGACTACTTTGTTTCCGGAGACTCTTAATCTCCCGTTTTTTTGAACAATAGATTGAGAAATAATGGATTGTGTGCAAAAAAAGACAAGAGTCAGGAAGAATATTTTGGATAGACGATTTTTGTTTTTCAGAGATGAAAAACGTTGTGTTGTTCTCATAATTAATTTTAAGTTTAGAGGTTTGTGTTAATTTTTAAATAGTTATAAAAAAAACGAAAGGATTGCACAATTATTATATGGTGAACGATCTCTGGAAATGTTAGTGGCGCAATTATTTTTTTTATAAAATATTGTTTGTTAATCATTTATGTTCGTTATTGTATAGCTTTGTTGTTGAGGTGTTTGAGATTTTATAGAACACAGATGTATAAATATATTTTTAGAATATAGTATTCACATACCAGTGTGCATTAGATAAAAACTTAAAGAAGAGTAGTTACTTTTTTTGAGTATAGATGTATCAATAAACTAATACGATTTATAACTAAAAATTTGGCATATTCATCGTTTCTTTTCCCTTTCTACTTCGTTTAAAAAATAAACCGTAGCTATAGCTATGCTTGATTTTTTTGCCTTGCATAAAGAAAAAATAATTCAATGAATTTATACGAATTTTTTAATCACAAATCGTATAAGAAGGTAATGATCTATACTCAAATGTTAGTTGAGATTCTCTATATAGAAAAACTCTACTAACCCTTTTTGTTAACTTAATTAAAAATGGATGCATCTGAATTGCAAAAATGGGTTACTAATAAATTAAAACAGTTCAGCATCATATATATAATCATAGCGGCTAGGTGATTAACCGAAAGGTCTTTGTATATTTGGTAAGACACCTGGTTTTATGAAGAGAATTTTATGAAATTTGTGCAGAAATATCGATGATTTGGTAATATTTTGCCCTGCTGCGATATATATTTTAAACATTTTGAGTAATACCGCACCAAACTCAACATTGATGAAAGAAATTGATGAAATAGAAGAGTTAGTTAATTATAATCTATGGGCTAACAAACGATTAATAAATTGGCTCAAGGATAATGACGAAGAATTGTTGACTAAAGAATGTAAATCAAGTTTTCCTAATATATTGAATACAGTAAGTCATATTTTGGATGGTCAAATGTTTTATTATTGTGTTTTAAAAGAACAATCGTTTGAAAGATTATGGGGGAATTCTATTGAAGAAATTTTCAAAGGAATGATTGAACAATCAGAGGCCTTTGTAAACTATTTGAAAGGTCAAAAATCATGGAACGAATTCAGATTGGTGAAAACGAAAGAATTAAACGGAAACTTTCATCAGTTTGAATTAATTCAACATTGTATGAATCATAGTACTTTTCATCGAGGACAAATAATTACAATCGGACATCAATTAGGATTAAAAAAAGCACCATCAACAGATATGTTATTCTATTTTATTAAACGGGACGAACTGCGTAAAACAGGATTAGGAAATGAATAGTACTACTTAGCCTGGTCGAAAATAGACGATTTTCATAATTTGAAAGATTTTTAATGAAATTTTGATTTATTTTTTGAAGTATATGCCATAACATCAAACAATTAAAAATAAATTAAAATTGCGCAAAAAGATACAAATTTGATTTTGCTGTATTTCCGACCAGGCACTATTTATAACAACGTATAAGAAAGCATAGGGCTTTTAGCTTAATGGAAAGATCTGTATTTATTTGCATGCAAGGTTGCGAAATCTAAAATTTGGATTTTACGAAGAAAAAGATAAAAGTAAACTACCTCGTGGCAAGCCCACGAGGCATTTATTAAAAAAACATGTTGATTTCGTGGCAAGCCTCGTAGCATTTAAACCTCGATTATCGAGTAAAATAAAAAAATTAGGCTAAGTGTATAATCGAAAGTTCACTACTTTTAATTCCCGCACTAAACATAGTCTAGCTGTTATTATTGAGAAAATATATAAAATTAGTGTAAAAAAGAAGATCGATACTGTTTCTCATATTATGAAAAATGAATGAAGTAATATGATGGCTTTTTTGTATTTAATTCAGAATTGGAAATGGTACCAGATCCTTGTGTAAAGTAAGTATTAGAAATTGAGCTGATTTTGTGTATATATAGCTACGTATAAAGCTGTTAAATATCAGTATAGATTTTATGTATTGAATATTTTAAATCAATAGTAAAAATTTATTGTATTTTTGAACATCCAAAATTTATAAACTCTTTTTTTAAACTTTTAATATGGAAAATAATAAATCATCTCACGGTTCTGCTAATAATGCTATGGCTGCAGATATGTGCCCTTTTCTGAATGGCTCCTTACAGCAAAGTGCTGGAGGTGGCACCTCTAATCGTGATTGGTGGCCCAATCAATTGAAGTTAAGTATCCTGCGTCAAAATTCTGAGTTATCTAATCCAATGGGGGATGACTTTAACTACGCTGAAGAATTCAAAAGTCTGGATTTGGCAGCTGTAAAGAAAGATCTTCATACTCTAATGACAGATTCTCAGGATTGGTGGCCAGCAGATTATGGTCATTACGGTGGGCTTTTTATCCGTATGGCGTGGCATAGTGCAGGTACATATAGGATACAGGATGGTCGTGGTGGAGCTGGTGCCGGGAATCAGCGTTTTGCTCCTTTAAATAGCTGGCCTGATAATGGGAATCTGGATAAGGCACGGTTGTTATTATGGCCAATCAAACAGAAATATGGAAGAAAAATCTCCTGGGCGGATCTTTTGATTCTTGCAGGAAACTGTGCATTGGAATCTATGGGTTTTGAAACATATGGTTTTGCAGGAGGCCGCGAAGATATATGGGAGCCAGAACAGGATATTTATTGGGGTTCTGAAACAGAATGGTTAGGAAACAAAGAACGCTACTCAGATGGAGAACTGGAAAGCACTTTGGGCGCTGCGCACATGGGATTGATTTATGTGAACCCAGAAGGTCCTAATGGAAATCCGGATCCAGTAGGTTCTGCTAAGGATATACGTGAGACTTTTGGTCGAATGGCGATGAATGATGAAGAAACAGTGGCGTTAATTGCAGGAGGGCATACTTTTGGTAAAGCTCATGGAGCTGCTGATCCAGAAAAATTTGTCGGAGCAGAACCTGCAGGAGCAAGTATCGAAGAGCAAGGTTTAGGCTGGAAAAACACCTATGGTAGTGGTCACGGAGGTGATACGATTACCAGTGGTATAGAAGGCGCGTGGACACCAAATCCAACAAAATGGGATCATGATTTTTTCAGAGTATTATTGGACTATGATTGGGAATTGACAAAAAGTCCCGCAGGAGCCCATCAATGGACACCTACAGCTGCATCAAAAGCGGATACAGTGCCAAGCGTAGGAGATCCGTCAAAGAAAGAAGGTCTTATGATGACAACTGGCGATATGGCACTTAAAAAAGATCCTGTATATCTTGAAATTTCGAAACGTTTTCGTAAAAATCCTGCTGAGTTTGAAGAAGTATTTGCTCGTGCCTGGTTTAAGTTGACGCATAGAGATATGGGACCCATAGCACGTTATCTCGGGTCAGAAGTTCCGGATGAAGAAATGATATGGCAGGATCCGATTCCAGCAGTTACACATGAATTAGTAAATGATGAAGATATAGCTTCATTAAAAAAGATGATTCTCGCTTCCGGGCTTACAATTTCTCAATTAGTAAGTACAGCTTGGGGTTCTGCATCAACTTTTCGCGGTTCTGATAAAAGAGGTGGCGCTAATGGAGGGCGTATCAGACTCGCTCCACAAAAGGATTGGGAAGTGAATAACCCAACTCAACTAGCCAATGTATTAGATGTTTTAGAAGGAATTCAAAAAGAATTTGGCACCAAAGGTAGAATAGTTTCCATCGCAGATTTGATCGTTCTCGGAGGATCTACAGCGATTGAAGAAGCTGCTAGAAATGCTGGACATCCTATATCGGTTCCTTTTACTCCAGGGCGTATGGATGCTTCGCAAGAACAAACAGACGTAGCCTCTTTTAATGCCTTAGCACCTATGGCAGACGGTTTTCGTAATTATCAGAGAGGTGAATATAAAGTTTCTGCAGAGGAAATGTTAATAGATCGCGCAAATTTATTGACATTAACAGTACCAGAAATGACAGTATTGATAGGTGGTTTACGTGTACTTAATACAAATTATGATGGATCTCAATACGGTGTTTTTACAGAGCGTCCAGAATTTCTTACGAATGACTTTTTTGTAAACTTACTTGATATGAGAACCACCTGGGAAGCCACCTCTAATGATGATACTGTTTTTGTAGGTCGTGATCGTAGTACTGGAGAATCCAAATGGGTAGGTACTCGTGTGGATCTTATTTTTGGGTCTAATTCTGAATTGCGTGCACTTGCCGAAGTGTATGGCAGTAAAGATTCTCAAGAAAGATTTGTAGCTCATTTTGTAAAGGCTTGGGAGAAAGTTATGAACCTTGATCGATTCGATCTTTCATAATATAATCTTGATATGCTAACATAGTAAAACAGGTGATTTGCTAAAAAATCACCTGTTTTTTAGACATAATTGATAGTGAAAATTATTCATTTCTTATAATTTCGATATATTGAAGAGTTTTTTGATATCTTCGAAAAACATCTTTTCTATAAACATTTATTTAATCTTGAAGTCAATATATGGATACGATTTTTAATGCTATAAGGTCAGAAAACCTTGATATGGTAAAACAATTTATGGATGCTGATGCAAACCTTATTAATACAAAAGATCAAAGAGGATCAACCCCTTTGTTACTTGCTACGTATTATGGTTCTACTCCGATTACCGAGTTACTTCTTACATATAAACCAGATATTAATGCTCAGGATACTTCGGGGAACACTGCACTGATGGGAGTCTGTTTTAAAGGGTATTATGCTATTGCCGAACTGCTTATAAAATCAGGAGCTGATGTGAATATTAAAAACTATAACGAGGCAACAGCATTGATTTTTGCGGCAACTTTTGGACAAAAAGAAATTTTGAGGTTATTAATACAAAATGGAGCAGATGTTTCCATAAAAGATAATCGTGGATATACAGCAGAGATGCATGCTAAAAATCAAGGTCTTGATTTTTCTGAATTATTGAATTTTACCGAGTGAATGCCAGTGACCACATAGAAAAGGATATCAAATCTGTAAATATTAAATCTACAGATATAAAAAGACGTTTGTTAATGTCTTCTTCGACTGTAGAAACTTTTCAGGCTTTTCTCAAAGAAAATATTGGCAATGAAGTATTAGTAGTAAATACAAATATTGGTATGGAGGTGTATTATTATTCTGCGAATGATTACAGTATTTTTATAAAGGAAAGCGTACTATTATATACTCTTAAACATATTGATAATAAGAAACTTAAATTCAGGAGCTATCTTCTCAGGGAAGATGTGTATAGAAGTTTTAGTGAAGCAATACTGACATTTTCTAAATATCCCCAAATATTTCTGGCATATGCTAAAAAGTTTATTTTTTTAACTAAAAAAAATACCCAAAGTAAATTTGTAATGCCTATTCTAAATGATTTTTTTGAAGAAACATTGAAATTACTTGCCAAAACAGCCAAAATACCGCATCAGGAAAAAATACAAACGGTAAAAAAGAAATTAGAGAAGACCAATAATAATAATGCTATCAGTAATTTAATCTCTGAAATATTATTAAAAAAGCACCTTAATTAGTAGTTTTCTTTTTATTATAAACTTCGACAAAAGTAGATTTTACTCTTTTAGAAACCAGGAAATAAGGAATCCATATTATCATTTTGATAAATGATTTTGCTATTTCTTTAAATGTCTGTACTCTTTCGGCTTCTGAGTACAGAAACTCATTTAGACCAAAAGCTATTATCGAATCAGCAGTGATTACAATAAAAGATGCACTATAAAATATGATCATCATTCTTGGAGTTATGCTTCTTCTCTTAAAAAATAATATGATTAGTAATATTGAGAAGACGATAAAAACTAAATTGTAGATGAGCTCAAAGATTATTAGCATCGAGCTGAACAATTCACTAAAAGAATTATGCTTCTGGGTGATATAATTCCAGGTATTAGTCCCATAGAATTCTTTAAAATTTTTAATGAGGTCATAAAAAATCCGCAATGGGGTAAAGGATAATCCAATTGCAATCAGAATTAACCAACCTCCAATTTTTGAGTAGATACTATTGGTAGTTTGTTTAATTTTTACATCGTAGTTTTTATATATTTTAATTGCAAAATATACGCTGACGCTTATAATAAATAACGAAATTAGTATTAATATCCAGCTTACACCTGAATTTTCGGAAAGTAAATTTTTATTATAGGTTAATACATATGGTAAACCATTTAAAATCTGATCATGTTTTGAAATAAATGAAGAAACCTCATCAGCTTCTAGATAGTTCTTTAAAGTTTTATAGCTGTGCGTTAATTTTATCTTTTTGCTATAGTAATTTATGTCATAGGCATATACGAATGAATCGTCTTTGATAATAGTATTTTGTTGTTTTGCATACCATTCTTCGGGAAGGTTTACAACGATTTGATGTTCAATATCCACAGGATATTGTACCAGATATGGCATAGTCCGTTTAGGAGATTTGTTGAGATTGACATATGTTTCTATATTAAGAGGATAGAATTCACAAGTCAGTATTTGATCATCTACAGTAGATTTTGACCATAATGAATCAATAGAATAACTTTCCTTTATAATGATTTCGTTTCGATTTTCTCGATGATCAGTGATTTCTATTTTTGAAGATTCTTTTATGCTTGGGTAAATAGTGCTATAAAAATTTAGATACTCTTTTTGAATTTTGTGAAAGTCTTTTTTTGCAAAGTTTACACGTTGATCATCAGCATAATAACCAGAGTATTTGGTTGTAATAGTAAGATCGCCACCTTCACCAATTGTTTTAATATCAAATTCTTCAATAATACGTATCACATTCTCGGATGTGCTATTGATATCAGATAATTCAACTTCCTCGTTGTTAAGAACAAGTCCTTTTTGATAATCAGGAACATAAAGATTTTCGAGTGAACCTCCTTGATTACTAATTGTAGGATCAATATAATAGGTTCCTTCATTAAATTTTACTTGTACAATACAATGATTGAATAGATTCGGCGATGGTAACTCATCTTCGATATTTTTTCCATTATATGAGCTAACAAGTATTGGGTGCGCTTCTATTTTAAAAACTTTATAAAGTTCACTCAACAAAAATGATTTAGCTTTGCAATCACCATACCTTTGATTTAGTACGTCAATTGGATTATTTGGTTTATGAGAATTCAAACCTCCTTCAAACCCCAGATATCTGATGTCATCCTGAACAAATTTTCTTATTTTATTCACTAGTGAATCCTTCGGGATTTTAGAAAATAGTCTAGTTGCGTTTTTATGAAGTGTTTTAGTGTCCGATGTATTTAGTTGATAGTGTTTCTGGTATTGATCAACCACCTCATTCCAGGAACTATATTCAGAAATAGAAACAGCTGGAGAAGGATTATACCATGATGGAGTACCAATATCATATACTATAGGGGAGATATTTTTATTTTTCCAGCTGTATTCGGATAAGCCATTGTAGTTTTTCTCAATAGCAAGAGGTGCATTATTAAAATATTTAAAATGTAACTTTCTATTCTCTGAGACTACTAATCTATTGTATAAAACCCCAACTGGAATTGGATATTGAAAATATAATTTGCTGTGATATTTGTTCTCATATACCGGATTGGATCCTACTAAGGTGTATGAATAATCTACGATATCTCCAATCCTTACATCAGATAAGTTGATAAAAGCTGTTAGCATGCCATCATATAAAAATCTTTCCATATTGGCTTCTCTTTGCACAGTTTTTATTTGATCCATGGATAGTTTTATAATGGGTTTACCGGCCCTGACAATATTTATTTTGTGAAAAATCAATTGCTGATAAGTAGGATCAAAATCAATATTAATATCAGGAATCTGCTGAATCCCTTCATTATTAATTAATTCTACTGTATAATGATAATAATAGTGTTGCTTATCCAGGTTGATTTGTTGGTCAATCAAATGATAGTAATAACCTGAACTATCATTGTTTTGATTATTGTCTGAATTTAGATTTTCTATACTTGACACCCAATCTGGAGTATTAGCAATAGAAATTTTACTCTTTTGTCCCAGGATATTAAAAACAGTAAGAATACATAGAATAAGAAATAAGTATTTTTTCATATAACTTGATTTTGGTAACACTAATTATCATTTGAATTCTCTATAATAAAATATACCATACTTCTGGGTATACTTTTCCAAGGGAAAATTAGATTATAGAGTTATGCCATGCTCAAATGAAATTACACCTGCCATAATCATTTCTTTTTGTTTCACATTTCAACATAAAAATAATTTGCTTCGATTTGTGGTGTTTTCATCTAAGAATTGCATAATTCTCAACGTTTGACACGAGGTTGTTTAAAATAGTTAACCTTTGTGTATTATATTTTATTTAGAATATAATACACAAAGGTTAACTATTGAACCAGTATAAGTAAGTGTCAGAATGTAACAAAATGTTACCTCATGATATCCTTAATTTTTAAAGATATATCGATTTTTAGGTAGTATTGCTTTCTTTTTCTAGCGTAAAACTATAAAAAACTGAGTTCGATGAATTGCAAATGTGTCAGTTTGAGTAAAATTCTAATAAGAATTTTATATCCAAAACAAGTACTTTGAGTGTAAAAATCTATTATCAATATAGGCTATCTTAGTCAAAGCATAAACTGATAGTTTTTAGAATTCTGCATTCAATGGAGTTCTAGGATAAGGGATCACATCGCGTATGTTACCCATACCAGTAACAAATAATACTAATCTCTCGAAACCTAGTCCAAAACCACTATGTACACACGTACCAAAACGGCGTGTGTCCAGATACCACCACAGATCTTCTTCCGGGATGTCCAGAGCAGCCATTTTTTCTTTTAAAACATCCAAGCGTTCTTCTCGTTGAGAACCTCCAACGATTTCTCCAATACCAGGAAAGAGGATATCCATGGCTCTCACGGTATTACCATCTTCATTAAGACGCATATAGAAAGCTTTAATTTTTGCTGGATAATCAAATAAGATTACTGGGCATTTAAAATGTTTCTCTACCAAAAAACGCTCATGTTCACTCTGTAAATCAGCTCCCCATTCTTCAATAGGGTATGTAAACTTCTTTTTCTTATTGGGTTTAGAGTTTTTTAAGATCTCAATAGCTTCAGTGTAACTTACGCGTTTAAAATTGTTTTCTAATACAAATTTTAGTTTATCTCTAAGTAACATCTCAGCCCTTTCTGCCATAGGTTTCTTCTTGTCTTCTTCTACCAGGCGTTTTTCTAGAAACTCCAGGTCATCCTGACAGTTGTCTAATACAAATTGAATTATATATTTTATGAAATCTTCTGCGAGATCCATATTTCCATCCAGATCGCAGAACGCTACTTCGGGCTCTACCATCCAGAATTCTGCAAGGTGGCGCGAGGTATTAGAATTTTCTGCCCTGAATGTGGGGCCAAATGTATATACCTGTCCTAATCCCATAGCATAGGTCTCTGCTTCTAACTGCCCGGAAACCGTAAGATTTGTTTCTCTACCAAAAAAATCTTTACTGTAATCAACTTCTCCATCAGCATTTTTGGGAATATTGTTTAGATCTAGATTTGTTACCTTAAAAGCTTCTCCGGCTCCTTCTGCATCACTTCCTGTTACTACAGGAGTGTGTACATAATAAAAGTCATTCTTCTGAAAATATTCATGAATTGCAAAAGATAACTTAGAGCGCATACGCATAATGGCTCCAAATGTATTGGTACGTACTCTTAAGTGTGCTTGTTCACGAAGTTTTTCCAGGCTATGACGTTTTGGAGAGAGGATTGTTAATTTTAACTCTTCAGGATCAGCAATACCATCTATCACAATATTAGAAACTTTGATTTCTACACGTTGTCCTTTTCCTTCACTTTCTTCTAAAGTTCCAGTGACAGAAATGGCGGCACCTACATTAATTTTATTAATAAGGTCTATATTGATGGTATTATCTTCAATAACACATTGAATGTTTTTTATAGTAGATCCATCGTTTATGGCTATAAAACGATCATTGCGAAAAGAACGTACCCAACCCCTGATAATTACGGGTTGTAATAGCTTATCGCTTTCTAGTACATCTATTACTTTTGTGTGCTTCATCTTGTAATCAATTTTTGATACGATTTACCAATATTTCTGATTTTACGTTTCTAAATCCGTAGGATAATGTAAAATATCAGAAAGAGGAAAAATTTTAAGACAGCAAAGATAATTTTTTTAATCTTATTGATGCGATAGTTATAATTCTAAATAATAATTGAAGACACAATTATTTAAATCACTTTTATTAGAAAAAAGTAGAAATCAGGAAGAATTTTTAAAAATCAGACAGTTTTTTAAACAATTATTCTATGTAAAAACCATAAAATTGTGTGTTTTAACGGTATTTTTTGATTTTTTTTGATTTTTTTTTGAAATACCTTTATAAAATTTTCTTACACGAAAAATTTTGTAACTTATTGATATAAAATTAATTAACTTGTATTTTGGATCTTGTAAGATTATTAAAAAAATGTTAAAGTTTGGTCTTTTTTGCAGAAAGGGGATTTTTCCCCCCATGAAAGGGTTTCATAATACAAAAAGGGAATGTATCTTGCATATGCAATTATGACGATTGTGTTTACGTTAAGTTTAGTTCGATAGGTTTTGGGGTAATCTATCTTACAAGAAGTCTCGTTAGTTTTTTCTAACGAGGCTTCTTTTTTTATAAACTATCTTTAGTTTCAATATCGGTCGTTTAGCATCGAGGCTAATAGTTGCATCTTTGTAAATATTGTTTAGATTAGGACTGCTGTAGTTTAGTTATTATCTTTATTTGGTTTGTGAACTAAAAAATCAACTGGTTTGTAGCCATTAATTAAACGCTTTTGATTACTATAAATGAGGTAATACTGTTATTATTCATAAGTATTTAGGGTTTTACTGATGAATAATTGTCTTTATAATAGTGGTTTAAACTTTTCTCAATTCCATATAAAAATACTCTTTTTTACTCAATTTTCGTCTTTTTCTTACATCTTAGCGCTGTTATGAAGTGCAAGAAACACTTCAATTGATTAAAAAAATACTATTTTTCGTCAGAATCATAAAAGTTTAAACCACTTCATAGTATTAACAATAAATTATAAAATTATGAATTATACGATTTGTGATTAAAAAATTCGTATAAATTCATTGAATTATTTTTTCTTTATGCAAGGCAAAAAAATCAAGCATAGCTATAGCTACGGTTTATTTTTTAAACGAAGTAGAAAGGAAAAAGAAACGATGAATATGCGAAATTTTTAGTTATAAATCGTATAAAGGGGCATAGGAATTAGTATATCACGAATTTAATTAACTACCATTAAATTCGTGATAAGATCAATTATTCTAAAGTAAGGGATATTATCACCAGCCTAGCTATAAGTCGATAGGGTATTTTCTTTTAAAACTGTTTTTATAGTAAACCAAAAACTCTTAAAAATTATATGCTATTTGTGATCTAGAATATTTTTAACTCAATTACAAAATATGATCCCTATTAAAAATGAATGATAACCAAGAATATGTAAATTAAAATTCTATTATGAATGATCTGTATTCTATATATAACTTACTGAAAATCATTGTTAAAACATTTTTCATGCCAAACAATGATAATTTTTGAAGGAAATATAACGATATAGTAAAGCAAAATTAAAAATTGTCTGAAAGAATTCTGAAAGCAATTTTAGGTAAAAACGAAAAGAAATCGATTCTTGTGCATAACAACCTAAAAAGTTATTTTCATCTTTTGATGGAAAAAAGAATAATATCCTAAAGAAATCAAAAAAACTGAGGTGATAAGATTCTCAGAAAATTACCAGAGGATTCGATAACAGCATAAGATTAATTTCCAATATAAATATAAACGCATAATTCAACTAAGATCACTAACAATTATGGATACTACAATGGAAAGTTTAGAATTGGCAAAAGAAAGGATAAAAGAATATAGAAATGAAAAAGAATCTAAAGATAAAGAATTAGAAAGTACTGATTTTTTAGAAGAGATTGATGAAGGTATAGACTTATCAGGATTAGATTTAACTTCAGAAGATTTAAAAGAACTAATTCCAGAACTAGCATCATTAAAAATTAAAGATTTAAATCTTACTAACAACAGTTTAAAAACCCTACCACCTGAAATAAGCCAGTTAACAAATCTTTACGGTTTAGTGCTTGAGGATAATAAAATAACAGAATTACCAAATGAAATAGAACACTTAGAAAATCTTATGAGATTGGATCTTGACAGTAATTTATTAATATCATTTCCTTTACAAATTACAAATTTAGAAAATCTTTATGAGTTAAAATTAGGTGCAAATGCTCTTTCAAGTTTGCCTCCAGAAATAGGAAATCTAACCGGACTTAATGTTTTGGATGTTTCGTACAATGATTTACGCAGATTACCTAATGAGATAGGAAACCTGATAGCACTAGAAGAACTAAATCTTACACACAATAATATACAAAGATTACCTCGCGAAATAGAGGGTCTAACTTCACTTTATCATTTAGATGCAAGTGAGAATCCATTGAGAGGTTTCCCAGAAATATCATCACAAGTTGCTTTTACAGGGGAAATTGATTATACTAAATTTAACAATAATTTAGAAACACTTTACGGAGAGCAATCACATGCAATAGGAAAAAAAATTGATGGTATGGAAAATACATTAATAAAAACTCCAGGATCAGAAAATGAGATTTCTACTGTAGAACTTATCGATGAGTTTATTGATAGATTACCGGAGAATCCTTTATACCATACAGCGGCAAAACATATACTGGATGATGTATTGTCTGCAGAAACTTCCTTGGATACAAAACAAACCCATTTCCAGCAGATGGCAATAGCTTTTGGAGATTGTGATACGCCAGTAATAGACTATTTAACACAAGCATTAATTGGCATGCAAAAAAGTGTTGATGGTGAAATTCCCGATGCATTAAAAAACCTAATAGAGAGAGAAGCCATAGAAAATGCTATTATCAAAAATGATAATAATCAAAAATTTCTTAAGGATACAGAAAAGATAGAACAGGTACAAGGGTTGTTAAATAGTGTTTTTTTAGATAATAGTGAGCATTTAGCTGGAAATAAAATACCTATTTTGGGCGGTCGCCCCAGATTGCCTTCAAAAACAGTGAATACACAATTTGCTTTTAATATGGTTACTGAGACAGCCGAAAGAGAATTTACAAAATTGATCTGCAAAACAGATGGTGACAATATGCCAATAAAGCAGGGAAAATTTTACGAATTAGATCCTAAAAAATATATTGGAATTACAGAACCTTATTTTGCAAGTTTGGGGATTGTTTCAGAAAGAGAAAAACTTGTAAGGAATCATAGAGCTAAAATTGAACATTTACCTAAATATAGATATATTGCTTCAGAAAAGTATGATGAAGAAGGTGCCGATAAATTACTAAATATGTCTGCTCAGGAATTAGAACTAAGAGATAAGCTATTGAGGACACCCGACCAAGAAATAAAATCGACAGCAGAGAATTATTTTTTGGAAAAAACAGCAGCAATAGAAGTGTACTATAAAGAATTAGGTAAAAAAGAAGTTACTGCAAGTTCTAATACACAATCAAGAGCTTCTGCTGCTAGACCAGAAGGACAACCTAGAAAAAGATCGTTTCTTTCAGAATTAAATAATAATAACAAAAGAAGACGATTTTGATTGAGAGTCTGCTCCGATATTAAGTTTTGGTTATTTGTAATTCTCCTGTAATACGATTTGTGATTAAAAAATTCGTATAAATTCATTGAATTATTTTTTCTTTATGCAAGGCAAAAAAATCAAGCATAGCTATAGCTACGGTTTATTTTTTAAACGAAGTAGAAAGGAAAAAGAAACGATGAATATGCGAAATTTTTAGTTATAAATCGTATAATATCCAGAATTCCTGAATCACAATACTTCTTTCTGACCAGATACTAGTTAACTTTTTTCAATTCGCTATAAAAGTACTGTTATGCTCTATTCTATCTTTTTATTTTTTGGGAAGTAATTTTATGATAGAAATAGCATGATATAACAGTATTGCCAGAGAAGAGTACTGGTTAGCTCAATTCATTAAAAAGCATTGTTTTCAATAGCGTCTATGAGGTTTATTGCTTTCATTTGGCGAAGAAACACCCTGCTGATATTTGTAATGCTTATTTAGGCAACTCTTCGTCACTTGCAATAATTTTTAATGCAGGCTCTTTTAAGGTATCCTTATTAGCAATACTCCTTTCCAGAGAAAGTAATAATGATGGGAGTAATAACAGATTCGCTAACATAGCAAATAAAAGCGTAGCAGAAACTAAGCCTCCTAATGCTTTGGTACCTCCAAAACTGGAAATCATAAATACCGAGAACCCAAAAAATAAAACAGTAGACGTATAAAACATACTTACCCCGGTTTCTTTTAAGGCAGCAAAAACTGATTTTTTAATACGCCAATGATTAGATTTTAATTCCTGTCGATATTTTGCTAAAAAGTGAATAGTATCATCTACAGAAATACCAAACGCAATACTAAATACCAATATCGTAGATGGCTTAATTGGAACTCCTAGAAATCCCATAAGACCAGCAGTCATTAATAATGGTAGAAGGTTAGGGATTAAAGATATAATAATCATTTTAAACGATCGAAACATCCAGGCCATAAATAAGGCAATAAGTATGATTGCCAAGCCCAGTGAGAATATAAGATTCCATACAAGATAATTGGTTCCTTTCTGAAAAATCAACGCTTTTCCTGTAAATGTTACTTCATACCTGTCTTTTGGGAATATTTTTTCTAGTTTAGGAGCCAGCATCGCTTCAATTCGTTCCATTTCTTCGGTGCCTACGTCTTTCATAAAAGTAGTAATCCGTGCATATTGTCCCGTAGGATCTATATAACTATTCAAGGTATTTGCTTCTGATTCAAAACTTTTGGCATATGGCAAGATGAAGTTCCGCTCCTGACTTGTTGGTAATTGATAATATTTAGGATTTCCATTATAATAAGCCTGTTTGGCATATTTTACTAAGTTAACAATAGAAATAGGCTTTGATAACTCTGGCATCTCTTCTAATAGCACTCCCAGTTGCTCCATTCTGCGCAAGGTAGGGAGTTTTAATACACCTTGTTTTCTTTTGGTATCTATCAATATTTCTAAAGGCATAATACCATCAAATTCATCTTCAAAAAATTCAATATCCTGAAAAAATCCAGCCGATTTTGGCATGTCTTCTAATAAACTTCCAGAAACTTTAATGGTATAAATGCCAATGATACTTGCTATTAATATGATAATAGAAGAAAAATAAATAGTAATTCTCCTGGTTTTAACCATACGCTCCATCCAGTCAACCAGTTTTTCTATCCATCTTTTACCCAAATGTTTTAGGTGTCTTTCTTTGGGTTGAGGCATATAACTGTAGATTACAGTAATCACCAATAAGCATAATATGAATAATGCAACAATATTTAGCGCAGCTACAATACCAAATTCTTTTAATAGCTTGCTCTCTGTGAGTGCAAAAGTGGCAAATCCTGCAGCAGTAGTTACATTAGTCATTAATGTAGCGTTGCCGACTTTGGTAATTACTCGTTGCAATGATTTTGCCTTGTTCCCATGTTTTTTAATCTCTTGCTGATATTTATTAATAAGGAAAATACAGTTGGGAATCCCAATAACAATGACCAGTGGTGGTATAATTGCAGTTAGTACTGTTATTTCATATTTGAGGAGTCCTAATAAACCAAACGCCCACATAACACCAATAATAACGGCGGTCATCGATATAAAAGTGGCTCTAAAAGACCTGAAGAAGAAAAAGAAAATGAGTGAGGTAACAAGTAATGCTGCCAAAATGAATATCTGAATTTCATCCATGATATTCTGAGAATTCATCGTTCTGATATACGGCATACCAGAAACCTTGATGTCCATTCCGTATTTCTTTTCAAACTCAATAACTCTGGGGTTTAATACGTTTTCGATAAACTTTTTTCTTACAATGGTATTGACAATCTCTTTGTTGAGATAGATAGCACTCTGTATCGTCCTGGATTTATTACTAAAAATAAGTCCTTCATAAAAAGGAAGTTTATTGAACAGCTCATATTCATATTTTGACACATTTTCTTCTGTGTAAATAGTATCATTTATAAAAGAAATAAGTTCAAAACTAGCTGGATTATCTTTTTTCTTTAGAGTTTTGAGATCGCTTATAGAAATGACGAGGTCAATTTCTGTATATTTCTTAAAAGAGTCATTAAAATCATTCCAGGCTTTTAGCTTTTTGGGCGTAAACAATGAGCTGTCCTGAACAGCCATAACGATTAGATTCCCTTCATCACCAAATTTTTCTAAAAATTCCTGATATTTAATATTTACTTCGTGGTCATCCGGCAGAAGATTAGCTTCAGAGAATGAGAATCGCATATGTTTCCATTGAAAACCGAGAAAAACGGTAATTCCAATGATGAGTATCACGATCGCAGCTCTGTTACGCAGTATTATACCTGCTAATGTATTCCAAAATCCAAAAGTAAATAGTTTTGCCATCCCGTTTTTTTCCTGCTGCAAATGTAAGGATTTGAGGTTTTATGATTTGTAAAATTTTTAAAAGAAAATTATAAACTTGTGGTAACTTACAGCTTGAGGTAAAAAGTGAATTTAAAGGCAATATTATCTTCAAATTTTGGCAGATGGTATGCTCCGTATCTATAAGCAAAACTCAACCCGAAACCTGCAAATAGTTTATTGATCTCAAACCCTGATTCCTGATAACCTTGTTGTAGGGAATTAAATTGAACGCCTTGATGTTTGTCTACATTACTTACGTCTCCGATAGCGTACCTGCTAATTAATACCATTTCTGGTTTAAACCAGTTTGATATTCTAAAAGGGGTTAATTTGTGTCTTATCTGCAATGTAGCGAGCCTGTCACTAAAAAACTCACTAAAAAACATGGTTTCAAAACTTCTGCGTCCGGCAACAGAAAACCGTTGAAGAATTGTCTCTTTTGTGGGAGCATTAGGATATGCGTGGTACAAATGAGTTAATGGGATCTCTCCACTGGCAATATCGCCCTCTAATAAAAAGCTTGTACTGGATTGGTTTAGCCTGTTTAAGATATATTCCGCTTTAATGCCAATTTTACTATAATTAAAATTACTGTCAAATAGACCTTTAAACCCTTGTGTATACTGAGCAGTAATTTTTGGGTATCCATCTTGTATTTCTCTAAAACCATCAGGCGTTCTTAAGAATTTGCTAAATGGACTCCACCTCAAGGCGACCGTAGCTTCTGCGGTTTTATATTGCGAAAATGAAGTGCCATTGTCTATATAGGAATAGCCACCAGTTTGGTCAATATTACTAACCGAGAATTGAGTTTCTGATAATAATTTAGGAAGGATCCTGTGTTGTAAACTACTGCTCCAGGTTCTGTGTTTGTAATAGAAATCTATGTTTACAAGCCTTGGTTCGAATAGTGAATAGACGCGCCTATCTGTAAGATAAAAGAAACTTCCTACTTCTTTAAGATCATCTGTATAATTAACGTTTAACCAAGATCCGGATTTTTGGTTTAATAGAACACCACCTCCTATCCCGAACTTAAATTTAGCATCTTTAAATCCATAAACAAGATACCCTTCCATACGGAAACGTTTTGAGAGTTTTTCGTTTGTTATTCCTCCTAATCCCAGACGAAGTCCTTCAAAATTGTTATATTTTACGGGGTAAGTAAGATCAAAATCAAAAAAACTAACGGGATAATATCCAATATTAAAACTTTGGATAACATCAATTCTTCGTTCAATATTTTGAGCATTTACGATACTATCAACAACCGGAAATGATTTTAGATCTTTTTCTGTAATTGCACTGGTGCGGTATTGATCCCAGTATTCTTCATCTCTATTAGTAGCATTGGGGGCTACTTCTATTGCCGCCTGTTGCATTTTGATATTAGATTGTTTCTCTATGCTAAAATCAAAAAAATCAGTTTTAGAGACTAAA
This sequence comes from Aquimarina sp. RZ0, assembly GCF_008370685.1. Taxonomy (GTDB): domain Bacteria; phylum Bacteroidota; class Bacteroidia; order Flavobacteriales; family Flavobacteriaceae; genus Aquimarina. Next base: position 90,046 of record NZ_VTZU01000004.1, read on the forward strand.
AAATCATTATTGCCAGTAAAACTTTTTTTATCATTCCCCAGTCGTCCCACAGATATCTGTCCTCCAAAAAGAGTAACTTTCTGTTTTCCTATACCGGGTCTTATCGTAACTTCTTGATGAAGAGGGAGCCAGATGTCTTTTTCAGAAAAATGCTTAAACTCATGAGTAAGCATTACATTAATTTCTCCTCTTAGTTCTGCTACTGCTTTTTGTATAGCAAATGACTGAGTGTCTATATATAAAACACCCTCCAGACCGGCAACTTTTTTGGATTTTCTGGATTGAAACAATATGACATATGCTGGTCGTTTTCCTTGAGTAGTATCTAATACCTTGTAATAATAATTGCGTAGCGCAGCATTAGACAAAGGACCTGCATAGTTATTATTAAAAATAGTATAGTTTTCTTCATACAAAGAATTAGACTGTACTTTGATACCCAGAACATTATATACGGGTTTATTAAAACCTGTCATTCTTGTGGCGAGTACGGTTTCTTTTTCATCACGACCTTTGATGAATTCGTGTGTGCTTATCTTTTCTGACAGAAAAGAATGCGCATCATTAAAAATACGTTCAATATCAGCCTTAGTAGTATCAGGAGACTCAAATCTGGTTTGATTATCCTCTGTGATCTTAAATTTATTATAACTTTTGTAGCTATAATTTTTAAATGCTTTATCAGGATTGTTTTGCTTTTTTCTACGGATAGATTTTTTGATAATTTTAGAAGCGATACCGCCATCCACCTCAAGTTGTACTGCTGCCAGATCTTCACGTTTGGGCGTGAGTCTTATTTCTACTTTGATGACATCCTCAGACTTTATAGAGAATTTTTTAGTTATATATCCTATATAGCTTACTGTAAGATTGATCGGATAGTTTTCACAACGTATTACAAAATCACCTGTAGTAGCAGTTAATGCATAAGAATTATCATCAGTTTTTACTGTTGCAAAAGGAAGTGGATCATTAGAACTTGCATCAATAACTTTTCCGGTAATGCTAATTTGGGATATTAAAACATATTGAGTAAAAAATAATAAACAGAAGAGCTTGTTTTGCATTATCAGAATTGATTCAAAAAAAGACGAAGATACAAAAAAGTGTTTTCCCAGTAGAAAACACTTTTTTGTATCAAATCTAGAATAGATTATTTGAGTTAAACGGTCATAATTTCTTTTTCCTTAACAGCTAGCATATCATCTATTTTCTTAATGAAGTTATCTGTTAATTGTTGGATATCCGCTTCAGTATTTTTTGCCAAATCTTCAGATAGTCCTTCTTTCTCTAGCTTCTTGATCTCATTATTGGCGTTTTTGCGATCATTACGTACACCTACTTTAGAGTCTTCTGCTTCTGCCTTTGCCTGTTTTACCAGATCACGGCGGCGTTCTTCTGTTAATGGAGGTACACTAATAATTACACTTTCCCCATTATTCATGGGATTAAACCCCAGATTAGCTGTCATAATACCTTTTTCTATTTCTGGAATCAATGACTTTTCAAAAGGTTGGATAGTGATTGTTCTGGCATCAGGAGTATTCACATTTCCTACTTGATTTAGAGGAGTTGGGCTTCCGTAATATTCTACCATTACACCCCCAAGCATTGATGGAGAAGCTTTTCCAGCCCTAATAACCAGTAGTTGTTTCTCTAAATGTGCTATTGCTCCTTGCATAGATTCCTTAGTTGAATCCAGAATAAAATCTATTTCTTCGTTCATCGTATTAATTCTTTTCTTTTTAGCTAATCAAAAAATGAGCCACTATTATTTTATTATAAGTTTACTTTTGTTCCTATGGATTCTCCAGAAACTACTTTGAGCAGATTTCCTTCTTTATTCATATCAAAAACTATTATTGGCAATTCATTTTCCTGACTTAATGTAAAAGCAGTAGTATCCATTACCTTAAGTCCTTTACTTAATACATCATCAAATGTTATAAAATCAAATTTGGTTGCCTGAGAATCCTTTTCCGGATCTGCAGTATAGATTCCATCAACACGTGTTCCTTTTAGGATTACATCTGCATTAATTTCTATGGCTCTAAGAACAGCTGCAGAGTCTGTAGTAAAGTACGGATTCCCTGTACCACCACCAAATATAACGACTCTTCCTTTTTCTAGATGTCGCAGCGCACGTCTTCTGATAAAGGGTTCTGCTACTTCATTTATTTTTATGGCAGATTGTAATCTGGTTGGGATTTCAGCATCTTCAAGAGCGCTCTGTAATGCCAATCCATTAATTACAGTGGCCAGCATTCCCATATGATCTCCTTGTACTCTGTCCATTCCTTTACTTGCGCCAGAAACACCTCTAAAAATATTACCTCCACCAATAACAATAGCAACCTGAACACCTTTATTGGTTATTTTTTTGATTTCATCAGCATATTCTGCTAATCTTTTAGGGTCAATCCCATATTGACGATCACCCATAAGGGCTTCTCCGGATAATTTAAGTAATATTCTGTTATATTTCATCATTTGTTTGAACTGTGATGCAAATATAATGATATTCTTAATTTAGAAAATACTTTAATTTTTAAAGCTAAATCTTTCTGAATATTTGATGTCCTTTCTATGAAGGATAGTACTGATATCAGTGCTGTTCTAAAAATAATCAAAATAAAAAGAACAAGTTTGAAGGTGGGATTTTAAATCAGAAATGTTATAAATCATATGTGGTAGATTATGAAATATTGATCAAGAGTATTCGGTAGCGTTTTGATGATATTTGTTTAGAATTAGTTTATTAGTATGAAGAAACCAGTCGTGCGTTTCTATTTTTTAATACATGGCTGGAATCTAAAATAATATTAAAATTTACTGTATAAAAATTGTAACCCTTATCGTCATGAAAAAGTATATATGCTCATATCTCTTATTATTGTTTGTTATCACAGTAAAAAGTACTCTTTTTGCAAAAGAAGTTTATGTCGCAAACAATGGGAATGATACTAATAATGGCTCTATTAATAGTCCATTTGCGACCTTTAATAAAGCGATATCGGTTATGGTAGCAGGAGATGTATGTATTGTTCGAGAAGGTGTTTATGAGCAGGTACTATCTGTAAACAAGAGTGGAACAGCTTCAGATTTTTTAACCTTTAGACCTGCTGAGGGAGAAAGAGTAATCATTAAAGCAACCACCACGGTACAGAATTGGGAGCCTCATAGTGGTAGTATATATAAAGCTCAGGTATCCATGCCATTGGGCGTAATTTTTAATCAGGTATATTATAATGATGAAATTATGGATTGGGCGCGCTGGCCAAATGATACCGATGGAAATCGTTTTACGATCGATGCAAAAGTTATTAACGGAGGCTCTGATTCTCATATTGATGCTGATGGAATTCCTGGAATTGATTGGACAGACGGATATGTTTGGTATTTGGGAGGGCACTCAGGAACCAGTTGGACTCGCAGCATTACAGGTTCTTCGGCGAATAGAATAAATTACACGCAGATAGATATTAATAGATGGCCATTTAATCCCCATAATCCAACAATATTTAGAAATGGTAGTCATGGCAGGATGTATTTGATGGGGAAATTGGAAGCATTGGATCAAGCTAAAGAATGGTATTATGATGAAAATGAAGGAACACTTTATTTCCAGACTCCTGATGGGAATAAACCTCAGGATGGCGCTGTAGAGATTGCCGTAAGAAAACGTTGTGTGTTAGTAGAAGGTCAATACGTAAGAATTGAAGGTTTCGAAATTTTTGGGGGGAATGCTTTCTTGAAAGGAGCTAATAATATATTCATAAATAATAAAGTGACTCATGGAAGAGAGCGATTGGATGGATTGGATAATGCGAGTGCCCAAATAAGTGATGCATCCGTAGAGGTTCTGGGGCGTAATACACAAATAAAAAACAATACGATAGAATATGGTTCTTTAAATGGTGTTTATGTTTATGGATGGGCTAATAATGGTCAGAATACAGTGATTGAAGGAAATACGATTCGATATTTTGATACTGCCGGAATTCATGCGACTCCGGTTAGAGTAACCGCAGATAATGTGAAAATATTAAAAAATACAATTTCACAAGCAGGAAGAGATGGAATGTTTGTAATTGGTAATAATTGTGAAGTTGCTTACAATGATGTATCATTCTCACAAAATACTAATAGTGACTCCGGAGTGTTTTATACCGTAGGGAATGAGGCAGATAAAAATACCGAAATTCACCACAACTGGTTTCATGATTCTAGTCCGCCGTCATATGCCGGAACCAAAGCAGCAGGTATTTATTTAGATAATGATAGCAAGGGACATCTTGTACATCACAATGTGGTCTGGAATGTAAGCTGGTCTGGAATTCAGTTAAACTGGGCTATCTGGAATAATAATATATATCATAATACAATCTGGAACGCAGGAAATGCAATGGCAAGCTGGATCAACGGTAGAGAACAGAAAAATAATAGAATATGGAACAATTATTCTAACAAACCTGATTGGCTAAGAGGTTCGGCCTATGATCTAAAAAACAATGTGATAGCAGCAGTATCACCATTTGAAGATGCAAGCAATCAAAATTTTATGCCAATTTCTAGTGGTGGATTGGTAGATCAAGCCATTGTAATTACTGATTTTGATAAAGAATTTGTAGGAGGATCTCCCGATATAGGAGCTTACGAAAGAGGAGGCGTGAGATGGACCGCAGGAGTTGACGCGATTATTGATGATATGGATCTATTAGGAGTAGAGACCGTTGATTTTGGAGATGAAGGAGTACGTCTTTATCCAAACCCTACCAGAGATCAGTTTACAATAGAGTTTCCTCAAAATACTTTTGGGAATACTACTACTACTGTAGAGATTTATACCTTACAGGGAACGAAGGTGAAGTCTATTGCATTCAATGATAGTGACCAGAGACAAAAAACAATTTCTGCAAGTGAGTTGAGCAGTGGGACCTATATCATTAAGAGCATGTTTAAAAACAATGCAAACTGATTGTCAGTAGTTTGGTGTTCTGACGACACTTCAAATCGACGACATATCGAGATATGTTGCTTATTTGAAGTAAAGTCAAGGTTGTCAAAGTAATGACCAGCAGGCAGAAGGGTTTTTAAACATACTCTAAAGTAGTTTCGAAAAACAAGCTGATTGTGGGGAAATTATCAAAGTTATAATCTAAAAAATAACACTGTCTATTTTGAAATTTAAAAACAGAGAACTCATCTTGAGTAGCAGTTTTTAAGCGAAAACTACTACTCAATACTATGGATCACTTTTAAAAACCATTCTACTATTGATTATGCCAGTAAATTCAAATGGGAAATGGTGTTATTCTTCAATTAGAAACGATATTATAGAAATTTTGGTTGTTTATTTCTTCAGAGAGGGGATTTATCTAATACGTTTTTTTAGGGAGGTGCGGTTTTATCAGTAAAATTCTGAGTGTAGTTAATTAGGATACCCTTACCCCCTTTATCTATATACTCCAGGTCTTACCAGAGTATCTCTAGACAGTATCTAAGTAGTCAGAGGTTGTCCTTCTTGGCTCAAGAACCCAAACTCTAAGGTAGTAAGCCATCAGGCTATGGGGTAAGGGTATTTCAAGAGCGGGTAAGAACCATCAAAAAAGGGTGAGCAAACCAAAAAAGAACGATTGGAAGTACTTCTGGACAGCTTAGAAGTAGTCTGCCAAGGGGCAGGGGTATGGGTATAAGGTATCAAATTCAAAGTAATACGATTTATAACTAAAAATTTCGCATATTCATCGTTTCTTTTTCCTTTCTACTTCGTTTAAAAAATAAACCGTAGCTATAGCTATGCTTGATTTTTTTGCCTTGCATAAAGAAAAAATAATTCAATGAATTTATACGAATTTTTTAATCACAAATCGTATAATTGTTCTAATTGATGAATACTGGATGAGTTCGATATAAGAAACGATACTAAAAAGCGAGTTTGAATAAATGATTTTATATCAAAATAGATAAACAACCTTAACGATAGTAATTTTCTAAGAAAAAATCAGAGCTAGAAATTATACATATCAAAAACGCACACGTCTTGACGTGATTTTTGTAGACCATCCTTTGGGAACACATACACTTTCTTATGAATTATTTATTTTGAGCACTTTTTTATTATCAATGCTTAAATAAAAAAGTTAAAATAAATTTAATTTCCTTAGTTTTACATAGTCAACTTAAATATAATATTTTGAAAAATTTAACCCCTTACAGCATTCTTCCCAGTATGCTATTCAATATTGTAGTACGAGCTTTAGAGCAATTTGGTTTAAGAACATCTGGATTTTATCATATAGTGTTAGTATCCGAAGAGAAAGTTAATTTTTTTTGGAGAATTAAAACATAAGCAATCTCATTAGCAGTGATTGGTCTCAATTCTTTAGAATTAATTTAATTTATGATTTTTTTATTTACCCTTTTTTGTGAAAAGCTAAATAAATTCGTCCTGATACATATTTAGTATTTTTAGTAAAATTTCTTCTCATAAAATCAATTGATTTCAAAAATACAATCTGATTTAAGTGAATGTATAATGGATACATTTTGTTAATGATGTTAATTCAAACAAAGTTTTTTTTAGGCTTTTTATTGCCATAACTGTTTTAATAGTGTATTCCTCTCCATAAATTATTTAAATGGTATTACTCAATCACATGCAAACCTCATCTTAATATTACTTTATCAACATTAAAACCTAAATAAAAAATGAAAAAACGTATTCCTAAAAGGATTGAATCTCTATTTAAGCTAATTTGCCTTCTTTTTTTTTGTAAAACAACATATGTTCAGGCTCAGAGTATAAGTGTCAAAGGCAAAATCACAGATGACAAAGGAACTCCATTACTGGGAGCCAGTGTAGTTATAAAAAATAAGAATACTGGAACCACAGCAGATTTTGATGGAAATTATAGTATTAATACTGTCGATTCTAATGATGTACTCCTATTTTCCTATGTAGGATATGCCAACAAAGAAGTTAATGTCAATGGGCAATCGATCATTGATGTAAACCTCGAACCAGATTTACAGGCTCTGGATGAGGTAATTGTAGTAGGATATGGTGCCGAAAGAAGATCTCAGCTCACGGGTGCGGTTGCGACTGTAAATACAGAAGCATTAAACAGAAACACCTCTGCCTCTCTGGATAATACCTTACAGGGATTAGCAGCAGGTATCTCGGTAACCAATAATAATGCAACACCTGGTGGCGGAGTGTCCGTTCGTATTAGAGGTGCCGGTGGTGTGAATAATAGTGAGCCCTTATATGTAGTAGACGGGTTTCCGATATCGGTAGGCTCTAATGAAAATAGTAGCCCGCTAAGCCTGATTAATCCTCAGGATATAGAATCTATTTCTGTGCTTAAAGACGCAGCATCTGCAGCAATTTATGGAACGAGAGCCGCTAATGGAGTTATTTTGATAACAACAAAAAGAGGGCGTTTTGGTCAAAAAGGGATTGTATCTGTTAATGTAAAAACGGGACTACAAGCTGTTGCAAAAAAGCTAGACCTGATGGATGCACAGACATTTGTAGAGTTTACCAATACCTCAAGCCAGAATGCAGGATTTGCGATACCACCGGGCTTTGATAATCCAGCTTCTTTTGGTAAAGGCACTGATTGGATTGAAACAATTACAAGAGTCGCTCCAGTTACAGATTTACAAGCCTCCTTTTCTGGTGGCGGAGAGAACGGGAATTATTTCTTGTCATTAGGGCAATTTGAGCAAGAAGGGATTGTAATTGGCACAAGTTTTAAAAGAATAACTGCACGACTCAATGCTGATCAGAAAGTCAGCAAAAAACTGACAACTGGAGCGAGTGTTGCTGTTACAAGATCAAAACAAAATTCATTGGGTAGAGTCAGGTTAAATAATACTGCATTATCATTTGCTACTCTTTTTTATCCAACGATTCCTGTATTTGATGAAAATGGAAATTACGCACCTACTCCGGCAAATGGGTTTTATAAACCCCAGGTTAATCCATTGTTTAGAGCAGAAGGCCCTCGTTTTCCTCCGATTCAGCATAATCTTTTGGGAAATGTATCGCTTAAATATGATATCATATCCGGATTACAATTTAAAACTACCGGTTACTATACCTTTGAAAATACAGTGTCAGAAAATTTTGGACGCATTTTTGATTTGGGCGCTGCAGGGTCAACAGAGCAATCAATTCTAAAAAGACAATTTACAGGTACTACCGTATTGTTAGAGAATATAGTAAGCTATAATTTTAATAAAAATAATCATTCAGTAGGATTGCTATTAGGGCAAAGCGTGCAGGATCGCAAGTCAGAAAGCTTACAGGTAACCGGGGATTATCCAAGAGAAGGAAACGTAGTTATCAATGAACAAGCAGATAATTTGAGGGTCAATAATAGAATTGATGAAAATAGCTTGCTTTCCTATTTTGGGAAACTGAATTACAGTTTTAGAGATAAATACTTGATGACTGCAATCATAAGAAGAGACGGCTCATCCAGGTTTGGTAGTGAAAATAAATGGGGTACGTTCCCATCTATTTCTTTAGGATGGAGAATTTCTGAAGAAGATTTTATTTCTACAGATGGCATGCTTTCTTCTTTAAAAATCAGAGGTGGTTGGGGGCAGGTAGGATATGACGACGGTATCGGGAACTATGCTTTTTCTGCAACAGTTAACCAGGATTTTAATTACCCGTTTGGGAATCAGGAAGGGGTAATCACAACAGGATCAGCAGTCACAGGTATACCTAACCCCAATATCCAATGGGAAGTAGTCACGCAATACAGTATTGGAATAGATGCAGATTTTCTGGATAATCGTTTGAATGTAGTTGCAGAATATTATGATAAAACTCAGGACAAAATGTTAATAAGAGTTCCTATTTCTGCTGTTACCGGGGTTTCTTCTGGGAGTAATCAGGGAAGCCTTAGTCAAAACATAGGAGCCCTCACCAATAAAGGCTTTGAATTTAGTATCAACTATACAGGAAAGATTGGCGAACTTACATACTCCGTAGGGGCTAATGTTACTACTATAAATAATAAGATTACTGATGTGCCAGCTCCTATTAACGCCTTTAATTTTGGAGGGAATAACCTGACCCGTACAGAAAATAACAGAAGTCTCGGAGAATTTTTTGGTTTTGTAGCTGATGGAATTTTTCAAAATCAGGCAGAAGTAGATGCTCATGCCACACAGAATGAAGGCACTGCACCGGGAGATATACGATTTGTAGATATATCGGGTCCTGATGGTGTGCCGGATGGAGTAATCAATAATGATGATCGTACGTTTATAGGAAGCCCGATACCAGAGTTTACTTATGGATTTAATATAAATCTAAATTACAGGAATTTTGATTTTTCCTTACAAGGGAATGGTGTTTCGGGGAATAAGATTTTTAATCTTACTAAGTTAAATCTAATAGACAACAATCGAAGTGAAAATAAGCTTAATTTCATTCCGTGGTCTCCAGAGAATCCTAATTCTCAGTTTCCAAGGGCTATTGCTAATGATCCTAATAATAATATCCGTAATTCAAGTTATTTTGTTGAAGATGGGTCATTTACCAGGATTAAGATTATTGAATTAGGATACTCCATACCCCAAAATACCATAAAGAAAATAGGAATGTCTCAGATGAGAGTCTTTGGAGGTGTTCAAAACCCTTTTACTTTTACCGACTACTCAGGAGTAGATCCAGAAGTCGGTAATGCCAGAGGTAGTAATCTGGCTGCAGGGATTGATTACTTTGTCTATCCGATTGCAAGAGTATTTTCTATGGGCGTAAATATGAAATTTTAAAAAAAAGAAACATGAAAAATTTTAAATATATAATACCGGTTCTGATATTTTGTTTTATTTCCTGTGATGAAGATATTCTAGATAAGGTAAATCAAAATGGACCAAATTCTGACAACTTTTTACAGTTTGAAGGAGAAGCAGAAGAAGCTACAACAGCAATTTATGATGTGCTAACACATGTAGGAATGTATAAATTCAGTTTTTTGATTTTAGGAGATGTCCCTACCGATAATGTAGAAAATGGTTTTGGTGATGGTAGGTATGGTCCGGATATAGTAAGGCTTCATAATTACAATTGGGATGAAACCAATTTTTATTTTGCACAACGCTGGAATGGTGCTTACAAAGGGATTTATAGAGCTAACTACGTATTAGAAAATTTAGATAATGTAGTTGATTTCAAAGAAGGTAAACGTGAGGAACTCGAAGGACAGGCATTATTTCTAAGGGCATTATACTATTATAATTTAGTTGCTGGTTTTGGAGATATTCCGCTAGTCACCTCGTTGCTTACTGCAGAAGAAATTAATTCTATTAATAAATCTACGGCAGAAGAGGTTTGGGCACAGATAGATAATGACCTTAGCAGGGCATCTGATTTATTACCAGTTTCCTGGCCGGCAGAAGAAGTAGGAAGGGCGACAAAGGGTGCTGCGTATGGGTTGTTATCAAGAATACGTCTATGGACAGGTGATTTTTCTGGAGCAGAGGATGCAGCTGATCAGGTCGATGGTTTGGGGTATAGTTTGGTATCTACAGAGGATTATATAAAAATGTTTGATGGCCGCATGGAGAATAGTTCAGAGTCTATTTTTGAAGCTCAATTTGTACCAGGTTTTGGTAATTTTTTCTCTGATGAAGGTTCTGAATCATCATTGCTAATGCATATTTTTCCAAGAGTTCCCTGGGGGCGTTATGTTTTTCCCAGAAAAACAGATAGCTATGATATTATAAATGATTTTGAAAATGACGATATTAGGAGAGCGGCTTCTATGCTTATTTCTGGTGTAGATTCTATTTTTTATGTAGAAGAAGATAGGATGAGTATATTTCCGGATTTGACGATTCACACGGATTTTCGATTAGACCTGCAAACTCCTGGAGCTTATCAAACAAGAAAATGGCTCCCTTATGACACTAACAACTGGCAACGAGGAGGTGCTTTCTTTAATGAAGGCACAGCAATTAATATCCCCGTGATACGATATGCAGAAGTAATTTTGAATAAGGCAGAAGCATTGGCAGAGCAGAATAAACTTGCAGAAGCTGCTCAAGCACTGGAATTGATACGAACAAGAGCGGGGCTAGCGATGACTGATGTCAATGTTGGTGATCAGGAGGCATTATTAGCACAGATACGAAATGACAGGCGGATTGAGCTTATCTTTGAAGGACACAGGTGGTTTGATCTAAAACGATGGGGACAATTAGATAAATTGTCTGATGCCGGACTTAATTATCAGGGACAAAGTAACTGGTTTATTCCAGGGCCTGAAAAAGATATAAATCCAAACCTCTAATTTGTTGCCCTCGATTATTTTGATATTTTATTTTATGCATTAAAAATCAAAATCTCATGGGTATCAAAGAATAGGTATACTATCACATATTGAATTAAAAAGGGCATTGTTTTTTGAAATGAACAATGCCCTTTTTAATTCAATTCTCAGATGAAATTACATTATGATCATGATGCTTATCGTTTTATTAATTGCTGTTTTGATTTTCCAAGAACTGATACGATTTACGAATAAAAATTTCGCATCTAATGACATTCTTTTTCTACTATATTTTCTTCATAAAATGAAACAATAGCTATGGCTATTCTTTAATTTGATTCATCAATCTAGCGAAAAATCCTTGCCATTATTTTTACGAAATTCTCATCCGTAAATCGTATGATACAATGTATAGACCAGGCTTTAAAGAAGATGTTGACAGGGATTCATTCTCATTTTTTACAAGAGTCTGATGAACAACTTTTCCTAAAATGTCGTAAATTTTAATATTATCTCCTTTTTCTACTCCAGTAACTGTTATAAAATCATTCGCAGGATTAGGGAATATTTCAATAGAATTTCCATCTTTGATTTGATCAAATGATCTACTATTTGCTGCCGGTAGTATTCTCCATTTTTGGTTCATATTTGACATACTATATTCCCAAACCTGAACATTAGCATTTACAGCTCCATCTTCTCTGTCTAATGCTACTTGTTGGCAATGCATTGGTTTTAGGCTATATATTCCATTTCCATCAGGTACTACTTTCCACTTCTGGTGATTTGCAGAAGCGTCAGTCCATGTCGCTACATTCTCTCCATTACTGCATTTTGCATAAGGTACTTCCAGGTATCTGTTATTTTCTAAATTTTTAATTGTGTATACATTTTCACCCAAATGGTTAAAAACCCATTTTTGATCATTAAAATTAAGTGGCGAGTACATAATAGCACTATATTGTTCATTTTGGCGAGATAATAAACGCTGATCAGAAGTTGTAGATGTAATAAAATACTCCCCGTTTGCTATTTGTTGCGGGCTGTTAAATTTCCATTGCATATTTTGATCATTGTCATTATTTGCTTTTAGTCTTAATAGATTACCATTTTGATTTCCCCAGGCATGAAGAGAAAAACCTGGTGAATTACGTTTTTGTAAACGGAAATACCCATTTCCCAGATCAATTTTTTTCCAATGCTGATTTTGATTATTTATACCGCTAAGTCTGAGTTTTACTTTTTGATTAGCTGTACCGCCATTACCACCATCTATGCAGTAATTTGTCCCTCTTTTTTTATAAGAAAAGAAGCCATTACCTCGATCAATTTCTTCCCATTGTCTATTAAAATTAGAATTTGACAAAGCCCATATTTTAAGATCGCGACCATCAGCTCCGCCAGTATTACCATCAATAGCTACATTACCATTTCTTTTTTTGATAATAACAAAAGAATTAGATCCACCACCAGAAGGCGTGGCGTCTTTTAGTTTCCAGGTTCTGACCCAATCATATGAAGTAATCCTTTCTGATAATGATCCTGATGCAACTTTACCTCCATTTGCCGGCACAGGATTCCAGTCATAGGTTTCCATAGCCATATGGATAAAAGCCTGCGCATTAAAGTTTCTGCCAGGGGTTATTTTATATACAAATTTTCCATCTAAATAGAAACGAAGTTCTGATGGAGATTTCCACCAGCAACCATATACAAAATAGCGTGAATGATTTTTTGTGTTTGTAAGCACACTTCCTTGTTTTTGTACTGGGTTAGGGAAACAAGATGTTGTTCGACTGATGGCGTTTGAATGAAATATTTGATCCCAGTTACGGGCGAAGTTGAATGTTTCTGGTGTTGTATTTCCCACACATTCCTGTATGTCGATTTCGTTCTTTTGATTACAGTTATTATTTTTAGTCATTAACCAAAAGGTAGATGACATTTCGGTAGCGTTAGCTTTCATTCTGGCTTCATAGTACAAACCTAGTCCGCCAGAAGCTATAGATCGAACAATACCTCCTCCGTATAAAAAAGTAGTACCGTTTCTAATTTTGGGAGTTTCAAACTTCTTTACTTGCACTCTTAGGTTGCCTCCTGATACTGATACACTTTCCTTTTCAAAAAGTCCGGGAGGTCTGCCAATCCAGACCCAGCCATTTTCTACAGGTTCTGTTTGCCATTTAGTATCATTAATTGAGTTTCCGTTAAACTCATCAGACAAATTTTCAACTCTCACCCATTCCTTGCCATTTGGTTTTGGATCCTGACCTGTATCAAAAGTTGGCTGTGCTTGCATACTATTGATTTTGGTTATGAAAATAAAGAAGAGTAAAATAAAACGTAAGTGATATTTTTTTTTCATTGTTGCTTAATTTTAAGGTTATTTTTTAAGAGATATTGTTTTTTGTTGCGTGAGAGACTGCGAATGATAAAAAAGGTAGTGATCATGAGTATACCATTTGCCTTCAGAATTTACTGGAATACCATGTTCTTTTTTGACCTCAGCTTCAGCATAAAAATAAACCGTAGCACTGCTATGATTGGTTTTTCTTATTCACCGAGATAAAAAAATCGTACTTTTCTTTTCGAGTAAATTCAAACAACAACTGGTATTATCACATATTTATATTTATAGAATAGAGGTGTATCTTTCTATAAATCATATAGTAATCAAGAATGTTTGTGTTCATTAAGGTATTAAAACCAGATATCCCGAAAAAAGAAATTTGCCGTCTCCCAAAACTTATTATGTACTCAGGTGTATGTATTCTAAAAATGGGATATCTGGTTTGAAAAAAACTATTTTTTAATAAAAACTTCTGAAACTTTCCTGCTGTCACTGGTTATTTCAGCAATATATGCTCCGGAAACAAAATCATCAATTAGTACGCTATAAGAACTGCTATCAATCTTTTTTGATAGTAATTTTTTTCCTATCAAAGAATAAATAGTGAGTACTGCATTTTTTGTATTGGTTGCTAATTGAATGTTAAGAATATCTTCTGCTGGATTAGGGGAAATTACTAATTGTAGAAAATTATCTTTTTCACGATTTGAATCGACTTTTTCGATATGCCATTGTTGATTGTTATTACCTTCATTGTACTGGTATATAGATACATTTTGTTTTGATTGATCTCTATTGAATATATCTAAAGCCTGCGTTAGACAATGTAGCGGGCGTAGAAAATAAACCCCTCTTTGTTTTGTTATTTTCCAGCGATGATGGTCTTGATCAGCACTTGTCCAGGTAGATACTCTGGTATCGTTTTTGCAAGCAGCAAAAGGAACTTCTAAGAATCTTTTAGTCGATTTATTTTGAATTCTATATTCATTATTTCCTAAATGAAAAAACTCCCATTTTTGGTCATCATAATTACCTATATTAAGGAAAACTGTCTGGTGATTTTCTACAGGTCTTGATACCAGAGCCTTACTGTCCTTGAACTTATTTGGTTTAATCCGATATACCCCATTAGTGATAAGTTGTTTTTTATTATTGCGAGTATCGACTTTTACAATATGCCATTGCTGATTATTATTATCTTCATCATACAGGTATGTATATACATTTTGTGCTGATTTATCAGTATTAAATATATCCAAAGCTTGTGTTAGACAATGTAGCGGACGTAGAAAATAAATTCCTCTTTGTTTTGTTATTTTCCATCGGTGATGATCTTGATCAACACTTGTCCAGGTAGATACTCTGGTATTGTTTTCACACGTACTAAAAGGAACTTCTAGAAACCTTTTAGTTGATTTATTTTGAATTCTATACTCATTATTTCCTAAATGAAAAAACTCCCATTTTTGATCGTCATATTCACCAATATCTAAGAAAACTACCTGGTGGTTTTCTATAGGTCTTGATACGAGAGCTTTACTATCTTTAAACATATTTGGATTAATTCTGTATGTACCATTAGCAATAAGTTGCTTTTCAGTTGATTTTTTCTCAATACTCAGTAATAATACATCTTCTGGTTTCATCTCAAAGGAATTTTGAAGTTCCTTATTATTAATGAGGTTTATAATTCTCATAGTATTATTGGATTCATTTATCCTTATTCGAGATGATGTATTCCCTATATTGACAATAGAAATTACTTTAGTTCCATTAGAAGACCTGTAAGATTTTGCAAAACAAGTTTTCTTTGTAGTGCCAGATTCTTTGGTTTCTGTAATTTTTACTGCCGGAGTCACTCCTTTTTGTTCTAATACGTTCTTGACCTGATTTTTTATACCAGATAATGAATTAGAAAAAATTAATCTTCCTTTACCTTGCTTTAATTTTTTAGAATGTGTTTTATTATACTCATTATGCGTTAAGCTTTGGCTATCCATAATCACTGTTCCTCAGTTATCCAAATATTTCTGCAATTCATTCAATTCAGTAACAGTTGCATATTTTGTATTGTAGATTACAATAGCTTTCCAGGAAGAAGCTTTTTGATTTTTTAAAATTTTCTCTGTTGCAAAACCAATTGGATGCCCTTCAAAAAACAATTCCTCATATACATCATGGATGTGCTCCATATGATTTTTTTTGTTTATGGCAGAAGTTTTAGAATAAAAAATGCGTACTGGTTTTTCTAACTTCTGAAGCGCTACAATGTGGTTTGCATGTGAATTAAGATCAATCATTGTTGTTGTAACGGCATCCAGAATCTGGGGTTGTTGTGTTACAGTGCCTGGGTAATCTTTTGGTGCATTTTGGAACCTGAAATAATTATGTATAGAGCCATCACTGTTACGACCCCATACCCAGGTATTTCCTGCCGTTGTTCCTTGCATATGTGCTAACCAAAAAACAGCTCTTGCATATTCAGGTTTTAGTTTCAAATCTCTGGATTGCACTGTGGATAGGTAATGTACTTCAGTATTAAAAATGGGTTTGTTTGGTGCTATTGATTTCATAAAATCATAGCTCATACTCATATCAAACCATTCAAAAGCATAGTCTTTTTCCCAGCGTTGCTTTCTCCCGTGAAAATAAGAATTATAAGCTTCTGCATCGTTTCCAATGACATCTGTCAACATTGTTAACGCTTCTAGATCTATTCCGTGGCCTTTTTTTTCTTTTACCCATAACCAAGGCATATTCTTAATATGAGTTTTAAAATTGCGATCTTTTGACTTTATTCTGTTATGTAAAAACGTAAACCAGTCTGTTACTCTTTTTTGATTAAAAGTAACCCAATCATACCAGACAGGTGTACCTTGAAGATTTTTGTTTATTGGGATATCTATCTTCAAATCATTAAAATTTCTCACGTTTACATTTTTCCAAAGGCTATTCACATTAGCGATTGACCCATGTTTTTTGATTAGCCAATCAGCAAATTTTGTTTTTGTAAAATCTGATACTGCTCCAGTATTCCAGGTATCGGTTTGTGTAAAAAAACTAGGTTCGTTACATAAAGATATTCCCATTTTAGAAAATGATTTCCCCTTTAATAATGGTATTACTTCATCTAATAAATTCCCATATAATTCTTTGGCACCAGGGTTATCAATATCAAACCCTACAAAAGACCTTTTTCCAGTTTTAAAATTGCGAGTGCCTTTATTTTTTGAATACCGTTGTACTGCCCAATTAGGAACGCTTTTATGTTCTAAAAAAACATCTCCAATTGTATTCTGTGATCTGGAAGCTATATTATTTTTGACATGAGCTGCAAGTTTTCCGTTTTCATCGATATGATTTGGTGATATATATACGCCATTCATATTTCCATAAAAATTTGTCAACTGTTTATCATCTGTTGGCTTAAAATTATAATCATTTATAAAAAATGGAGTTCCGGAATTTAATAATTGTGGTCCATTAAAATTTAATTGTGACCAATTAATATTGGGATATTTTTTTCGTTTTATTTTTTCAGAAATTACTTCATTAATAGTTGCAATAGCCTTGTCTAGAATTTTTTCTACTTCTCTTCGTTCAAAATTTGGCAGATCATTTGCCAATTGTTGAGAATTAGCGCTAAAAACATTTAATTCATCAAAATATCTTTTATTAAGAGAAACATTCTTTTCGTCCTATTTAGCATATTTTAAGAAAAGGGTAGCCGTATTTAGTGTTGATTTTTCTTTTGTTATTTCGAGATTTCTATTTTCTGCTTTTTTTACTAAGTTTTCTAACGTTTTTATTTTTGAATTAACTCTCTGGAGTACATTCTGGGCTGAAATTTGCGATTGTGTACTTAATAATCCAATAAAGAATAATAATTTCAGTTTTTTGTAAAAATTCATGCGTTTGTGTTTCATGTATATGTAATTTAAGTTGGTTAAAATTGTTTTTTAGTTAAGGCGACTAGCAACAAAAAAATGGGGATCAACGTATTTCTTTTTTATAAGAGTAAACAAAGGAATAACTGGCACTTTTTTGTGATCTGTAACAAAGTGAACTATTATGATCAATGTCTCACTTGAAAAATCTTCTTTAATAAAGACTGAGTCGTTTTTTTGATCTATCTTCCATTTGCTATGCCATCTGGGGTCTTTTTTTTATAAATACCTTTTCCAGAGAGATACCTCAATGCCTTAGAGCATACATATCATTTTTGGTATTGCAATCAGAAGATGCTTGATTTTTTTGATTATGTATCTGTGCTTACCTAATGGTGAGTAATGGATTTACAAAATTGTTGAATATCAAAATTTGTATTCGGGTTTTGTGCACTGGAAATGTAGAATGGATCCAGAAGAAGCACTAGGGATGATGCTTTTTTCATAATTATTTAGTTTACGTTTAAGTTTGTTTGTGTGTTAAAAATTTTAGTGACAGTAAAATTATAACATAGGCTATAAGATATTCACGATGATTGGTAAAGAAGTGGATGAAATTAGATAGCTTTTTTTTTAATTACCTGATAATCAAATTTTTGTTTTTTTGCGTAATATTTTAAAGTGGACTCTTATTGAATTTATGTTACTTTTTTTAGGAGATTTTTTTAAAGTAAAGCTAATTAGTACACAAAAAATAGGCAAAGAGAGTAGAGGTGTGGGTGATAATTCCCCTACATATAGGCAAAATTCTGATATGCTAATATCATTTTGTTGTCGAAATCAACATGAAAAAACAGTTGATTTGATATCATAATTTACTATAATGATCAGAATCTTTTTTTTTGAGCTGAGGGCAGAATGCCTTCAATCAGATATCCTTTATCACGATCTTTTTGGAGTACTCTTTATACTGCTATCTTATTCCAGTAAATTCAAATGGTAAATGGTATAAGGTGTATTAAAGGACTGACTATACATGATACAGACAGGAGTTCTCTTACATAAAAAAGGGTTCTTTTCCCCCTGCTCTGCTATTGGTAGATTTGAGATAATACCGTAATTTTGTTGAAGGAAAACAAAAGTAGTAAGGATGATAAATATTTTTGAAATAGAGTCGATACGTTTTTAAAGTTTGTGTATAAAGCACGTGAGTGTAATTTACGTTTTGGCTGATTGGGGAATCAGTCTTTTTTGGGGTAGCATTTTGGAGGGGTCCGAAATGTTTAAGGAAACGAATCGATAACTACAAAAAGATATTTTGAAAAATGATTAAAAAAAAACCGCTTTAATTAAAGCGGTTTTTTTTAATTTATTAAATATTATAAGTTAGTCCATAGTTGGTTTTTAATGAAAAAAGTACACTATAGTAGAATAAAACATCTTTAATGCGCTACGGTTTATACGTACATTTTTTACACAAGAGTTCTCTTACATAAAAAAGGGTTCTTTTCCCCCGGTCTTGCTATTGGTTGATATGTGTTAATAGTATAAATTTGTTAAAGGAAAACAAAAGTAGTAGGGATGATAAATATTTTTGAAATAGAGTCGAAACGTTCTTAAAGTTTGTACATAAGCACGTGAGTGTGATTTACGTTTTAGACTGATTGGGGAGTCAGTCTTTTTTTGGGGTAGCATTTTGGAGGGGTCCAAAATGTTTAAGAGAACGAATCGAATACTATAAAAAGATATTTTGAAAAATGATGAAAAAAACCGCTTCAATTGAAGCGGTTTTTGATTTTATAGTAACAATTCATCTTTAGTGATATGTTTTTGCTTACAAAATTTCCTGGTTTGGATATTTTTTTTAACAGCAATGCTTAAAAAATATTTTTTGCATGTTGTAGCTGTCACTCAAAATCAATACTAAAGACGTAGTGAAGTTTTGAATGTTATAAAGAAACTCTTTCGAAACTTACAACAGAAACATCACCTAATGTTTTTACATAATCAGCAACAGTTTTTTTCTCATCTTTAATGAAGCTTTGGTCAAGAAGGCACTGTTCTTGATCCAAGGTGGTATTGTCAGAAATAAATCGCTCTAACTTACCAGGAAGAATTCTATCCCAGATTTGTTCTGGTTTACCTTCTGCTTTCAGTTCTTCTTTGAGTGTTGCTTCGGCTTTAGCAAGTATTTGGTCTGTTAATTGAGATCTTGAGATGAATTGAGGAATATTTTTTAATGTTTTCCCTAATCTGCCAAGCTCTTCATTTTCTTTTTCTATTGCTGCAATTCTGGCTTGAGTCTCAGAAGCAACGTAGGCAGGATCAAAATCTTTAAAAGATAATGTAGTTGCACCCATTGATGCTACTTGCATAGAAATATCTTTTGCTAAATCTTCTGCTCCGTCAATTTTTGCAGACAATCCAGTCAAGGCTCCAATTTTGTTACCGTGGATGTAAGATCCTACAAAAGGAGCTTCTAATACCTTAAAATCTCCAATTTCTATTTTTTCTCCAATAACACCTGTTTGCTCGATTAGTTTGTCCTGAACACTCATTCCATTAAAATCAGCAGCTAATAATTCTTCTTTAGTCGCGGAATTAAGCGCTAATTCTGCTAATTCTTTGGCTAAAGAAACAAAAGAATCATTTTTTCCTACGAAATCTGTTTCGCAATTAAGAGAAACGATTACACCTTTATTTTTAGCATCATTAACTTTTGCAATCACTGCACCTTCAGAGGATTCTCTATCGGCTCTCTTATCAGCAATCTTTTGTCCTTTTTCTCTAAGGATTTTTATAGCATTGTCAAAATCTCCATCAGCTTCAACAAGTGCTTTTTTACAATCCATCATTCCGGCACCTGTAGCTTTACGTAATTTACTTACCTCTGCGGCTGTAATTTTTGCCATATCTTTAAAATATTTAATGTGTTTGTGTAAAAAATAAGTCGCTTAGTTTTTGTTACTACGAAAGTAAAGAACTAAACGACTCATTTATTTTATCTAAAAGTTAAGTTTCTAGAACTTAATCTTTAATAAATATTACAATTTTATACTGATTGAAAGCAATCAATGAATTGTTTACTCTTCTTCTTTTTTTGCAGCTTCTGTTACAGCCGGTGCTTCTTCTGCTACTACAGGAGCAGCAACTTCTGTTGTTGCAGGAGCAGGAGCTTCTGTTGTTGCAGGAGCAGGAGCTTCTGTTGTTGCAGGTTTTTCCTCTACAGAATCCTTTGCAGCAGTTTTAGGAGCTTCTTTTGAAGTTTTTCGCTCATTGAGCCCTTCAATAATAGCATCACTTACATAGGTCATTACTTTATCAATAGATTTTGAAGCATCATCATTTGCAGGGATAACATACTGTACCTGACGTGGGTCAGAGTTTGTATCTACCATTGCAAAAATTGGAATGTTTAATTTCTGAGCTTCTTTTACTGCAATATGCTCACGAGTAATATCTACGACAAATAATGCGCCTGGTAAACGAGTCATATCAGAAATAGAACCTAAATTCTTTTCTAATTTTGCTCTCAAACGATCTACTTGTAAACGTTCTTTCTTAGACAGTGTATTAAAAGTACCATCTTTCTTCATTCTATCAATAGCAGCCATTTTCTTTACTGCCTTACGAATAGTAACAAAGTTGGTAAGCATACCACCCGGCCATCTTTCAGTAATGTATGGTTGATTTGCTTTTGCTGCTTTTTCAGCAACGATTTCTTTAGCTTGTTTTTTGGTAGCAACAAAAAGAATTTTTCTACCAGAAGCTGCTATTTTCTTCAAAGCTTCACCAGCTTCGTTAATTTTTGCAGCTGTTTTATATAAGTTTATGATATGGATACCGTTACGCTCCATATAGATGTATGGAGCCATATTAGGATCCCATCTTCTTGTTAGGTGACCAAAATGTACACCTGCATCAAGTAAATCTTTTACTTCGATATTGTTTGCCATTTTTGTAATAGTTTACGTTCTGTTGAATTAGCAATGATCAAGTGGCTACCTTCTTGTGGTATGGCCTTGAGCATTTAGATGCTAAACTAACTCCCTATAATTTTATTTTTAGGGGATAACAACAAATACTGTTTAATAAATTAACGTTTAGAGAACTGGAATTTCTTACGTGCTTTCTTCTGTCCGAATTTTTTACGCTCAACCATTCTGGCATCTCTGGTAAGTAAACCTTCTGGTTTCAGGATAGCTCTGTTTTCTTCATCTAACTCGCATATCGCTCTGGATATTGCTAAACGAATAGCTTCAGCTTGTCCTGTGATTCCACCACCGTAAACATTTACAGTAAGATCGAACTTTTCTTCATTACTTGTTAAGGTAAGAGGTTGGTTCACTTTGTACTGTAAAGTAGCAGTTGTAAAGTAATCGCTAAGATCTTTTTTGTTGATCGTAACTTTTCCAGAACCTTCTTTAAGGTATACTCTAGCTACAGCCGTTTTTCTACGACCAATTTTGTGAATAACTTCCATTACTTAAATTCTTTTAAGTTAATAGTTTTAGGTTGCTGAGCTTCCTGATTGTGTTCTGCTCCGGCATACACCTTTAAATTACGGAATAAAACTGCTCCTAATTTGTTTTTAGGTAACATTCCTTTTACCGCTTTTTCAATTAAACGCTCTGGGTTTTTGTCAAATAACTCCTGAGCAGTAAGACTTCTTTGCCCTCCAGGATAACCTGTGTGACGGATATACGATTTATCAGTCCACTTTTTTCCTGTCAAGTTGATTTTTTCGGCATTTGTAATAATTACATTATCACCGCAATCAACGTGTGGGGTAAAGCTAGGCTTATGCTTTCCTCTAAGTAATATTGCTACTACAGAAGATAGACGTCCTAAAGTCTGTCCTTCAGCATCTACGTGTAACCATTCCTTAGAAACGGTTCCTTTATTGGCAGATACTGTTTTGTAACTTAATGTGTCCACACTAACTAATTTTTACTAATTAAACATTCCTTTCCTATATAAAATAGGGGTGCAAATGTACAATTATATATTCATATAGCAAACTCGTATTTGATATTATTTTGTAAGTATGAGCCATTGGTTTTCAGATAGATCAATTATTAGAATGTTTTTTTAAATGAATAGGTTTTTATAGGTGCGTTAAATTATAGAAAACCGATTGTTTTTAATGATTATTAGTTTTTGATATTAATTAGAAATACTCCATACATAGGATCGGTTAGAGGTAGAAGTGTACAGAATGAAGAATATGTACTTCTGCTGAAAGTAGGAGGTTCTTGTTAATCTTTTATTAAATAAGAAATAAAACTGTGACAAAACTTCATACATTATGTCATCTATTTAAAACATCAATCATTAATCCAATCATCATGAAGCAATTATTCCAGTTTCTGGTATTTTTTATTTTCTCATTTTTTCTCAATGCGCAGGATTCTCTTTCTGTAGTAACAAAAAGAATTTACACAACCAAACCATTAAATGGAGCAGAAGCACCTGCTATTGATGGATTGATTAATGAGCAGAGTTGGGATCTGGTGGATTGGGCTGGAGACTTTATAGAAAATCAACCGGATGAGAATACAGCTCCCAGCCAACAAACAAAATTTAAGATACTATATGATCAGAAATATTTATACATAGCATACAGATGTTATGATACAGAACCTGATAAAATAGAAAAACGCCTTTCTCGCAGAGATGGTTTTGCTGGTGATTGGGTAGAGATCAATTTGGATAGTTATCATGATAAAAGAACTGGCTTTTCTTTTACAATTACAGCATCAGGTGTAAAAGGAGATGAATTTATTTCGAATAATGGAAACAATTGGGATGGTAGCTGGAACCCAATCTGGTACACCGCTACTAATATTGATGATGAAGGATGGACTGCTGAGGTAAAAATACCATTAAGTCAGTTAAAATTTGGTAAGAGTAAAGAACAAATATGGGGTTTGCAGGTGAATCGTAGATTTTTTCGTGCAGAAGAAAGGTCAGTTTGGCAAAGAATTCCGCAGGATGCTCCGGGATGGGTAAGCGAATTTGGTGAATTACATGGATTAATTGATATAGAACCGCAAAAACAATTAGAAATTCAACCTTTTGTGGTTACACAGTATGATACGTTCCCTGAAGAAGAAGATAACCCTTTCAGAGATGGGGATGAATTTAAACTCAATGGCGGGTTGGATGCCAAAATTGGAATTACAAACGATCTTACCATGGATCTTACTGTGAATCCTGATTTTGGTCAGGTAGAAGCAGATCCAGCGGCAATCGCTTTGGATGGGTTTCAGATTTTTTTTAGAGAACAACGCCCTTTTTTTGTAGAAAATAAAAATATTTTTGATTATCGTTTTGCCAATGGTCAGGATAATGTTTTTTATTCTCGTAGAATTGGTAGAAATCCTCAGGGTTCTGCTGGTTCAAACCCTTTTCTTGAGGGGCGTGATGGTGTAAATTCTTCGTCTGTAAATGATGAATTTTTGGATGTTCCGGTGAATACAACAATTTTGGGAGCAGCAAAATTTAGTGGAAAAACTAAAGATGGATGGTCAATAGGGATTCTGGAAAGTGTTACCTCCCGAGAGATTGCCAAAATAGAGGATGCAGCTGGTAATAAGAGAGAAACTATTGTAGAACCACTAACTAATTATTTTGTAGCAAGAGCGCAGAAAGATTTTAATGAACGTAATACATTTATAGGAGGAATTTTTACAGCAACGAATCGTAATCTGGGAGATATTATAAATATAGATTATAATAACCCTGATACTGATGAGACTTCAGAACTAGTTGGAATACGTGAGAATAATCTTAATTTTTTACGAAAATCGGCTTATACTGGAGGGCTTGATTTTAGGCATAATTGGAAAGAAAGAAAATATTTTTTAGAAGGAAATATAGTAACTAGTCATGTAGAAGGCTCTAAAGAGTCTATTGCAGAGACACAGGAATCGCTAACACATTTGTTTAATCGAGTAGATGCGGATCATGTAAAAGTAGACCCTGACAGAACATCACTTACAGGAACGGGTGGGAAAATTTTGGGAGGAAAAACAGGTGGTGGAAATTGGCGGTATGAAGGCGGGGTATTTTGGAGGTCACCAGAATTAGAATTAAATGATATAGGTTTCTTGAGACAGGCAGACGATATAAGACAATTTACTAATGTTCGGTATTTATTTCTTAAACCTACAAAATGGTATAGACGAGGGGATATCAATTTTAATCAATTTACCACCTTTGATTTTGAAGGGAATTATAATCGTATACAATATGGATTAAGCGGAAATATAAGCTATATAAATAACTGGTGGACTGAAATAGAGTATATTCATAAGCCACGTATATTTACAAATACGATTCTGCGGGGAGGACCTCGTTTTCGATTCAATGAAGAGAATATTGCTGTGCTTTTCTTTGGTTCTGATCGAAGAAAGAAATTTAGTTTTACGATGGGGCATGTAAATTCCTGGGCGCAGCAAAATAATTTTGCTTTTCAGCGTTATGTACTGCGTTTTAATTATCAGCCTTTTAATGCTTTTAGTCTTTCGCTTAATCCAGAGTTTGAAATTAATCCTAATAAAACACAATATGTTACCGAGACCGATTTTAATGGAACGCCCAGATATATCACTGCCAGAATTGATCAGCAAACATTGAGTGCAAGTATTCGTTTGAATTATAATATCAATCCTAATCTGACAATCCAATATTATGGGCAACCATTTATTTCTCGAGGAACTTATACCGATTTTAATTATGTAAATGACCCTATCTCTAAGGATCTTGATAACCGGATAACATTGTTTAATAATAACCAGATTTCCTTTGCAGATGATCAATATTCAATAGATGAGGATTTAGATGGATCGGTAGATTATACAATTGATAATCCTGATTTTGCATTTGTCCAGTTTCGGTCTAATCTGGTATTGCGCTGGGAATATATTCCAGGTTCAGAAATATTTCTGGTGTGGTCACAAGGTGTTACGGGCTCAGGTGACCCCAAAGATCATCTGTTTAGGGGTTTAGATAATCAGATTTTAGACCAACAACCAGAAAACACTTTCTTGATCAAAGCAACATATAGGTTTGTTTTATAATTCAATTCCGGTTTAAAAATACCCTTTCAAATTTTGCTTATTTTTTTGTCTAAACAAGAAATTGCTATTTTCTTATTTGAGTGTTTCTAAAACAGATAGTATAATACGATTTGTGATTAAAAAATTCGTATAAATTCATTGAATTATTTTTTCTTTATGCAAGGCAAAAAAATCAAGCATAGCTATAGCTACGGTTTATTTTTTAAACGAAGTAGAAAGGAAAAAGAAACGATGAATATGCGAAATTTTTAGTTATAAATCGTATAACACCTTACTTATCTATAGATTTTACTGTATCTCTGACCAGACGCTAATTAATCAATTTGTTTTCCAAACCTTATAGCTAGTAAGTTTTGTGTTTTTAAAATTTCGTTTAATTTGATGGATATTCTATGGATATTTTTCTAAAAATGCTTTTATACCCTAGTGATCTCGAGTTATAAGTTCCTCGAATGTATGATACAAGAATTACAATATTTAGAGATTAAATTATAGATAGAATAACTTTTGAATCATAGTAATCTCTTCATTTTACTGGTAATTTGGGTTATAAAATGTGAAAACTTATATTCCTGTTATTAGGGGAAACAAGTTTTAGATTGTTGTATATATATAATCTAAATATTTATTAATTTTTTAAAACCAGTTTAATATGAAAATTTTTAATTTTAAAAACGGCTTATTTTTGTTTTTCATTACATCACTTTTTATAAGTTGCTCTAATGAAGAGTTAGAAAATGAAGAAACCTTATTTAATGATGAATCAGAGTTAATTTTTCATTACCAAGGTAAATCTTTTGAAGGTGAAGAAAAATTTGAACAGGCTTATAGCAATGTTTTAGAAAATTCACATTGGGTAATGGATGATGATACCAATGTATATCTTTTTGATACCATGGAAGAATCAGATTTGTTTAGCGCACAACAAATGCAAAAAGCAGTTAGAGGTATTCAGTTTATTTTTAATAATAATACGAATGGTGGCAGAAGTTTGAAAAGTAGAGTCTTTACATCAAGAGATCGTTTTCAAAATAGAGCCAGAACTATAAATTTCAGAGGAGGTTTAGGCAGGTTCTGGAATAATAATATTTCTGCTGTCAGGTTTGCAGGATCAGATGTAAGAATACTTGATTCTGTTAATCTTTATGATAGAGCTAGGTTTCAAAATGTGCTGGGAACTATTTTAAGTTTCGGAAACAGAAGAACAATCGCATTTACAGGAGCTAATTCAAGATTTAATAACAGGGTCAGTAGCATACAACTGGTACTTACCTCAAGATGATAACGGTTATTGGAGCTAGAATAAAACGATTATGAAAAGTTGTTGTTTGTAGTCAATTTAATTTTTTTCTAATCATTAAACAAAACTTTTTTTATACCCAACTCATTCGAATTTTTAGTTTAAAAAACTATAGTAAAAGTTTGAATGAGTTTTTTTAAATTATTGTCGATACTATTCAAAGTCAATTTTTGTAGTGTGGGTATATCGAACTTGAAATTACTGAATAAAAAAGTTGCTTTTTAATATCTATTATTTTAGGATAATCCAGGTTAAAAAGTTTTTAGGTTTATCTTTTACTTGTATTTTGCAACTACTAAGTTGATTTTTGTATGAAATACTTGTTTAGAATATATATTAGTTGCTTGTTAGTCGGGTGTACTACTTCAAAAACTCCAGAGAAGAAAGCTGTAGTATTATCAAAAAAACCTGTAGAGGAAGCGATAGACTCACTCTCCTTTTTCTTAGAACACTATGACAAGTTTTTTAGAACTAATTTTCAGATATCAGAATGCCCGGGAGCGGCGATTGTAATTGTCAAAGATTCTACAGTGATTTATAAGAAAGGATTTGGTGTAAAAAAGATACATACTCAAGACTCAGTAGATACCAATACTGTATTTAGGATTGCTAGCTTATCTAAGGGAGTGACTGCTGTTCTTGCTGGTAATCTGGTAGATCATAAGGAATTGAATTGGGATCAACAGATAAAGGAGTCTGTGTATAATTTTGATTTGCGCGATAAGGCGCAGGCCGATAGATTAACAGTGAATCATCTATTATCCCATACATCAGGTTTATATAAATACACAAATTCCCGGTTGATTCATAAAGGCCTGCCATTAACAACTATTATTGCTGGTTTTAAAAAAAGTGGAGTAGTCGCAAAAGAGGGGACAGATTATGAATATCAGAACGCGGCTTTTTCTGTCATCGAAAAAATAATGGAAAATCAAACTGAGACTTCTTTTGAAACCCTCCTTAGTGAACGATTGTTTATTCCTGCGAATATGAAAAATGCCTCTAGTTCTTATCATAATATCAAAAATAATACAAATGTGGCCTTACCTCATAAATGGAATCATTATTCAAAAAAATACTCATTAACCCGTTTACATAAAAACTATTATAATGTAGCTGCTGCAGGAGGTATCAATGCTTCTATTTCTGATATGGCAGAATATCTAAAGGTTTTATTGGGAAATAGACCAGACATTATTTCTGATAGTAGTCTGAAAGATATTTTTAATCCAGTGATTTGTACTAGTAATAAAGCAACATATGTTAATTTGTGGGATGGTGTTACCGATTCATATTATGCTAAAGGTTGGCGAGTTCTGGACTATAGAAGAAGAACTATTATCTATCACGGAGGCAATGTAAATCAATATAAGACGCAGTTAATGATAGATCCAAAAAATAAGATAGGGATTTGCGTATTGTTTAATGGTCCCAATCCTTTTAATGGTCCTGTAATTCCAACTTTTCTTAGTTATTATGACTTTTTTGTGGATGCTACAAAAAATTAAGGCGTAACCAGGAAAACTGACAGATAAAAATATATAGATGTTGTGTATACTAATGATTTGCTACAAAACGTTTTAATTAAAACTCAAAAATCATGAAAACCAATTTTTTTCTTTTTATTGCATTATTAGCACTGATTTTTACGTCCTGTAGTTCGGATGATGATACTCCCGTTGATCCAACAATTTCTCTGGTAGGTACCTGGGAACTTATCTCTGTTACAGGTGCGTTGCCTCTGGATTTGGATATGGATGGTACTTCTTCTTCAAATGTGTTAGAAGAACTACCTTGTTTTGAAGATACAATTGTTGTAAATGAAGATGAAACATATAATCAAGAGGTAACAGATGTAGATGTAGATGCTGACTTAACATCATTTCCGCCAGTTATTACAGCAGAATGTACAGGTACCATATTAAACCAGGAAGGTACTTGGACATTGGATGATACTTCATTGACTTTTACTCCTGCAAATGGCGATCCCAGAACAGTTGTAATAGAATTAACCGAAACCACACTTTCTTTCTCTGATACCTTAGATGATATAGGAGAAGTAGATCTTGTGTTTATGAGAAAATAACAGAAATTTTATAAAAAATAAAAAGCACTGATCTATGTAGGAGATCAGTGCTTTTTATTTTTTATAAGCAAGGCTTCTTCAAAATAGTTTTTGTACCAATGCGGATTTAAAATTGCTACTTAAAAGTAATCAGTGTGGTCGGATATTCGGCTTTACGTACTGCTAAGTTATGGAACAGGAGAAACTTCTTTTGTAGTGTTTAAGGGAGAAAGGTATAATTCCGAAGGGCAAGCCAAAGAGGAAGGATATACAAAAGGAGTGGCGGATTAACCCTTAGTAGCGAAACGTTTCCAAGGAGGCTGTGGGAAACTTTAGCCGAGCAAAGGGGTTAGCAAGGGCATTTTAATACTTACAACTCTACGGAGGATGATTTGCTTAATTCTGTGGATTTTGTTAGGATAAACACAAAGCCTAGGTCTTGAAGAGCCGTATGATGGGAGACTATCGCGTACGGTGATGTAAGAGATTTAAGGGTGAAATTGCCTGTTACCTACTCGACATTAGCTGTCAGTATTTCCACCTTTTTCCCAAAGTTTCATTACTTTCTCAATAAAAAAAATCAATTTTCGTTTCCGATAGATTAATACTTTTTTTAATTCGAATACATCCTTTTTCCATATTGAATTCTTTCAATAGTTCTCTTGCGTTTTCAATTTTGTCTATATTACCAACATATAAACTTACATATGTCATTTGAGCATTGATATGGAAGATGTTTTTCGAACCATTTCCATAGGAAAGAGCCTTATATTCAATTCCTTCAATTAATTCAGGATAAATTTTTTAATCAATTCATTAACTCTTCAGCCTTGTCTTTCCGCCAATCAGGTTCTAATACGATTTGTGATTAAAAAATTCGTATAAATTCATTGAATTATTTTTTCTTTATGCAAGGCAAAAAAATCAAGCATAGCTCTCAATATCCCCGCTCGGGTATAAACAGTCCTAAAATTAGTCTTGCTTTTTGATGTAAATCCTTATCAATAATGATATTTTTGTTTAGAATAAATACCTCATTTTTTTCTTTAAATTCAATTTCAACTACCGAATGACTACGAACTTAAAAACTGATGCCTCCAAAATTACTTTTGACTTTCATAATAATGAAACGATCCTTACGGAGCAGCTGAGTAAAAAACCGTTGAAAATTGTAAACCCTAAATCACAAAAACAGACAGGAGTATGCATGTTAACCAGTTATGGGGGAGGTTTTGTTGAAGGAGACCATGTCAAACTTGATGTGGTTTGCAATCAGAATACAACCTCAATTATAAGCTCTCAAGCCAATACTCGTGTTTATGAAAGTAATGGAATACAGTGCAAGCAAAAACTACAAATAAGACTGAAGAAAAACGCGTTTCACGTTTTTTTTAACGATCCTTTGGTAATGCATAATGGCGGAAATTTTGTTCAAGAAAATACGATTGCGCTCGAGAAAGAAAGTGTTTTACTTTTTATAGATTGGTTTTCTGCAGGAAGAACAGCTAATGGGGAGTCTTTTGCTTTTAAAACTTTTGAAACTTCCACAAAAATTACAATCGAAAAACGGACAGTATTATGGGATAATTTTAAAATTACTCCAGAAAGTATGGATGTACGTTCACCAGGGATGTTTGGGAATCATTCTTCTTTTTTAAATATTTTTTTAATTGGGAATAAAGGCGCTACTAAGGTAAAGCTTATAGGAAAAGCATTGTCCGAGCTTGATGAAACTGATGATACTACCAGTATTCAATCTAATGTAACTCGGATTAATGACGATACACTGGTGGGGAGGTATAGTGCTGAAAAAATTACCCCTCTCAAAAAAGTTGTAACTATGATTTCACAAATTTTAGCGAATCCGGAATTACTGAATTACGACCATTTAGAAAGAAAATATTAAGTATTTCTTTTAATTTTAACCTGAATTATACAATAGAACTTCGTTATGAAGCTTTGAGATACAATAAATACTGGTTTTTTCTTGATTTTAGGTAACAACGTTATAGTGAAATCAAAAAAGCAGCGTAGCGTTAGTATTTGCAGTAGCTCACAGATGAAATAGATTTTCAATTGTATAATCCAGGTTTAATTTGTCGAATTACCTAATCATGGTGATGCGGTTCTTCCTGAGCGTGTGCTTTGGCATGAAAAATATGCGCTATGATAGTATCTAGACCATAATCTTCTTTCACTTTAGCAAAAACGAAAGGTCCATCACCTCTCATTTTTTTAGAATCCCGATCCATTACCTCCAAATCGGCACCAACAATTTCGGCTAAATCGATTTTATTAATTATTAATAAGTCAGACTGTGTAATTCCAGGACCACCCTTACGTGGAATTTTATCTCCACCAGAAACATCGATTACATAAATAGAATAATCCGCTAGCTCTCTACTAAAATGCGCTGCAAGATTATCACCTCCGCTTTCTACAATGAGTAGTTCAATATCAGGGAATTTTTTGTATAATTCTTCCAGCGCATGGATATTTGCAGAAACATCTTCACGAATTGCAGAATGTGGGCATCCTCCGGTTTCTACACCCACAATGCGCTCTGGATCCAACGCTTTATTCTTAGTCAAAAATTCGGCATCTTCTTTTGTAAATATGTCATTCGTTACCACGGCAATCGAATGTTTGTCGCGCAGTGCAATACATAATTGACGAATCAATGCTGTTTTACCAGTACCTACAGGTCCCCCAATACCAACGGTAAAGGGACGTTTACTAAAATCTCTATCTTCTCTTATAAATTCGCGGTGCGAAAACACTCCTGGATTTTCCATATCCATTTTGTGTTGCAATATGTGTGGAAATTCAAATAACATTTTCTTGTTTTTTATTAGTTCTGAAATAATTTTGAATATATTTTATGATGATTTAATTGTACAATCTCCATAATATAGGCTGATTTTGTTGCGCTGTAGTAAGGGACTGTTTGATACAGGTTGTTTTTTTCGTTCGCTTTTTCTAACACATAGGTTAGCAGACCTTGTCCACCCATGGGACCAACGATTCCTAAACGTGTCAGCGCTGTAATTTGATCTCGTAATGCAGCATACAAATACATGGATCGCGCTTCTGCTTTGCCGATTTTGAGCACGGACATAAACATCCCAAAAACGATTGTATAGTACACTGGTATTTGCTGCTCTTTTAATTGTTTTTTCAGACGATTAATTTCATCTGTTTTGTACAAAGAATACAATAAACGTGTCCAATTTTTACCCAAAACTAAAGCACTTTTTTCTAGATTAGGATTCATTAGCATCGATTGATATGCTGTGGTTATTGCCGTCCATTTTTCGCTTTTGTTTGCGGTTGTATGTCCTGCTTCTAAAAAAGGAAACTCAAAGGAGATCAATTGGTCTGTATATGCAACTAAGTACCTTTTTAGGTCCTCTTCATTTTGTAATAATTTACTTTTTATAGCCGATTCCATTCCCATGGAGTAGACAAAACCTCCAATAGGTAATGAAGAATCTACTAATTGAAATAACTGTATTAAATTATTCATTAAAATAAATGGTATAATTGTGCTAAAGGGACTTTGCTAACAGGTTCACATGTTAAATGGACGTCATCAACCGTTACTTTATAACGTTCTGGATCTACCTTTATATTAGGCAATTCATCATTAAAATGCATGTCCTTTTTACTGATGTTTCTGCAGTTTTTTACGGCTACGGCTTTTTTACTCAAACCATATTTTTCTAGCGTTTCTAAGGATATTTTTGAGACAAATACTCTAGAGGTATCCCCAACAGCTTTTCCTAAAGCCCCAAACATTGGTCTTGAAAAATAAGGTTGGGGTGTAGGGATAGAAGCATTGGGATCTCCCATTTGTGCCTGAGCGATAACCCCACCTTTGATGACTAATTCAGGTTTGACCCCAAAAAACTGAGGTTTCCAAAGAACTAGATCCGCTAATTTTCCAATCTCCACAGAACCAATTTCATGAGCAAAACCGTGGGCTAAAGCAGAATTAATAGTATACTTAGAAATGTAACGCTTTACTCTAAAATTATCACTTCCTGTATCCTTATCTTCGGGTAAAGAACCTCGTTGTAATTTCATCTTATGAGCGGTTTGCCAGGTTCTGCAAATAACTTCTCCAACGCGCCCCATTGCCTGAGAATCAGAAGCAATCATAGACAAAGCACCCATGTCGTGCAGGATATCTTCGGCGGCGATTGTTTCTCCTCTAATTCTACTTTCAGCAAAAGCCACATCTTCAGGAATATTTTTATCTAAATGATGACATACCATAAGCATGTCCAGATGTTCATCGATCGTATTGTTGGTATAGGGTCTGGTAGGATTTGTAGAAGAGGGTAATACATTCGATTCTCCGCATAGGGTGATAATATCTGGGGCATGCCCACCTCCTGCACCTTCGGTATGATAGGTATGTATCGTTCGGCCTTTTAGGGCATCTCTGGTAACCTCTACAAAACCACTTTCGTTTAAGGTATCTGTATGGATACATACTTGTACGTCATGTTTATCAGCAACACTTAAACAGGTATCAATAGCAGCTGGTGTAGATCCCCAATCTTCATGTAATTTTAGGCCTAAAGCTCCTGCTTCTATTTGTTGCTCTAAAGCTTTGGAGTGAGATGAATTCCCTTTGGCCAAAAAACCAAAATTCATGGGAAAGTGATCCGTTGCCTTTAGCATCATTTCTATATGAAAAGCTCCTGGCGTACAAGTAGTCGCATTCGTTCCAGTGGTCGGGCCTGTGCCACCACCAATAAAGGTAGTTATGCCGGAGGCTATGGCTTCATCCATTTGTTGTGGGCATATGTAATGAATGTGATTATCAATTCCCGCAGCCGTTACAATCGCTCCTTCTGCCGCAATAACTTCGGTGGTGGCTCCTACAACCATATCAGGATGAACACCGGGCATAATATGTGGATTTCCTCCTTTTCCGATAGCATGAATTCGTCCATTTTTGACACCTATATCTGCTTTATAGATTCCTGTATAATCAATAATAATGGCATTGGTAAAAATTAAATCCAATGCATCTTCTTGATTGATGCCTGTGGCTTGCCCCATGCCATCTCTCAGTACTTTTCCTCCACCAAACTTGCATTCTTCACCGTAAATCGTAAAATCTTTTTCGATACTAATTTGGAGGTTGGTATCTCCTAACGTCAATGTATCTCCTGTGGTGATTCCATACATATCTGCATAGGCATCACGATGTATCTTTTTACTCATAAGATTATGATTGTATATAGTTTTGCTGCTTCATAGTAGCTATTATTTCTTCTTCTCGATTTTCAATGGTTCCGTTGATTAATGCATTGCCTCCATATACTTTTACTTCTCCTGCCATTTCGACAAGTTCGACTTCTTTTTCCTCTCCTGGTTCAAAACGGACAGCGGTTCCCGCAGGAATATTTAAACGATATTTTAATGTTATCGCTCTATCAAACTCTAAGCATTGATTTGTTTCTGCAAAGGGGTAGTGGGATCCCACCTGGACGGGTCGATCTCCTTTATTTATTACCAAAAGTGATATGGTCTCTCGTCCTTGGTTTAACTCTATTTCTTCATCTAGCACTTCATAATTCCCTGGATGTTTGTTAGAGCTATTATCCACCTCAATTTTTTGTTCACTTTTTGTTAATCCAGATCCATAGAGTGCTAAGCCATTGGTGATATTTTTTTGACAAATCGGATGGTGTACAGTCACTAATTTGGTTCCGTCAGGGAAAGTTCCTTCTACTTGTACTTCATGGATCATTTTCTCGACGCCTTCCATCACATCATCTAAGCCGATAATTTGTTTTCCCAGATTCATTAATTCTGCCACTGCATATCCTTCTCGTATGAGTTCTAGCAGTTGTGTGCTTATTAGCGCTATAGTTTCTGGATAATTTAGTTTTAACCCTCTGGCATAGCGCTTTTGAGCTACAAAGCCTGCCTGATGCAGCATTAATTTTTCAATATCTCTTGGTGTAAGTCTCATCTGCTATTTTTATATAGAATTGTGCGAGTTTATTTCTTCCACACTTATTTCTGAAGCTTTAGATTCTGCAACTACTTTTCCTCTATTCATAAAATAATAGTAATCCGTAATTCCTTTTGCAAAATCTATCTTTTGCTCCACCAATAAGGTGGCTATGTTTTTTTCTTTTTTTAAACGTACTAAAATTTTTGCTATTTCCTGACTTATAGAAGGCTGAATTCCTTCGGTTGGTTCATCTAGTAATAACAGTTTTGGTCGTCCTGTAATGGCACGTGCAATGGCTAATTGCTGTTGCTGACCACCGCTTAAATTTCCGCCTAAACGTTTTCTAAAATCTTTTAAAATAGGAAACAACTCATAAATTTCCTCTTCGGGGATGGTATCCTCTTTGGTGCTTTCTAACCCTAATTTTAGATTTTCATATACGGTAAGTTTTGGAATAATCTCCCTTCCTTGTGGTACATATCCAATTCCTAATTTCGCCCGTTTGTGTGGTGCTAATTTCGAAATGTCCTGGCCTTCATATATGATCTCACCTTCTGAGTTTTTTAATAAACCAATGACAGTTTTTAATAAGCTAGTTTTTCCGACCCCATTACGCCCCATAATGGTCGTAATAGTAGCGGGTTGTACTTTTATATCTACTCCCCAAAGTATTTGACTTTCTCCATAGGCAGCAGTAATATTTTTTGTTTCTAATACCATTTCTGTAGGTTTAAACTACTTTTCCTAAATAACTATTAATCACTCTTTCGTCTGCTCTTACCTCCTGAAAAGAACCTTCCGTAAGTAATTTTCCGGCGACCAAAACACTTACTTTTTCTATAGCGATTTGCTCCACAAAATTCATATCGTGTTCTATAACAATTACCGAATGATCTTCTACCAGACTCAAAATTAAATCTCCTGTTTTGGACGTTTCTGTATCAGACATACCTGCGGCAGGCTCATCGATAAGCATTAGTTTTGGGTTTTGGATAACGACAATCCCGATCTCTAACCATTGTTTTTGACCGTGAGATAATCCTCCGGCTTCTACCTCTAAAAAATTTTCTAAACCAACTTTTTTGGCCACTGCATGAATCCGATCCACTACAGCAGAATTTATTTTGAATCGAATGGAACTCCAAACATCTTTGGGCATTTGATAGGCCAATAGCAAATTATCATTGACAGATAAGCTAGCAAATACAGAAGGTTTTTGGAATTTTCTACCAATGCCCATTTGAGCAATTTCCACTTCCTTTTTTCCTAAAATTTCTTCGTTTTGAAATAATATTTTTCCAGAATCAGCTTTAGTTTTTCCGCAAATTAAATCCATAAATGTGGATTTTCCAGCACCGTTGGGACCAATGATTACTCTAAGTTCATTTTCTTCTAACTTAAATAAATCTAAATTCAATGCTTGTACACCACCAAAAGCTACTTTTAGGTTATGTGCTTCCAATATCAATTTTCTTACCGGTCTCATAGTTCTGCTGATTTTTGCTTTGAAAAATATTTTTTGAGCTGTTGAGGTAAGCCTATGATACCTTGATCTAGATAAAGCACGGTAACTATAAACAAAATACCAATGACATAAAGCCAAGAACCGGGAAGTGCTGAGGTAAAAATACTGTATAAAAAGTTGACCAATAGTGTTCCGAAAACGGCACCTTTTAATTTTCCTCTACCGCCTAGAGCGACCCAGATAATCATTTCTATAGAGGCTTTTACATCCATACGTCCTGGTGTTATAATTCCTGTTTGTGGCACATACAAAATTCCGCCAATTGCCGCAATAACTGCTGCAATTATAAAAATGGTCAACTGGTAATTTTTTATTTCATAAGAAGTATATCTAATTCGGGATTCACTATCTCTTATCGCAACCAATACTTTTCCGAATTTTGAATTTACTAGTTTTTTGGAACCAATATAAACACCTATTAGGGCCATGCAGGAAACCAAATATAATAACAGTTTTGTAGAGGATGCCGTTAGATCAAGTCCTGCAAGTTGTTTAAAATCAGTAAGCCCATTGGTTCCTCCGAGCATGGTTTCATTTCTCAAAAAAATCAACCACATAGCTAGTGCCAATGCTTGAGTGATGATGGCAAAATAAACACCTTTGAGTCTACTTCTAAAAATAAAATAGCCAAAAATACCAGCAAATAATGCGGGTACGAGTAAGGCAAATATAATCGCTACAGGAAAATAATGGAACGGCTCCCAAAAAAATGGTAACTCGGTTACTTGATTCCAGACCATAAAATCCGGAATTGCTTTTCCGTAAGTGCCTTCTCCTGAGGAAGAAAGTAACATATGCATGGCGACTCCATAACCACCCATACAAAAAAATAATGCCTGGCACATACACAAAATCCCTGTATATCCCCACAACATATCCAATCCAATAGCAGCGATGGCAAAGCAAAAATACCGTCCCCATAATGAAATGGTATTCACGGAAATAATTCCCAGCATGTTGCCCAGTGGTAGTATGAGTAGAAATAATGCCAGGAAAATAATATAGTCGTACGACTTGTTTTTTAAAATTGCTTTCATAATTAATCGTCTGCGATTCTGCCTTTAGGAGGAAATAATCCTTTGGGCTTAAATTGTAAAAAGAATATAATGATCCCTAAAATGATTACTTTACCATACACGGCGTGGAATATTGGTTCCAGTATTTTGGTAAACTGACCGATTCCTAATCCCGCAACAATAGTCCCCATTAAATTACCTACTCCTCCAGTAACTACTACTAAAAAAGAGTCTACAATATAGGTTTGTCCCATATCGGGAACTATATTGCCTATCAATGTCATACAACAGCCTGCGATTCCTGCGATTCCTGAACCTATGAAAAAAGTCATCGCATCAATTTTTTTAGTAGAAATACCTAAACAAGCACTCATGTTTCTGTTCTGCGTTACGGATCGTATTCGTAAACCAAACCTTGATTTGTACAGGAATAAAAATGTGAGTATGATCATTACAACAGTAATGATGATGATAAAAATTCTATTATAAGGCAATACCAGTTGAGGCGCTACATGCCAGCCTCCAGATAGTAGGGCAGGAGCTTTTACTGAAGTCAAATCTCCAAAAACGGTGCGTGCCAATTGTATAAAAACTAAACTAACGCCCCAGGTAGCCAAAAGGCTTTGGAGTGGGCTTCCATATAATTTACGGATGATTAAACGTTCAATGACCAATCCAAAAACTCCAGAAACCAGAAATGCTACTGGTATAGAACACCAAAAGAAGGCATCACTAAGTGGACCGCCACTGATCATTTTAAAAATCTCCTGAACACAAAATGTCGTATAAGCACCAATCATCATAAACTCCCCATGTGCCATATTAATGACGCCTGCTAATCCATAAATAATGGATAGCCCTAATGCAATAAGAATTAAGATACTGCCTAAACTCAATCCACTAAATAGGTTTTGAATCCAATCAATACGGGTTGCTCTATCGTTTAGACTAGTGACAGCCTGACCTATTTTTTTTTCGACTTTAGCATCTATGTCATTATTCTTTTCTAAAAAGTCGTTTAGTAAAAAAACAGTATTATCACCTTTGTTTTCTTTGAGATTCTTGATGTGCAACAGCTGTTTTTCAGCACTTTTTTCGTTTTGTAATTGGATTGCTATAATGGTCTCTTTGGCAAAACGCATTAATTCTATATCTGTTTCTTTGGCAAATGCTTTTTCTAAAATAGGGAGATTATCGAATTGCGGTTTATTTTGAAACTGTGTGTACGCTAATTTTCTTAGATCCTTATCGGTAGAAGTTAAATTGATATGGGGTAACAAGGGTATTATACTAAGCCGCTCTTTACGAGAAAATTTTATAGCCTTTAGCTCACTCATCGGTATTTTTAACGCTTTGTCATTTGCATCTTTTAGTACTTTTATTTCAGGGAAAAGAAGCAAAACTTTATAAGTGACCTTATCTGATGTTCCGTTTTTTTCTCCTATGGTTACCAGGTTGTCTTTATACGTAAAAAGTTTTTTGCCGTTAATAGCATTTAAAACAGGAAAAGTTGTTACTTTCTTTGCTGTCAATAATCTAGAGAAAGCTTCGGACTTAATGTTTTTGTCTGGAGACATTAGTAAACGAATATCATTATTTGTTTGAGCAAACGAAATGAGAGGAATTAATAGTACCAGGAATCTAATCACTTTAGCTACTCTTTTTGTTGCCATTATTCGATGTTGGTTAAAAGGTTTTTTAATATAAAAGGCTATCTGGAAAATTGATTTCTTCAATTTTACTTTTTTGGATAGCCGTTTCAGGGAGAATTGACTATTTCTCGATGATCGAGATTTAAACGCTCTGGCTTGCCCTGAAATTGAAATATTTTTTTCTGATAAATGCCTCGTGAGCTTGCCGAGGTAGTTTACTGTAATTCAATCATAGCTACTTGGTATACGTACCTCCGCGATTTACGTGGTCACAACTTTTGTCAGGAGAAGTGTATTTTGACCAAGGCTCTGGATCAACTAAACCTTCCGTTTCCCAAATCACATCAAATTGCCCATCTACTTTTATTTCACCTATTTTAACTGGTTTTGCCAAATGATGATTTTTAGGATCCATTTTTACTAGACCACCTGGAGAATTAAATTCCATACCGTACAGTGCAGGACGTACTTTGTCCACTTCGACAGAACCTGCTTTTTCTGCAGCTTGTTTCCATAAATACACACCTGTATATGCCCAACATATTGGATCATCAGTTACACGAGCGTTTCCGCCTGGTAAATTATTTTTAGCACAAAAAGCTTTGAAATTCTTTACAAATTTGTCGTTTTCGGGTGATGATGGAGATTGATAATAGTTCCAAGCTGCCAAGTGACCTGCCAAAAATTCTGTGTCCATGGCTCTTAATTCATCCTCAGCAACTGAAAAAGCCATAATAGGACATGCTGTTGCGGTTAATCCTTGATTTGCAAATTCTTTATAGAACGGTACGTTTGAATCGCCATTTACTGTGCTCAAAACACACGCTTTTCCACCTGCAGAAAACTTCTTGATTTTTGAAACAATCGTTTGGTAATCCTGGTGATGAAAAGGGGTGTATTCTTCGATTATATTTTTTTCTGGCACCCCTTTTGCTAATAAAAAGGCCTTCAAAATCTTGTTTGCGGTACGCGGAAATACATAATCTGTTCCTAATAAATAGAATTTTTCATAAGCACCTCCTTCTTCGCTCATCATATATTCTGCAGCAGGAATCAATTGTTGGTTTGGTGTAGCTCCCGTGTAGATTACATTCTTAGAACATTCTTCCCCTTCATACTGTACAGGATAAAATAACAATCCGTTATTTTCTTCAAATACGGGCAATACCGATTTACGAGAAACAGAGGTCCAACATCCAAATACGGCTGACACTTTTTCCTCGATCAATAATTCTTTTGATTTCTCTGCAAACAAATCCCAGTCAGAAGCAGGATCCACTACTTTAGTTTCTAATGGTTTTCCTAAAACACCACCTGCAGCATTAATTTCCTCTACAGCCATTTCTACCACATCTTTCAAGGATACTTCTGAAATTGCCATTGTACCACTCAAGGAATGTAATACACCGATTTTGATAGGTGCCACTTCTGCAGTTGTGGGTGTTTCTGCTTCTTCAGCAGTTGATTCTGTCTTTGCTTTTTTTCCGCAAGACGCCAATAACAATGCACCGGATATAATAATAGTGAATGAATGCAATGTCTTCCTTTGTATTGATTTAATAGTCATTTTATTAATTTTATATAGTTAATGTTAGCTAAATTTGTATATCATAAACAGTCCATAGCCTATAGAAAGCACTGGGATCAGCCACTGTATTTTTTTGATGTATGCGAGCAGCCCTTCAATTTTGCCTAGAAATAAATTAATTATTCCCATACCTGTCATGGAACCTATGGAGAACCCAAAAAAGTAAAGTACTTGAGTAGCGACAGAAGTTTGCGTTCCTGTATGAGCCAAAATTACAGATGAAGAACCCGCTAGTCCGTGTAAAAGCCCTACTAAAAGTATTGCTTTTATATGGTTGTTTAATTTTTCTGATCTTGGTTTACGAGTAAGTTTAAAAACTCCTGCAACGATAAGTACAATCCCTACGATCACTTCTAGGCTAAATGGCATATCTCTTAATATGAAAATCTTTGACCATATATATAGCGTTCCTATGAGAATGATGGGAATTGAATGTCCTATTCCCCAGGTAACCTCTTGATAAAAAAGTGATTTAGCCTTTGTTTCTTTTGCAGAAACCGTAGCTACAGCCAATACATGATCTGTCTCAAGGCAGTGTACCAGACTCAGGAATATTGGAAACAGTGTTGTTGCAGTCATTTGTTATGTTAAAAAATAAAGAATTGTGTTTGTAACCAAACCTGACCTTGTGTTTGGCTATCTCCCAGGGAATTTTCTTGTTTCCATGTAGTGTATGATAATCTGATATTGGTATTATATCCTGCAAACCAATAATTTAGGCCTCCTCCAAGAACAGTGACCGTATTTAGATCATTAAATGCATCTACAGGAATTCCTCCGGTTTGCACTAAACCATCGGCATCAATACCCTGTTTTTCATAACGAATCCAAGGTTGCAATTTTGATTTGTTAAAATAGTATCCCAATTCTAAAAATTGAGTAGTTTGCTTAGGAATCAGAGTTGCAAATGAAGTTCCTGTGGTATCAGTGCCACCCGTAATAGCTGAAAATGCAGCATTAGCAGTAATGGAGCCAGCAGCACCTGCGGGTATATCTAAAAACAAATCCAAACCGAAATTTTGATACGTTCCTTGTAAATCAAAACCACCGGCTAGTGCTAATGTTTTTCCAGAACCAAGCTTTGTACCAGCATAATAATAATCTTTTTCGGCATCAAAAAAGTTATATGCAAGTCTACCTACATATCGTAAAGCAGGGTCGTCGTTTACAAACTCACCTGTATTTCTACCTGTAAAAATTCCAAAACGATATTCTAATTTATCGTCCAAAAAGAACCCTCTGGAGTTAATCCCTAAGTCACGACCAAAGTTTCCTTGCAAAGGTTGATCCGCAAACAGATTGTATGGGTATTGAAAATATGTAAAATCATTGGCCATCAAACCTGCAGCCCCTTGTAAACCATTACGATTGTGCGATATCAATTGTAAACCAGCGATGACCATATGATTACCGAATGTGTGTTCATATTGTGCATCCAATATTATGGGGGAAACTTTAACATTTTTACTGTCACCGCTGCCTCTACCAACAATAGATGGTAAATCGGTTTCTAAAAAGAAAGATCCGTTTTTGGATAATTTACCTCCAACTAAAACTCTAGCTCGATATAAATTAAAATCTTTGCTCCATCCGTCTGGATCATTTCCAGTTGTCTCGCGATTACCACCTGGACCAAAACCATTTTGTTGATAGGAAGCAAACATATGGACTATGGAACCTACCTGAATAGATGGTTTAAAAGACTTTTTCTTTTTTGCGACGGTATCTTTTCTGCTTTTTTTAACAGGATGTAAATTTGGGATTTCTCTAAAAAGTTTAATGTCAGCATTTTTGTTAATCGACACTATTTGTGAATAACCAAAATATGTAACTATACTAAATAATATAGTTAAAGTACTCTTCAAATTTTTTTTCATGCTTTGGTGTTTTTGCTGGTTAATTTTTTATTATCAATTTTTGAAAATTGTGTATTATAAAAATAAGTACTAGTACGTATATAAAACTACGTATTAAGTATTTCAAACCTTTTGTTTAAGCTTGTTTTATCTATATTTTTTAGAATTTCATAAAAAAATACTTATGGGAATAGCGTAAATTACGTACTTGTCTATAGAAAGGGGGTATTTTTAGAATTATAATAAAGTAAAAGTTATCTATAACCTTATGTTTTTACTAATAAGTACTGTTCAGAGTCTTCCAAAAAGGTGAAAACCATAGCTAAAATTGGAGACTGATCAAAAAATAACAAAATCTTTACTCGATACCTATGGACTAGAGAACCGAACCGCAGATTTTGAAGTATGAATTTAATCCGCTTTAATCCAAACAGGAGAAGTAGTAATCGGTTTCTGGAATCAATAATTGAATAAATCTAAAGGTGGGCTTGCCCCGAGGTAGTTTACTTTAGTATTAAATACTTTCTGTTGTAATCATATAATATTTGTCCTATTGGTCTCTCTGCTTGATAGAGCAGACCGTGCGAAGATGTTAAATGCTGATTTATAATATATCCTATGGAGTAAGAATTTGTATTGCCTGTATTATAATTTGTCGATAAATTAATATACTTATGTGAAGATTTTACAGCGAGTTATTTGATTGCTGCGCACCATCCTAAATATTTATTAAGAAGAAAAATATTGGATTATAATCTAGAGTTATACGATTTATAACTAAAAATTTCGCATATTCATCGTTTCTTTTTCCTTTCTACTTCGTTTAAAAAATAAACCGTAGCTATAGCTATGCTTGATTTTTTTGCCTTGCATAAAGAAAAAATAATTCAATGAATTTATACGAATTTTTTAATCACAAATCGTATTATACTGAAACAAGTATAAATCACTTCATAAAAAAATGCTGTTTGTACTAGTACAAACAGCATTTCTAAAACAGATTGAGTTTTATTATTTTACGTTATGGATATGTACATCACGCTGGGGATAAGGAATAGAGACGCCAGCAGCGTCTAATGCATTTTTAGAATCTTCAAGAGCTTCAAAATAAACATCCCAATAATTTACTACATCAGCAAAAGGTCTTACTACCAGATTAATGGCATTGTCTCCTAATTCGCTGACAGCTACAGTAGGAGCTGGGTCTTTTAATACTTTAGGATTGTCTGTCAGAGCTTTCATAATAACATCTTTTGCTTTTTTAATATCATCACCATACCCAATACCAATAGTAAGATCAACTCTAAGAGTTCCCTGAGAAGTGTAATTGATAATGTTTCCGTTGGATAATGTTCCATTAGGAATAATAGCCTCCTTATTGTCTGGAGTAGATAATTTGGTAGTAAAGATTTCAATTTCTTTGACAACCCCAATAATCCCTTGAGCTTCTATAAGGTCACCAATCTTGAAAGGTTTAAAAATCATAATGAGTACTCCTCCGGCAAAATTGCCAAGAGATCCCTGCAATGCCAAACCAATGGCCAGACCAGCAGCAGCGAGGATAGCTGCAAAAGAAGTAGTTTCTACTCCTACAGTTCCCAAAACTGCTAATATCAGCATTATTTTAAGAACCCAACCGAGTAAATTAGTTAGGAATTTTTGCAAGCTTTGATCATAGTTTCTGACGGACATAACTTTTGATACACCTTTCATTAGTTTTTTGATAATCCAGGAGCCTATAATCCAAATTAAAATAGCACCAATAACTTTGGGACCAAAATCCACAATAAATTCAAGACCTTTGTCCCACCATTTTTCGATATCCATAAACAAATTTTTAAGTTAATGTTTTGTGAATTTTAAAATTAAGAATTTCTAAGCTAAAAAAGCATTAGTTCTATTTTAATAATAGTAAGAATATCGATGAATGGTAATTCAGTTCTTTGAGAGGTGTTTTTTTCATAAACATTT
Source organism: Aquimarina sp. RZ0 (assembly GCF_008370685.1). Classification (GTDB taxonomy): domain Bacteria; phylum Bacteroidota; class Bacteroidia; order Flavobacteriales; family Flavobacteriaceae; genus Aquimarina. The sequence goes on from NZ_VTZU01000004.1 coordinate 134,614, forward strand.
TATAAGAATTCTATAAGTTTTTAAGGTTCTCCAATTTTAATTGTACATTAGTCCAACCTCAAAAAATCATGAAAATATGTCAGAATTTTGGCTTTATATAAAGCTCGGTTTAACTCATGTGCTGGATTGGAAAGCCTATGATCATATCCTTTTTTTAATCATATTAACTGTTGCATATACTTTTGATAGTTGGAAAAGAATTTTGGTACTTGTTACATTGTTTACTTTAGGACATACAACTTCACTTTTTTTGGCAACATATGGTGTAGTATCTGTAAATTCCAGATTAATAGAGTTTTTGATTCCATTGACTATCTTGGTGGGTGCTGTATTTAATGTATTTACAGCCGGAAAAGGAGCTAATAAAAATAAAATAGGAGTGTTGTATGCGGCTACCATTTTTTTTGGGCTTATCCATGGACTAGGGTTCTCAGGTTTTTTTAAGGCTGTAAGTAGTAATGTTGATTCTAAAATTTTACCCTTAATTGAGTTTGCTGTTGGAATCGAAATAGCACAAATTATAGTTGTTTTGGTAGTATTGATTCTGAGTTTTATTATACAGACTATTTTTAGATTTAATAAAAGAGACTGGATATTAGTTATTTCTTCTATAGTCATAGGTATGGTTATTCCAATGATAATAGCAAACAGGATATGGTAATTAATTGTCAGTTAGGGTTGTATTTGACACATAGTCATAATATCTTCGTATTTGATTAATATCAATATAATCCAATTAGTTAGTGTATGCCGAAAAAGAAACAACTAAAATATGATAAAGCCTATCTGAGAATAGCCAGAGAGTGGGGTAAATTATCTCATTGTGAAAGAAAAAAAGTTGGTGCGGTTATTGTTAAAGATAGAATGATTATTTCTGATGGATTCAATGGAACCCCTACAGGTTTTGAAAATCCATGCGAAGATGATGAAGGGTATACAAAATGGTACGTATTACACGCAGAAGCAAATGCTATTTCTAAAGTAGCATCTTCTACACAGTCGTGTAAAGGAGCTACCTTGTATATAACACTGTCTCCCTGTAAGGAGTGCAGCAAACTAATCCATCAGGCAGGAATTAAGCGCATTGTATATCAGTCTGGGTATAAAGATGACGCTGGACTGGTATTTTTAGAAAAAGCAGGAGTAGAAATAGAGAAGATTACAGATTTAGACAATTAATGAGTTATTCAAAAAAATACTTACCATTATTTATAGGATTGGCGATGGGAGCAGGAGTTTTTTTAGGAAGTAAACTCGATTTTAGTAATCCATCTGCTAAACTATTTTCATATAATGCAAAAAAAGAAAAGCTAAACCGGCTCATAGATTATATAGATTATGAGTATGTAGATAATATCAATACAGATAGTATTGTAGATGTTACTGTCAATAGAATTCTGGAAAATCTAGATCCACATTCTGTATATATTCCGCCAGAAGAATTAGAAGGGATAACAGAGAGTATGCAGGGAGATTTTATTGGAATCGGTGTGAGCTATTATCAATATAGAGATACTATTTCTGTAATTAATACGATCAAAGGTGGTCCAAGTGAGCGTTCCGGAATTATGGCTGGAGATAGAATTCTTATGGCAGATAAGGATACACTTTTTGGGGAACGATTAAGGAGAGAAGAGCTGGCAAATAAGCTAAAGGGAGCGTTAAACAGTCAGGTTCAATTAAAGGTATATAGAAAAGGAAAAGGAATATTTGATGTGGTGGTCAAGAGAGGTCGCGTACCCTTAAAAAGTGTGGATGCCAGTTATATGCTGAATGATAAGTATGGTTACATAAAAGTAAATCGATTTGCAGAAACGACCTATAGAGAATTTAAAACTGCGCTGGATTCCCTGTTGGATATGGGAACAAATACTTTAGTAATAGATCTCAGAGATAATGGAGGTGGTTTTATTGCTCCTGCATTAAAAATGGCTGATGAATTTTTAAAGGATGATTCCCTCATTATGTTTACTAAAAATAAAAAGGGTGCTATCGAAAATAATTATGCTACCCGTAATGGAAGTTTTGAAGAGGGGAAGGTATATGTTTTAATTAATGAAAATTCTGCTTCTGCCAGCGAAATTTTTGCCGGAGCAATACAAGATAATGATAGGGGAACTATTGTTGGAAGGCGATCTTATGGTAAAGGGTTAGTACAAAGAGAAATGTCTCTTGGAGATGGTAGTGCCATCAGACTTACCATTTCCAGATATTATACCCCAACGGGTCGTTCTATCCAAAAATCTTATAGTAATGGGAATAAGGAATATTTTAATGAATATCTACAGCGTTATAAGAATGGAGAACTACAAAATGCTGATAGTATACAAGTAGCGGATTCATTAAAATTCAGAACTCCAGGAGGCAAAATTGTGTATGGTGGGGGAGGTATAATACCAGATATTTTTGTAAGTAAGGATACTACCAGAGTAGGAGAAACACTTAATTATTTGCTTAGATCAGGGCGTATGGGCGGATATGTTTTTGAAGAGTTAGATAAAAAGAGAGCGTTTTATAATAATCTGTCTAAAGAGCAATTTAAAACAGAAATAAATATAGATGAAGATTTTGCTGATGGTTTTTTGATGTATGCCAAGAAAGGAGGTATTGATATTATTCTGGATGATTACAGAGACCAGTTAAAAAAATATTTGAAAGCTATCATGGCGCAACAGTTATTTGGAACTAGTGCTTTTGAAAAGATTATAAATGAGGATGATAAGATGATTCAGAAAGTCTTGTCGTTATCTCAATAATGATAATTTAGAATATAATGTTCGCATTTGTAGATACCGACTTCATAGTAGTAGTCTCTTTCCTTTTCTTTTTTATAGGAATTTTACTAAGACTTACCGATAGTAGTGCATCAGTGTTTCTAAAGAATAAAATTTTTGTAGAATCCTCTTATGTTTCAAAATCAACAATAAGAACATATCTTAAGAAGACAAAAGACGGTTGTGCATTCAAAAAATCATTAAAAAGACTACTTTTATGGAGAAAACTACATGATTTTTTTATGATGTTTTTCGCAGTATTTTTTTTGCTAGCTGTCATTAAAAGCATAGTTCCCTTAACAAACTAAATAAAATATAAAGAAGAGAAGTCTCAAGAAATGTTGAAGTTAACAGAATATTTGATAGCAATTGCGATTTGCTCTCCACTTTTTTTCTTTATAGTGGCAGTAGCATTTAGGCTATTGGATAACAGCGCTTCAATTTTTTTAGATCATGAAATATTAGTAGACTCATCATATGTATCTAGAGATTTAATTAGAAATCACATAGAAAACACGGAAGATGTAAAACTTAAAAAGCTATTAAAAAGAGCATTGGTTTATAGAAAATTACATAATCTTTTTATGATTTTGGCAGTCATATCTTTGCCACCGGTTGTTATTACGTGTTTTATCATACCTTTTATAGCTTGATAAATGTCATTTTTTTTGACTTAATACTTTTTCTGTTTTGTTTGTATTTCTCTGGATACAAGAAGAATACATAGTAAAACGATCACACACGCAGATGCCAGAATACTAATAAGTGCTGTTTTGCTATCCCCATTAAGAAGATTATCAAAATTTAAAACAGTTGCATTATATACAATTAATCCCAGTCCGATAATAATAAGTAGATAAATAAAATATTTCATCTAAAAAAGTCCTTTAATATTAGTAGCAAATAGTTTTACAGCAATCGCAAGCAGAATTACTCCGAATATCTTTCTGATCACATTGATTCCTTGTTTTCCTAATACCCTCTCTATTCTACCTGAAGATTTTAATACGATATAAACAAAAATGATATTGATAATTATGGCGATTACTATATTAATGGGTTGATATTCTGCTCTTAGTGATAAGATAGAAGTCATAGTTCCTGCTCCCGCAATTAGAGGGAAAGCAAGTGGAACGACTGCTGCCGTTTCTGGTTCATCATCCCTGTATAACTGGATACCTAAAATCATTTCTAATGCAATAAAAAATATAATAAAAGCACCGGCAACCGCAAAAGAATTGACGTCAATACCAATAAGGGTAAGCATTTCTTTTCCTACAAAAAGAAAAACAATCATTAAAATAGCTGCGACAATAGAAGCTTTTTCACTTTGTATATGTCCTACCTTTTTACGAAGATCGATAATAATTGGGATGCTTCCGATAATATCTATTACCGCAAAAAGAATCATACTCGCTGTCAATATTTCTTTTATATCAAAATGCATATCGTATTAATTTTGATTTTTAGCAAAAGTAAACAGACTTTACTTAATACAAGCATTATAAAAAGACTAATAAATTGTAAAAATTATTCGTGTATAAAAATTATCTTCGCACTATGTTTCAATTAGGAAAAACCATAGTTTCAGAGGATATTATCGAAAAAAATTTCGTTTGTAATCTTTCTGCCTGTAAAGGAGCTTGCTGTGTTGATGGAGAAGCAGGAGCGCCTATAGAAGAATCAGAAACTCAAATACTGGAGAGAATTTATCCGATGGTCAAGTCTTATTTAAGAAAAGAAGGAATTGATGCAATTGAGAAACAAGGTGTTTATGTCAAAACTGCTCAGGGAGAATTAGAAACACCTCTAATTGATGGAGGAGATTGTGCATATGTGATCTTTGATGAAAAAGGAACAGCATTGTGTGCTATAGAAGAAGCCTATAATCAAGGAGAAATAGATTGGAAAAAACCTATTTCTTGTCATTTGTATCCAATCAGAGTGCAGGAATATACAGAGTTCTCCGCCGTGAATTATCATAAATGGGAGATTTGTGATGATGCATGTACTTTGGGGGCGTCGCTACAAATACCTGTTTATAAGTTCGTAAAGCAAGCCTTAATTCGAAAGTTTGGTGAAGATTGGTATATGGAGCTAGAAAAAGTAGCAGAAAGCCTTAAAAAATAATTTTATATTTTTATGTGATAAGATGTTGACCTTTTTGTGTTGATTTCTACTAACAAGAAAACCAAAACAATAATTCACATGAAAACATTAAAAAAAGTATGGCTTATACCATTGACACTTGTTGTATTTTTATATACAAGTTGCTCAGACGATGACGATGTTATAAATGTTATTACTCTTGATGCCGAAGAAACAGGAGTATTCTTAGAGCAAGATTTGCATTTGCTATTTCTAAGTAGAAAGGATGATCTTATAGAAGAAGATATAGTATCTGTGCAGGCAGATTTAGAAGGTGATCCGGATAACCAGGATTTACAGGCTCAGTTAATAGAATTAGAGGAACAACGAGCAACAAATACTGATCAGATTAATTTTCTTAATGAACAAATTAGCCTCATTTCTGGGAATGAAGAATTAGTAGGCATAGTCCCTAGAATACCACCTCCTCCTATTCCACCTAGTCCATGTAGTTGTTTTTTACCGCTGGATTTAACTCGATTGAGAGAGATTGTTCTTTTGGGGAATACAGAAAATTATGCAATTACTGTTTTTTCAGAAAATCAAGAGGTACTAGAAGAATTGGGAAGCTTAGATTCATTTATGGGGACCAATTTAAGTTCACTTTCACTGAGTGATACAATTAATTTTCAAGGAGATGTAACAATTCAGGTAACAAAGTTTTTTGAGCCTATTCAAGACCTTGTTACCTATTCATTAAATGGGGTGATAAATCCATAACTAACTGATAGATAATGCGTAAATTAGCTTTCTAATTTCTAGAAAGCTTTTTTTATGAATAAATTTTTATTCGTTACATATTCATTGTGTATTACGTGCTTTTCATTTGGACAAAATGAACAAAAATTGATTGAAATTGGAGAGTTGTTTAATAAAGGGAGTTATTATTTATACTCGCATAATGATAGTGTTCATAAATACCTTGAAAAAAGTTTGGAGCTCTCATATGAAATTGATGATTTAGAATGGAAATTATCCAATTTACTCTATCTTATTAATGCTGAGGATTATCACTATGATTTAGTTTCATTCGAAAAGAATTTAAACCTAATGGCATCAATTCTCAAAAATGACAAGCGCTTAGATACGCTTATGAATAAATCTGTGTATGTCAAAAATTTTCTAATCCAAAAAGGGAACTATCACTATAAAATTAAAAACTATACTACTGCTAAGCTTAGTTTTCAAGAACTTATCGATCTGTTAGAAAAATCTGAATTAGATGTCTTGACTATCGAAGATAGAACACTTTTATTTAGTACGTATAATTATTTAGCTTCAATTAATGAAGCAACAGGTAAAAATAAATCAGCAAAAGATTTCTATAAGAAAAGTCTGTTGATAGGAGAAAACTACGAAATAGGAAATTCACACGCAAGAATCGCAGGTACCAAAGGGAGATTGGCAGCAGTTTTTGAGAATGAAGAAGATTATACCGTTGCCAATAGTATATTGGGAGAAATACTTCCCTTATACATATCTCTAAAAGATAATCCTAGAATTAAAAATAATCTTCTTTCTACATATCAGCGCTTATCAAGAAATTACTTGTTTCAGGATAGTATTCCTAAAGCTATCGATGTTTTAAAAGAAAGTGAGCTGTATTATTCAGAAAATGATGCTTTTGAACGATTGGCAATTCTTTTATATGGAGATATTTATTTTGCAGACAAACAGTATGATATAGCGTATACCTATTATCAGGATTACCTGTCTAAAACACAAACTTATCGCGGCAATCAAAAACATCAGGATATTGCAGAAGCCTATACTCGTTTGGGTAAGTTGGATGTAGAAATAGGAAAGCCAAAAGAAGCATTAGTTCAATATCAAAAGGCATTGATGCAGTTGTCTTCGACATTTGAGAGTGAATATATTACTGAGAACCCTACTCCGGAAAAAGTGTCATCAAAAATAGAACTCATTAAAATACTCAGAGAAAAACTGAAAACTTTGCAAGTTTTGTATGAAAAAAACAGTGATGTAGAAAACCTAAAAATAGCATTGACGACTTCCTATACTATTATAGCTGTTCTGGATGTGTTAAAACCAGAGTTTGAGAGTAAAGTAGATAAACAATTTCTGATTTCTGATATGTATCCTGCTTTTCATACTATGGTTGCCATTGCGTATAACTTATATAAGGATACCCATGATGTCAATTATATTGCAGACGCATTTCATTTTATGGAGAAAAGTAAAAGTATACTTCTTCTTCAAGCTACCAGAAGTGCTCAAGCTAGTTCATTTGGTAATATTCCAGAAAAAATAATAGATCAAGAACAGCGATACAGAGCCCAAATCATTCATTTGGAAAAAAAATTATTTAATCAGAAGTCTAATACAGTAGTTTTTGATTCGCTTTTTAAACTCAAAAACAAATACTATGATTTTATTACGGATATTGAAGAGAAATATCCTAAATATTATGATCTGAAATATAATAATAGTGTGGTAAAACTGGAGAACCTACAAGAAATATTAGGAGATACTAAAGCGCTGTTTAGTTACTTTTCTTCTGGAGATTATCTTTTCCTAATTACATCAGAAAAAGAAGATGCTAATTTTTATAAAATACCTTTTGGGGCTGAGATCAAGAATAGTATAGAAGTATTTTATAGTAAAGTATCCGTGTTGGATATTAATGATTTACCTGTTATATATGAGGTAGGTAATTACTTGTATAAAGAGTTGTTAGAAGAACCACTGCAGGGAATCACATCAAAAGAATTAATTATCATACCAGATGATATATTGAATTATGTACCATTTGAAGCGCTTTCTACTGCAGAGACATCAGGAGGGTATCTTATAAAAGAATACCAGATAAGTTATAGTAATTCTGCGACCTTATTGCAGGAACAATTAACAAATCACAAAGAGGATGAGAATAGGGTATTGGCATATGCTCCAACTTTTGAAGGAAGACACAGAGAGGTAAATAATAGAACGAAGTTCGGGCCATTACTTTACAATACTGAAGAGGCAAAAACCATTACCGAATATTTTAATGGTAAAGCGGTTCTCGGGCAGGAAGCTTCACTACATTCCTTTACTAGTAATAGTGCGGCATATAATATCCTTCATTTTGCGACACATGCTGCAGCAAATGATGAATTCCCTGATTATTCATACTTAGCATTTGCAACAACAAAAGAACAAAATCTTTTGTATGTAAAAGATTTATATGCGTATAATATCAATGCAGATTTAGTGACATTAAGTGCCTGTCAAACTGGATTAGGAAAACTACAAAAAGGAGAAGGAATGCTAAGCCTGGCCAGGGGTTTTAACTATGCCGGAGCTCGTTCATTAGTAACCACATTATGGAAAATTAATGATCAAACAACTTCAAAATTAATAGGTAATTTTTATAAGAACCTGAGTAATGCATCCCCAAAGGACGCAGCACTTAGAAATGCGAAATTAAAATACTTATCTTCTGTAGATGATGAATTGCTAACACATCCATACTACTGGTCAGGATTTATAATTTCGGGAAACACTTCTTCATTAACATCAGGCAATACATATATATATTGGTGGTTACTACTGCTTATTCCATTAATAGTGGCTATTTACAAGAAAAGAAAATCTAAAAAAATTAATCTAAAACCTTAAGTAGTTGTGTTGCAGATCCTTTTTTAAAAACTCCTTTTTGGATTATTTCTTTCAGTATTGCAATAGATTCTTTTTTTCTTTTTTCTTTTAAATAGGCTAGCGCAAGATACCATTTTCCTCTTTCTGCCAGTTGATCATTTAATTTTATGTGTTGTTCTAAAAGAGGAATAGCTTTTTTAGCATCATCAATTGCCATCAAAGCATTTGCCTGGTATAATAAAAAATAAGGTCTTTTTGTGGTTTCGAATAAGGTTTCAAATTGAGCAGCTGCCAGTTTATAATTTTCACTCTCGTACGAGGCAAATGCCATGACTTCATTTTCCTCTGTATTTTCTCCTCTAATTATCGGAGTAACTACGTTTTTATAAGGTTCAAAATTAGAGGCATAAAGTTTATTGGTGTCCAGAGCGAATGGCCGTAAAAAAGTAATGCTTCCAATCGCAACCAAGAGCAGTATAGAAGCGGCTACGAGTATTTTTTTGTACTTTCCAAATAAGGAGATTACCTTGTTTTCCTTCGTATCAATTTTAGTTTCAAAAGTTTTCATGCTTTTTCGTAGCTCTTCTCTATCTTCTATGCCTGATACTACTTTTAAGTCTTTTAGGAGGGTAACATCGCTTCTGAATGCTGGATCATTTTTTAATAAATCGTCAAATTGATCCTTTTCATTTTGGGTAAGTTCTCCTTTCAGGTATTTATCGATTCGCTCTTCCTGTTCCATTTAGCTGGGGGTTTTAATTAATTCCTTTAGGGATTTCAGACAACGTGATTTTTGACTTTTTACTACGTTTTTGTTTTCGTAGCCCAAGCTTTCTGTAATCTCGTCAATCGTTAGTCCGCGATAATAAAACAAGGTTAACATTTCTTGACAACGTTTTCCTAAGTTCTTGAAATATTGTCTCAGCAATTGCTGTTTAGAGGTTAATTCTGGCTCTTCAAAAAAAAACTCTTCATCAGCAGTTTCTTTAAACTCCACAGAATGTTCATAAGGAATGGTTTTTTTTTGTTTTCTTAAAAGATCATAGATCATATATTTTCCTATACTGAATAAATATGTTTTGACTGAGCTTTTGATATTATCTAATTTTCCTTGTATAGCATGCTCCCTCAATGCTATAAATGCATCTTGATATACATCAATTACTGAATCGTGATCTAGCTCATATTTTTTTGCAAATTGCAAAAAAGAACTGCGATACTCGTTATAAATTTTTTCCAGTGCCTGATTATGGCTTTTTTTTAACGTTAAAAGCTCTTCCTTCATACTTGATAACCTGATTAGGGTAGTAGGTTAGTTTTATCTCCCATTTTATTAAAGTACTCATGCTTCTGAATTCATCAAAACAAAACATTCTTTTTAGCAAATATTTTAACTAAAAGTTGATTTTTTATTTATCTGCAGTATTGTTTTTTTTATGTAAACAACAACGAATAAAAAATTTTAAATAAGCAAATTCAAAGCATATTATAGATACTATTTGGTATTAAAGTTAACCTTTTTTATAGGAAATACACAAACAGATAAAACCAAATAGACAGTCACTAAGGGAAATTTAAAACTAACCAAATAGGAGGTAGTGGATTGATTTGTAGTGTATTTGGCGCAATAATCTTAAGTGCTATTTTGGATAAAAACGATTAAAACTGAAAAAAAAATTGGATAAGAAAATAGTCATTGATACTATATTATGATTTGAAACTACGCATTAAAATTTGCTCTTTTCGTTTATACTTCAAAATATAAATCGTAAATAAGAAATACTATGTGCACTCTTATTATTGATGTACCGGAGTGGTTTAAACTTTTTTCTAAATTTAGATTTGAAAATCAGAATAAGATATAAGTTGGATTATGTAAAAATCATTTTTAATTATTTTTTTAAAATACCGGGGAATTTTCCTTAAAAACAAGTACCTTTAGACCACAAAAAAGGATTAACCATCTTAAAACCTAATAAATGAAATATTTATTTTCCTACCAATCTGCTAGACCACCATTTTTATATTCAAAAATTGAACACAATTTGTCAAAAATTCATCTACAGAATAAGGTTTGTTCATAAGGTAAAATTGGGATTTTACCTGTAATAACACAATCTTTAGAAAAAACTAAAGTTATTATGTAAGTATATTCTTCTTTGGGAGATTAGACATACGATAATTTTGTAGGGTTATTATATTTATATCAAGATATTTTTTTCAAATGTAAGGATGTATCTTACTAATGATATTTGTGTAAATGAATTTGACCCTAACTAAATAGTTCTGAAAAATTATTTTGAGTTTTATTGAAAAATTTGCCGTAATTTAATTAGGGTATTTTTGAAGTTATTTGTTTATATAATAAAAGAAATGAATATGTTTTTCAGATGTTACAAAGTAGATACTATATTATTCAAATAAAAATAATGAGATTGAAACCTTCATAATTATATATAAGTTGAGTTTGTGTTAAATATTATAATTAAGTTTCAATTAGATCCTCAGGAGTAGTTAACCTGGGGATCGTTTTTTTTATACCTATACAGGTACAGTAGTGTTTTGTAAATATAGAATCAGAGAAAAAACTGGATCAAGGCAGATTATGGATTATTCTCGAAATTTGCCTATTCGTTGCCCTTAAATAAAAACAAAACCCTGACAAATAAATATTTATCAGGGTTTCTAGTACTCAAGGCGGGAATCGAACCCGCACGTCTTGCGACATTGGATTTTGAATCCAACGTGTCTACCAATTCCACCACTTGAGCAGTAACGGATGGCAAAATTAATAATTATTTTTTTACTAGAGCTATAAAATAAGTAATAAAATAAGAGTCAGAGTTGAAATAAATTTCTAAATTTGCACCTTGTTTTTAGGAAAAGATTTAACTCATTATAAAACAATAATTTACCTCTATGCCTAATGTAATTACAGAAGCTAAGTTTTTTACGTGTAGTCAAAGTACGGAATTAGCAAAAAAAATAGTCTCGGCTTATGGGTCTAAATTAGGTAATGTAATAACCTCAACCTATAGTGATGGAGAGTTTCAACCTTCTTTTGAAGAATCTGTAAGAGGGTCTAGAGTATTTATTATTGGATCTACACATCCAGGATCGGATCACTTAATGGAAATGTTGTTAATGCTTGATGCTGCCAAAAGAGCTTCTGCAAGGCATATAACAGCGGTTTTGCCATACTATGGGTGGGCACGTCAGGATAGAAAAGACAAACCAAGAGTACCAATTGCAGCAAAATTAATTGCTAAAATGCTTGAAACTGCAGGAGCGACGAGAATCATTACCATGGATTTACACGCAGATCAAATTCAGGGATTCTTTGAGAAACCGGTAGATCATTTATTTGCGTCAACTATATTTCTTCCCCACTTACAATCGTTGAATCTAAGTGATCTTACGATTGCATCTCCTGATATGGGAGGTTCTAAGCGGGCATATGCCTACTCAAAAGCATTACAGAGCGATGTTGTAATCTGTTACAAACAAAGAGCAAAAGCAAATGTAATCTCGCATATGGAGTTGATTGGAGATGTAACGGGTAAGAATGTGGTATTGGTTGATGATATGGTTGATACAGCAGGAACACTGACAAAGGCAGCAGATCTTATGATGGAGAGAGGAGCAAAAAGTGTAAGAGCAATTTGTACGCACCCTATATTATCAGGTAATGCATATGAGAGAGTAGAAAAATCAAAATTAGAAGAACTAATTGTTACTGATTCTATTCCTTTAAAAGGAGAAAGTAGAAAGATTAAAGTAGTGAGTTGTGCAAATTTATTTGCAGATGTTATGGATAGAGTTCATAATAATCAATCAATTAGTTCTAAATTCGTAATGTAAATAATAACTATTAATTAATATATTAAAAATGAAATCATTAACAATCAATGCATCTCAAAGAGAAAGCGTAGGCAAAAAAGCAACAAAAGCCTTACGTAATGCTGGACAGGTACCTTGTGTAATTTACGGTGGAGACACTATTGTACACTTTGCAGCGCCAGAAATCGCTTTTAAAAATCTAGTGTACACTCCAGACGTTCATACCGTGGTAATTGAGTTGGATAATGGTACAAAATTAAATGCGATCCTACAGGATATCCAATTTCATCCGGTAACAGATAGAATTTTACATATTGATTTTGTTCAGATATTTGATGATAAACCAATTACTGTTCAACTTCCATTTAAAACAACCGGAGCGGCAAAAGGAGTGCTTAATGGAGGTGTGTTACGTTTTAACTTGCGTCGAATTAAGGTAAAAGGATTAGCTTCTAAGCTTCCTGATCTTATCGAGGGCGATATTACAAATCTTAAAATTGGAAACAAACTGTATGTAACAGATGTAGCCGCTGAAGATTTTGAAATCTTACATCCTGATAATACAGTAGTATGTCAAGTGAGAACTTCTCGTAATGCTGTTGAAGACAGTGATGACGAAGAAGAAAATACAGAAGCTACTGCAGAAGCTGAAGCATAATCTTTTTTGAAAAAATTATATAAAAAAAGCATTCTGAGAATTATTCAGGATGCTTTTTTATTTTTGTGATAAACTTAAGTTGTTATGATTTCTGTATTCAGAAAATTAGTGTCTAAACAACATACAATCGTAAAAGAAGAAACTCGAGAAGATCTTATGAAAAAATTTCTTGTTGTAGGTCTTGGTAATATAGGACCAAAATATGCTAATACACGTCATAATGTAGGTTTTAAGATTTTGGATGCGTTGGCAAATTCAGAATCGCTGACTTTTGAAACTGAAAAACTAGGAGATTTAACCACTTATAAATATAAAGGAAGGACGATTCTTTTATTAAAACCAAATACGTATATGAATCTTAGTGGGAAATCAGTTAGGTATTGGTTGACTAAAGAGAAAATTCTCATTGAAAATTTACTAGTGATAACAGACGATATAAATCTTTCTTTTGGGACAATACGATTAAAAGCTAATGGAAGTGCTGGTGGTCATAACGGTCTTAAAGATATCGAAGCTCAGTTAAATACTTCTAAATATTGTAGATTTAGGTTTGGAGTAGGTGCAGAATTTAGTAAAGGTAGGCAGGTAGATTATGTATTGGGAGAATGGAATTCTGAAGAAGAATCCGCTATGCCAGAGCGATTAGACAAGGGGATTGAACTTGTCAAATCCTTTACTACGGCAGGATTAGCAAATACGATGAATACCTTTAACGGAAAATAAGTAGTAGATCTCACAACATTTGTTTAATTTTATATTGTATAAACTATACTATTCTAATTAAATGTGGCAAAGCATAATTTTTACCCTGAGCATAGAATATTTTTACCAAAATTACAGTTCTTACCATGAGATATAAAGATCAAATCAATATAGATCAAAATGATCTTCAGTAATTTTCATCTGACTTTTACAAAATCAATAAATAAAATAGGATGAAACGCTATACAGACGCAGATACTTACGATAATAAAATACCATCGGTAGTAACTATAGGGACATTTGATGGAGTGCATATAGGACATAAGAAAATAATCGAACAGCTAGTCGAAGCTGCAATGCAAAATAACCTGGAATCAGTTATTCTTACTTTTTTTCCTCATCCTAGAATGGTTTTGCAAAAAGACACGAATATTAAACTTATTAATACCATTGATGAACGGATACAGATACTAGAAAAGACGGGATTAGATAATTTGGTCATTCATCCGTTTACTAAAGCATTCTCACGTCTTAGTGCAGGAGAGTATGTGGAAAAAATGCTTGTCGAAAAACTTAATGTGCGCCATGTAATTATTGGGTATGATCATAGATTTGGTCGAAATCGTAATTCGAATATTATAGACCTGGCGTCATATGGTATCCAAAATGATTTTACTGTAGAAGAGATCTCTAAGCAGGATATAGACAATGTAGCTGTGAGTTCTACTAAAATCAGAGAAGCGTTACTTGACGGAGATATTACAAAGGCCAATGTGTACTTAGGTTATAATTTTATGTTGACAGGGAAAATAGTACGAGGTAAAGAGCTTGGACGCACGCTGGAATATCCTACTGCTAATTTGCATATAAAGGAGAACTATAAGTTAATTCCAAAAAAAGGAGTATATATTGTAAAATCCGAGATTGAGAATAAAACTTGTTATGGGATGATGAACATAGGTAATAACCCCACAGTAAATGGCACGCATCAAACGATAGAAACTCACTTTTTTGATGCTTCTTTTAACTTGTATGACAGGAAAATACAAATTGAAATGTTAAAACGTATAAGAGATGAGAAAAAATTTGATTCTGTAGAAGATTTAAAAATGGCGATGCAACAAGATGAAAATTTCTCTCGGGAATATATAAATTCCATACTATGATCAATCGTTGGTTGTTTACATATATAGACAACAGTGCTTTAGTCATTTTTCGAATTTTTTTTGGCTTCCTTATTGCTGCAGAGTCATTTGGAGCCATAATGACAGGATGGGTGCATAGAACACTGATTGAGCCGCAATTTACCTTTAATTTTATTGGATTTGATTTTTTGCAACCCCTTCCAGGAAATGGCATGTATTATTATTTTGCTTTAATGGGTGTTTTTGGAGTTTTGGTAATGATCGGATATAAATACAGATGGAGCATGATAGCCTATACAATACTTTGGGCAGGAGTGTACTATATGCAAAAATCATCTTATAATAATCATTATTATCTGCTATTGTTATTGTGTGTTCTTATGAGCATGCTACCGGCTGGAAACTATTTTTCTGTTGATGTAAAACTAAATCCATCCTTAAAAAAAATATCGATGCCTCGCTGGTGCGTCCTTATCATTATAATACAACTCTGGATTGTATACACCTATGCTTCTGTAGCCAAGTTGTATCCCGATTGGCTGGATTATACAGTTGCCAGAAACTTAATGGCATCAAGAATAAATTACCCTATTGTTGGTACACTGTTGCAGCAACACTGGATCCACGTATTCATTACATATTTTGGAATTTTATTTGATTTGCTAATCATTCCTCTGTTACTCTGGAGAAAAACAAGAATGACTGCCTTTTGTGTGAGTATATTTTTTCATTTATTTAATTCTATTGTGTTTCAGATAGGTATTTTTCCATATTTATCCTTAGCATTTAGTGTGTTCTTTTTCTCTAAGGAAAGGATACACCATGTTTTTATGAAAAAAAAAGAATTTTATACAGCTAATGAAATAGCAGTGCCTTCTTATAAAAAAATCTTGATCCCGCTAATGTTTGTATGGTTCATTATACAAATATCACTACCGATACGGCATTGGTTTATTCCTGGAGATGTATTATGGACAGAAGAAGGACATAAACTTAGTTGGCGTATGATGTTAAGAGGTAGATCGGGATATACCAATTTTTATATTGTTGATAAAAATGACCCCAAAGCCAAGAGAAAACGAGTAGATAAAAATAAATATCTTTCAAAAAAGCAACTTCGGTTAGTCTCTACAAAACCCGATGCTATGTGGCAATTTGCTCAGCGACTCAAAAAAGAGTATAATAATCAGGAAAAAGACGTAGCTATCTATGTAAAAAGTAAAGTCTCTATAAATGGCAAAGAAAGCAAAGTTCTGATTGACCCCGAAGTTGATTTGGCTAGTGTAGCTTGGAATTATTTTACAACTAACCCCTGGATAATTACCTATGAAAATGAGTAGATATGTTTTTTTGAAATTCATTCTTATAACTCCTTCCTAAAACCAAGCTTTTATTTAAATTTGTTTCTTAATTGCGATATAGGTATTGCAAAATTCTCTGTATTTTTTCAGAGATCAAGTAGATAGTCCGAACTATTAATAAATAGGTGAATTAGCCCAAAAAAGATATCATGTTACTAGTACAACAAATTATAGAAAATAAAGAAAATTATATTGACGCACTAGCTAAAAGAAATTTTAATGCTGCACCAGTGCTGGAAAAAGTAATTAATCTAGATGAAGAAAGGCGAGCCACACAGACATCACTTGATAACATCAAAGCAGATTCGAATAAGCTGAACAAAGAGATTGGTGTTCTTTTTAAGAATGGAGAGCAACAAAAGGCAGGTATTTTAAGGGAGAAAGCTTCCAAAATAAAAGAAAGCATGAGTGAACTCTCAGAAAAGCTTCCTGAAATTAAGGAAGAGCTTGTCAATCTTTTGTATACCATTCCTAATATTCCTCATGATTCTGTACCCAATGGGCAAAGTGAAGATGATAACGAAGAAATATTTAAGGAAGGTGATATTCCTGTGCTGGAAGAAGGAGCATTGCCACATTGGGAATTAGCTAAGAAATATGATATTATTGATTTTGAGCTAGGTGTCAAAATTACAGGTGCTGGATTTCCTGTTTATAAAGGAAAAGGAGCCAGATTACAGCGTGCTTTGATTAATTATTTTCTAGATAAAAATACTGCTGCTGGATATAGAGAGTATCAGGTTCCGCACCTTGTTAACGAAGTTTCAGGCTATGGCACGGGGCAATTACCGGATAAGGAAGGCCAGATGTACTATGTAACAGCAGATGATCTATATTTGATTCCTACCGCAGAAGTACCTGTTACCAATATGTTTAGAGATGAATTGGTGACAGAAAAAGAGTTACCTATTTGCTGTACTGGGTATACACCCTGTTTTAGAAGAGAAGCAGGTTCTTATGGAGCGCATGTACGTGGATTAAATAGGCTTCATCAATTTGATAAAGTAGAAATTGTACGTGTCGAAAAACCGGAAAACTCTTATAAGGCGTTAGATGGAATGGTTGATCATGTAAAAGAAATTCTTAATGAACTGAAACTACCATATCGTATTTTACGTCTTTGCGGGGGTGATATTGGTTTTACTGCAGCATTGACATATGATTTTGAGGTATTCTCTACAGCGCAGGATCGTTGGTTAGAGATAAGTTCTGTATCAAATTTTGAGTCGTATCAGGCTAATCGTTTAAAATTAAGATTCAAAGATACTAATGGAAAAAACCAATTGGCGCATACATTAAACGGTAGCTCATTAGCATTGCCTAGAGTACTTGCAGGAATTCTGGAGAACTATCAAACTCCTAAAGGCATCAAAATACCAGATGTATTGATCCCTTATTGCGGGTTTGAGTATATTGATTGATTCTTATTTGGTTCGTTAATAGTTAAATACAGTTTAACAATACCCTACAACAAAATAAGGCGCATTTTACTATATTTACAAAAAAACTTGTAAAATGCGCCCCATTCTTTTGTTAATGATATTTCTTCTTACTGTTCCAGTAGTTGGTCAATCCGAACAACTGGCAAAAAATTATATGCATCAGGGCGAATATGAAAAAGCGCTGTCTGTGTATCAAAAATTATATAAAAGAAATCCAAATCGGATCAATTATCTTTTGGGATTGGTAGAATCTCATCAGCAATTAGAGCAATTTGTTGAGGCTGAAGATATATTAAAAAAACAAATAGAAAGGAGACCTAGAAATGCACAACTAAAGGTTGAGTTGGGTCATCACTATGAAGTGCAGGGTAATACCGAAAAAGCTAAAGCATATTATAACAAGGTTCTAGATAGTTTTGGTAATAAAGATGTAAATCAGGCATATCCGCTCGCACAAACATTCGAAAAATATAATTTACTAGACGAGGCTGCTTTGATTTATGAAAAAGGAATGGCATCTAATCCGGGTTCTAATTTTAATTTGCAATTGGCAAAAATATATGGCGAACAAGGTAAATTAGAAAAAATGTTTAATAGTTATCTTTCATTACTACAGCTACAGCCCAATTATAAAAATATTGTCCAACGAAATTTTAGCCGATATCTATCTGACGATCCTTTGAATGAATCAAATGTTATTTTCAGAAAATTACTGATAAAAAAACTACAACAAAACCCTGATATTATTTATAATGAAATTCTGAGTTGGCTTTTTGTTCAGCAAAAAGAGTTTAAAAAAGCTTTTGTGCAAGAAAAAGCAATCTATAAGCGAAAAGAAGATCAGGGATTACGTGGGATTATAAGTTTAGCGCGTATAGCAATCGGCGAAAAAGATATACAATCGGCAACTAAAATATTAGATTATATTTTACAAGCTCCAGATGCCTCTAGTGATATAAAACTTACGGCTCATAAAATAATTCTTAAGGCAAAAACAGATGTTGCCGATAAAAGTGAGTATAAGAAGATTAATGAGCAGTATAATCTGGTTTTTGATACGTATGGTAAATCTAGTGAGACAATAGGATTGCAGATTGATTATGCTCATTTTCTAGCCTTTAATGAAAACAAAAAAACAGAGGCTATTAATTTTCTAAAACGGTTATTAAAAGGGGAGAAATTATCAAGATTTCAGACTTCGAGAACTAAAATGAAAATTGCAGATATTCTGGTATTAGATCAAAAATTTAATCAAGCTCTTATTTACTATACCCAAGTGCAAAACGCACTTAAAAATAATTTCCTGGCTCAGGATGCAAGGTTTAAAGTAGCTAAAACCAGTTACTATAAAGGGGATTTTGCCTGGGCGCAAACTCAATTAGATGTCCTGAAATCTTCGACTTCTCAATTGATAGCAAATGATGCTATGGAGCTTAGTTTAATCATCAGCGATAATTCATTAGAAGATTCTACACAAACCGCTCTTAAGATTTTTGCAAAAGCAGATTTATTAGCATTTCAAAATAAAAATGAAGAAGCGATTGCTAAATATCAGGAAATACTCACAAAACATAGAGGAGAGAAAATAGAAGATGAAACTTTTTTGAGACAGGCTAAATTATATGAAGAAGAAAAGCAGTACGAAAAAGCAAAGGTTAATTATTTAAAAATCATTGAGTTTTATAATGAAGATATACTTGTAGATGATGCATATTATTGGCTTGCAGAATTATATGTAAATGTCCTGGGAGAACCAGAAAAGGCTAAAGAGTTATATGAAAAGCTGATTTTTAATCATGCGGATAGTATCTATTTTGTTAATGCCAGAAAGAAATATAGGACATTACGAGGAGATGCAATTAATTAAGATTTTTTTCTTGTTATTGTGTTTATCTATTTATTTCGAAAGCCCTGACTGATTTGCTTTTCGATATTTTTCATGATTTAAATGTCAATTTATGGCAAATAAAGAGATTGTTGGTTGACTCTATATAGATCGTGTTGATCATTATTGTTTACAACAAAAAGTAATGTGTAATCCGGATAATTTATAGTCAGTATATTTCGTACATCTTTATCAGCGTAAAAACCAGTTTTTGTATTTGCTATGTACGTAAACTCTCCAGGGCTGATACCTTTTAGATAGGATCCGATTCCTGCATCAGATCTGGTAGTTTCTACTTCTGATAAATGATTATTGCCGGCTAATACTAAATCTTTAATATTATCTCCGTCAAAATCATGAAATACGATACTGTTGATTGGAGATCGTTGTACTTCTAATGAAAAAGGCACGAAATTAAATTGATTAATTCCATCGTTGATAAAAATTCCAGACCGAAATTCTACAGCTTCATAATGCAATGCAGTTTTCAAGCGTTTTCCTACAATGTCTGTTAAATCTTTATTAGCAAACTCATTAAACGTAGGTATTTTGTTTGCCAGATGAGGCATCTGCTGTGTCATACAAACTTTGCCTCTTACTGGTACCTGTTTGTCATTATAATACTTAGCAAGCATAACGTCTTCTACCCCATTAAAATCGAAATCACTTGTGTAAATATGAAAAGGTTTTTCATTAGTCGCATGGAATTTATGGTTAAGTCCCAGATTGCCAGCTATAATATCTTTGTCTCCATCTTTATCAATATCTGTAACCAGAATCTTATTCCACCAGCCCGTTTGCTCGGATAACATCTGATATGCCTCGTCCTTGACTAATTTGTTATTTTTATTAATAAATACTTCAATACCCATCCATTCTCCGGTTATAATAAGATCTAAGGAGTTGTCATTATTAATATCGACCCATTGTGCATCAGTAACCATTCCTGCATTTGTGATTTCAGGAGCAAATTCCTGATTACCGATAGCAAAAGTACCTTGGTTGTTTATTAATAAGTAACTAGTAGGGGAGTATGGATATTTTCCAGGGATTACTCTTCCTCCTACAAACAGATCCATGTCTCCATCATTATCATAATCACTAGCAACAACTACAGATCCTGCAGAAGGCATGCTGGGCAGTTTTTCTTGTGTTTTAGTGAATTTCCCTTTACCATTATTAAGATATAATCTGTCTTGTAGAAGTTTTGGAGTTCTTGCAAATTCATAACTACCACTTACAACATATAGATCTTGATCACCATCATTATCCGCATCAAAAAAACAAGCGCCAATATCTTCTCTACGTTTGTCCTTTTCAAAGTCTATTGTTTTGATGGATGAAAAAGATCCGTTTTTTCTGCCTATTAATAACTGTCCAGCTTGTTTATGTCCACCACCCAGAAAGATATCTTCCTGTCCATCATTGTTAATATCGGCTTTGGCTATTGCAGGACCAGTTTGTGAAAGCTTATGAGGTAGTAGTACCTGTAGGTTGTAATCGTTAAAATAAGGGTCGATATGAGTGTATTGAGAAGCTATTTTACTAAATAATTGCTGATTATTGTTTTTTGCAATTTCTTTTTTTGTCTCTCCAGTATTGGAGTACGATATGGTTAACAGTTGATTGGGCTTTGCATCTGATACTATTTGTTGGTGTCCATCGGGCCATAAGACTTCTATTTCAGAAATTGTGTTTTCTTTCTGTATTCCAAAATGTAATCTATTAGAAACCGATGATAAAAATCCTCTTGTGTTTATATGTTGACGCACTTGTTTGGTGCCATTTGTAAAATGCATAGTTACACTGGCTCCAATACCATGCTTATTATTACCTGGGCCTTCAAGCAGAACTTCTAAATAATTTCCTTTTTCTAACTGGATTGAATTATTTCTTAAAAGCGTAGCTTCTTCATTAATGTTGTTAACTACGATATCCAGATCACCATCATTATCAAGATCAGCATAGGTAGCGCCATTAGAAAATGTAGGTGTCATATTTGACCATTCTGTTGAGGTGTCAGTAAAACTAAGATCTCCATTGTTTTTAAAAAAATAATTAGTAAGTTTTTGTTGTGGTAATTTCTTTGTGAAATTTAAAAAATCCTCTGGAGTAGGTTTTCTCTGGTTAATTCTCAGTGTTTGCAGGATCTCATTATTTTTGTCTCTATCAATTACATCTCTATAGACGCCATTGGTAATATAAATGTCATTGTAACCATCCAGATCAAAATCGGCAGATAATATGGACCAACTCCAATCAGTATTGGCAATTCCTGACATGTTACCGATTTCACTAAACGTATTATTGCCATTATTGAGTTGCAACATATTATGCATATATTGATAATGATATCCATTGGCAACCATTTGTTCGAAGCTTTCGGTAGAGGTCATTGCCATGGTAGTTTTGGATCTAATGTAATCCTCGGGATTCATATCCAGCGTCATTAGATCAAATAAACCATCATTATTCATATCTGATATATCACTCCCCATACTATTAAAAGACATATGCTTGAATAGTTCATCTTTGGCATCTCTAAAAGTACCGTCCTGATTATTGATATATGCCAAATCGGGGACGTTAAAATCATTACAAATGTATATATCCAGCCAACCATCATCATTAAGATCGCCAACTTGTGGATTTAAACCAAAGCCGATATCAGGAAGAATACCAGCTTTATCCGAAACATCTGTAAAATGCCCTGTGCCATCATTGGCGTATAACCGATCATTCCCTTTTAATTTTAGATTGTTTTTATCCTTTTGTACACGTTGGATATCTACTATTTTAACTTTACCAGTAATGTCTGGTGTATTGGATACATAAGCATCCAAATCATTATCATTGTCATAATCAAAGAAGGTTGTATTAATTGTACGATTTGTATCTGCCAACCCAAGAGATGCCGCTTTTTCTGAAAAGGTGAGATCTCCATTATTGATATATAACATATTGGCAAATTTATTATCTTCATCTTTCCAGCCCCCGCGAGATACATAAATATCAATAAACCCATCATTATTTACATCAACAACAGTTACCCCTGTGTCAAAACCGTCTCTTTTCAGGATTCCTGCTTTTTGGGTAATATCTTCAAATTCAAAATTCCCTTTATTAAGATATAGTTTATTGTCGTGACTGTTTGATGTAAAAAAAAGATCGATCAATCCATCATTATTAAAATCCGCTGATGCTACTCCTCCGCCTATATAGGTGTACATGTATTCATAATAATTAGATTCGATGGTTTCTATGAGGGTGTTTTTAAAATCTACTCCGGATTGAGAGGAGGGAACATGGGAAAAGAGTTTTTCCTCTTTTGTATTTTCTGTTACGGATTCAATATCCGTTACATTTTCCGATTTTGAGCAAAAAGCAAAAAGCACAGAAAAGATGAAATAAAGAGATATTCTTATAAAAGAATTGAAGAAAGATAATTTTACTTTATACATCATAGTGTGATTTATTAAAAGCTATATGTATTCGATATATTTTGTTTCAGGATATAGATAATTATAATTCTATTTAGGAATCTGAAATAAAACATACGGATAATCAAGATTTAAGCTCTAAAATCCGTAATTTTTTATTCTTATCAAAATAAGTCTCCTAAAATATTAGGATATAAAAAACGGGAAGATTTTTTAAATCTTCCCGTTTAGAGTTATGATTAACTCAAAAAATATCTTAATTCCCCAAATTAGGATTGTCATCAATCGCTGCTTGTGGAATAGGAGCAAAATAGTTATCTGTTCCTAAGCTCCCCAAAATTGGATTACGTTCATCAATTATTGAACCTGTAGCAGGGTCTATAGAGACTTGTGGTTGTCTGTCTCCTAGTGCTTGTTCTATTCTTTCTAATCGTACTAAGTCATACCAGCGTAAAAACTCTCCTGCAAACTCCCATTTACGTTCTGTTACTGCTAATTCTGCAATATCACCGGTAGTGAGATCAACGCTAGGATCCGGAGTAGCAAATGGTAGTCCTTCTGCTCTTCTTCTAATCATATTCAGGGCTTCCCAGGCTTCTGGAGTAACATTTCCAGATCGTCCAGAGGATTCTGCATAAATAAGTAATACTTCTGCATATCGTATCCAAAAATCACTTCTATCGGTTAAGAATGCTCTCGGTGCTAAATCTCCGATTGGACCCGTAATTTTTGCAAATACAGGATTCTTTTGATCATTAAAACTTTCCCATTCAAGATCTGTTCTATACGTAGCTTCTTTCCTTGGTCCGGCAGGGAAATCTTCAAAGAATTTGATTTCTGCTAGACATTCTTGCCAACCACTTAAATCACCAGGTAACCCTAGAATTCCATATTTGAAATTTCCTAATCCACAAGCGTTGCAATAAGGAATGGTGTATACACCCTCTGTATTAAATCTATTTTCTACTTTCCATAAATCTCCAAAATCAGATACCAATTCAAAACCATGAGCGCCTTTATTATTTATTACCTGGCTTGCTTTTTGTTGAGCATCTGTATATTTAGAAGTGTCACGTTCGGGAAAACCTGCCCAATCCATATATAACCTTGCTAGCAATGCTCTTGCAGATCCTTTATTAGGTCTGGTTGCTCCAGTTACAGAATCTGGATTCGTATCAGGAAGTCTGCTTTCTGCTTCTAAAAAATCTGATTCGATTTGTTCATATACTTCTATTTGTGAAGATAAAGACGAGTATATGATAGGGTCAACTGTTATGGGAAGTATGATTCTTCCATGAATTCTTGCTAGATGTTGAAATATCATCCCTCTTAGGAAATAGGCTTCTCCGATTATTCTTTCTAATATTAGTTGATCCACAGTATCATTACCAACCAAATCATTTGCACGGTCGATAACGATGTTCGCATTATTAATAATATTTAATGAATTTCTCCAATTATTATTGAGACGAGCATTCGTAGATTCTACATTTCGTTGGTCAAATTGTCTAAAATCCTCTTTATTGGCTCCGAAATTTGTTGTTATATCATCCCCTCCCCAAGACGGAGCATAGGCGTCGTTAAAATTAGTCGCGCTATATAATTGATTATAAACTCCTGTTATACCTTCTTGTGCATCAATGATATCTTCATATTTCCCAGGTATTTCAGTGAATTCTTCAATATTGGGATCCAAATCAGCACAACTCTGCAATAGCATGCTAAACACTATTAAGAAAACAGCATATCCAGATAACTGTTTCAAAACTGTATTAAATTGTATTATTTGCATTTTTAATATTTTTAATTTGTTTTTATTTTTTAAAATCCTAATTTAACTCCTAAAGTAAAAGTTCTTGGATTAGGAAAAGCTCCTAAATTAATTCCAGAACCTACATCTGCGTTGCTGCCGCCTTGTACTGGATTAGAAGTAACTTCAGGATCATATCCACTGTAGTCTGTTATTAAGAATACATTTTGCCCACTAACATATACCTGTGCGCTGTCCAAATTTTTGAAAAAACTTCCGAAATTATATCCCAAAGTTACATTACTTAATCGAATATAACTACCGTCTTCTATATAACGTGAAGAATTTAAAAGATTAGTACTACCTGCTCTAGGAATCTCAGTTTCGTTGTCTGGAGTCCACGCATTAAAACTGTTAGGAGATAAATTATCTCTGAAATCTCCTGTTCCTCCATTCAATGCTCCTTCTACCTGGTTATATACGTCAAAATCATGTGCTGCTTGAACAAAGATATTTAAATTCCAGTTTTTGTAGTCAAAAGTATTGTTAAATCCCCAGGTTAGTGTAGGAGTACCGTTTCCAATACCACCAAACACATTATCACCATTCTCATCCATAAGATATCTTGCATCTCCTGGTTGAGCAATAGCAGTGCCTTGGTCATTAAGAGGGATGTCATCTGTGCTTTTCCAGGTACCTAAATATGTCAATCCATAAAATTGCCCTAATGGTTGCCCCACCTCAATTACATTCAGCGCATTTGTCGTTCCATCAATAGATGTTATATTTCCGATAATTTGATTGCGACCATCATCTAATTCTATAACTTCATTTTTAACGTGAGAAACTACAAAGTTAGAATTCCAGGTGAAATTATCAGTATCAATGATGTCGGCAGAAATAGAAAAATCGATACCTTTATTTTCTACTTCACCGACATTTTCGAATCTAGTGAAAGCAGAATTTTCAACTCTGGTTTGCAACAGAAGATCAATCGTGTTTTTCTGATAGTAATCTACGCTTATATCAATTCTGTTATTCAAAAAACCTAAGTCTAATCCTACATTGAATTGCGTTGTTGTTTCCCATTTTAAATCTGGGTTTCCTATTTGAGTAGATATTACTCCATTATCGACACCCACTCCATCTCCAGAAGCAGATACATTTCCTAATAAAGCGAACCTTGCAGGACCTGGGACATTTTGGTTTCCAACTTCTCCGTATCCTCCTCTAAATTTTAAGTTACTAAAAGTGCTTCCATCTGCAATAAAACTCATGTTGTTGAAACTATAGGCTATAGCAGCAGAAGGGAAATACCCTGTTCTGTTGTCACCAGAGAATCTTGAAGATTGATCTGCTCTAATAGAGGCAGTCAAAAATAAGCTTTTGTTGAAATCGTATTGCAGTCTACCTAAGTACGACTGAATTGAGTTAACTCCTTTGTTATTAAAGAAGTTTTCTCTCAACTGGTCTCCATTATCAGAAAGGAAAAACCCTCCAGCTAAAACATCGTTAGTAAAATATCCGTTACTTGTGCCTTCGTCCCCTTGAAATTCATATACTCCTGTTATATCAAAGTTATGGTCACCAAAGCTTTTTTTCCAGTTTATAATATTACTTATTTGAAATGCCGTGAATCGGCCTGCATTAAAGTTGATAAAGGTATGATTAGAGTCTGGAATAGAAGTGTCTCCTTCTACTCTAAAAGATTGGGTGGCACTATTCCAAGTATTAGCACCAGCTATTAAGTTATAGGTAAGCCCATCTAAAAGCTTATATTTAATGTCAAAATTGGCATTAAAACGATCATTAACAGTTTCAATTTGACTTCTCAATAGCGCTGCTATTGGATTAAAACCATTATTAGCGATATCTGATGTCAAAATAAAATTACCGTCTTCATCATGTACGGGAACTGTTGGATCCCAAGTAAGTGCTCTTAAAACTAGTCCTCCTTTAAAACGGTTAAAAGAATCTACATTGTTTAGGAAACTTTCTCTACTGGCAAACAAATTTAGACCAATACTTAGTCTGTCATTTATCTTTGCGTTAAAATTCGATCGTATAGAATATCGCTCATAGCCGGTAGAAAGTATAATACCTTCCTGATCGGTATAGTTACCAGAGATAAAATATTTAAATTTTTCATCACCTCCACTTATAGATGCTTGTGTGGTGTTGCTAACTCCTGTCCTAAACAATTCATCTTGATAGTCTATAGGATTGTTCTGAAAACCGCTAATTTGTTCATCCGTATATCTAGCTGGACTTCCTACAGCTAATAAATCTCTGTTTTTTAGTGTTGCAAAATCTGCTGAACTAAGCACATCCACTTCTCTAGAAACATCCGATATGGAGGTAAAGTGTTCTAAACTTATTTTAGTTTTTCCAGCACCTTTTTTAGTCGTTACCAAAATAACACCATTAGAACCTCTAGATCCATAGATTGCCAATGAAGATGCGTCTTTAAGTACTTCTATAGAAGCAATATCATTAGGGTTTATGGTTCTTAAGTCTCCTCCAAAAATACCATCAATAACTACAAGAGGAGTGTTGTTTCCAGTAATAGAATTAACACCTCTTACTCTTATTTTTACACCTGCACCGGGAGCACCGTTGTTTCTGGCTACTGTTACCCCAGCGGCTCTACCTTGTATAGCTTCTTCTACACGAGTAATTGGCTGGCTTTCAAAGGATTTTGCGGTTACTTGTGATACGGCTCCTGTAAGATCACTTTTTCTTCTGGTACCATATCCAATTACTACTACGTCATCCAGAGTTGCTACATCTTCTTTTAATTGTACGAATATATTAGTTTGGCTACCCACGGTAATTTTTTCAGTTATATATCCAATGTAGGAAATGACCAGGACGTCTTCTGGGGACGCATTGATACTAAAATTACCATCAAAATCGGTTATTTCACCGATTGATTTTCCTTGAAGGGCTATATTTACGCCTGGAATTCCAATATTGCTCTGATCAACAATTTGTCCGGTTACTGTCTGTTGTGCATACAACTGGTGGCTAAACAGCAACATTATAAATATTCCTTTCATAAAGTGTCCTCCTATAGTACACTTAAATAGTTTTTCTCTCATAATTTATTGTATGATTTTAGTTATTTTCTAAACTTAAAAGAAATTTTTTGGGATATTTCTAAAACCCTCTTTTTTTTTACGTTAATGGTTTCTCAATATTTTTACTGCTAACTTTACGAAACTTCATCAATTCATTTTATCTACATAGTCATTCATTTATTTATTATTTAATTATTAGTGGTGAATAAATTTGATAATACAAAATACTGTCATAGTTTGTTGGATTTCAGAGGGTAAATCATCAAATGTACTTTTTGATCATACAATGTGCTTTATGTTGTTTATGAAAAATTTTTCTAAAATACATAATTCTCATTAAATTCGCTATAAACTCGAAAATAAGTTCTATGATTATTATTTTTTTTGTCTTTTTAATACTTTAAGATCTCAGCGTTTATGTACTTTGTTTTTTGGAGTATAGAATGTGTCTATTAAGTTTTTTAATATTAGAAATTTTTGTCCTAAAACTTTGATTGATATTTCTTTAAATAATGCTATGGATTTAATAGGTTGAAATTTTCATTTTATGAATTATTTTTGTCAGATGATTTTAATACGTATACTGTTTCTAAGATTTTACATATGTATATAGTAATTTTCTTTTTTAATAGATGCCTTAAGAATATTTAACAATAACACTAGATTCAACAATTGTTAAAATATTTATTCCTAGTTTAGTTATTTATAATCATTTTTATTTCCTATTTTCCGAGATCATTATGTTTAAGTTTTAAGATGCTGTATTTAGTATATAAAACAGTTGTTTCATAGAAATCCCTAAAAACAAATTCATATTTTTTAAATAAAAAATCCAGCTAAATCATTGCAATATATAGTTCTCTAAAATAAATGGATTTTAGGAAGTATCTTTTAGCTGATTCAGCAAGATTAATCTTAAAAAATTATTGGTTTCGTAATATAAACATAAGCATCCCGCGTATTTCTGACGGTTAATTTAAACTAGACTTTAACTGAACATTATTTTTTTTTTACCAAAACACCATTATAAAAGTATGTGGAACCCTTATTTATCAATAGTGTAAGCGGATTTGTTAAAAAAATATTTTTATTGTGATAGAAGAGTAAAATTTAACAATTAGATTAAATTGAGGTTATAACAAAGCTTTAAAAGAAGGTTTTTTTCTGGATTTATTGTTAAAAAAGAAAAAAAATAAAGCTTTTTTTGATATCAAAAACACTATGAATTCAAAATTAAAAGTTAAATCTGTTAAAGGATGAATTAATGCTTTTTTTGTTCATATTGGATTGAAAAAAATATAATTGATTTTCTTTTTTTAACAAAATTTAGTATTCAGATTTTTGCAGAATAATCCCTTCGTAGCGAATTGCTCTTTGAGTATTGGTTAGTATGACCAATATTTTTGAAAAAAACAATATTTGACTTATTTATATTTTCTCAGCAAAAGCAAACATGTTTTAGGGTAACTTTTTATGGATACTACAATTCAATTTTGATTTAAAATCTCTAATTGTAATTTTTTTTGGTTTGTATTTCAAAATAAAATAGCTGCTTTTTGTTTGAGTTTTTTAAAACCAGAAGTGATGTAATAAATTAAAAATCATAGTTGGTTTTCTTGCTACAGTAGACATGTAACAACCAAGTTGTAGGAGACAGTAATAATCTGGGTTATGGGTTAGATTATTCATGTAGAAGATTAAAAACCATCAATTCGAGATATCTTGCAAAAATTTTATCAGAAAGGCGAAAGAATTGGAAATGTTAATTGTAATACAGTAAGTTAAATCATAAATTAATGACGGCACTTTTGCAAAGTGGAAATGTGGCAAGAATAGTTTTTAAACCCAAAAACACTTTTTTTTAGTACAAAGCCTTATCAGAACTTCATTCAAACTGATGCACGTGGGACTCATCGAGTTTTTGGTTAATTGCAGCCTAGTATAGAATTAATTCTCTTTACTCGATAATCGAGATTTAAATGCTGAAGGAGACATACCTCGAAATCAAAATGTTTTTTCAATAAATGCCTCGCGGGCTTGCCCCGAGGTAGTTTACTTCTTCGTAACTTTGCTTTTTTGCGATATCAAATTGTTAATAGTTACAAAATGTATATATATAATGTTACAGTTAATATAGAAGAAACGGCTCATGATATGTGGTTGGATTGGATGAAAAATGAACATATTCCTGATATGTTAGCGACAAAAAAGTTTAGTAAAGCCCTGATGACAAGGGTTTTGGTAAAAGAAGAAATGGGAGGATATACATATTCTATACAATACACAACAGATAGTAAGGAGACTCTGGATCGTTATTATGAAGAAGACGCTATCGAGTTACAAGCAAAAACCAATCGTTTTGTCGGTAAATTTGTAGCTTTTAGAACTGAACTGGAAATTATAAGCGAACAATATTAAAGATTTTATCTGCTAATTTTGTTTTTTTAGGTTCTCTTTTATCAGGATGTCATCATTATTGGTATACTCTATGATAGAATTGTTATTGGGGTGAGTAAAAAAAATAAGGTGAGTCTCACTGTTTTATGTGGGATAATAGATTAAAATTTTCATTTTTTTTTAAATCATAAGAGAGGTTAAGATTAACAATACTATTTTAAAAAGCAATTGAACTAATCCCGAATTATATGTCTTCCAAATTTAAAAAACATCATCATAGCGTATCAAAAGATAGGAAAACATATCCTGAAACGGCTGTACGTGCCAAAAAACATTTAGGTCAGCATTTTCTTCAGGATGAGATGGTGGCAAAAGATATCGGTGATACCTTGACATTGAATGGATATAAGAATGTAATAGAGATTGGTCCAGGAATGGGTGTGCTGACTAAATATATTTTACAAAAAGATGTAGATCTTATTGCGATGGATCTGGATGTAGAATCTATCGAATATCTTACTACAAGTTTTGCTTTGGAGTACCCTGAACTTAGAAAGGGAAAAATGAAGTTTAAGGTCATAGAAGGCGACTTTCTTAAATATGATTTAAAAACATTATTTGGTGAAGAGCCTTATGCGATTACAGGTAACTTTCCTTATAATATATCTTCCCAAATTCTTTTTAAAACAATTGAAAACAGAGATCAGATTCCTGAGTTTACTGGGATGTTCCAGAAAGAAGTTGCTCAGCGTATTTGTGAGAAGCATGGTAGTAAGGCATATGGTATTTTGTCAGTTCTTACACAGGCGTTTTATGATGCAGAATATTTGTTCACAGTGCCTCCTGATGTTTTTAACCCTCCTCCCAAAGTTGATAGCGGCGTGCTAAGATTGATTAGGAAAACTAATTATGCATTGTCTTGTAATGAGAAACTTTTGTTTACAGTTGTAAAAACAGCTTTTGGTCAACGTAGAAAAACACTGAGAAATAGTTTGAAAACATTTCAGTTATCAGATGAGATAAGAAAGATGGATTTATTGTCTAAAAGACCAGAGCAATTAAGTGTCACTCAATTTATAGAGTTAACCTCTATTATTGAAAAGCTAAAGGGCTAGCTTCATTTAACGCTATCATAAAACTCAATTCAATTCTTTGATTATCTTTGTGGGCGTTTGCAAAGAAATCTATAAATAAGTATCCTATGTCATTCGAGATTTCCAATGAACTTATTGATGAAGTAAAGCAATTTATACAAATTGAAGATGATGCTCATTTGCAGGAAATGCTTAGTGAAATTCATTTTGCTGATATTGCAGAGATACTCGAAGAACTCAACTTACCCCAGGCAACATATTTAATAAAACTTTTAGATAGCGAAAAGACTTCAGAAGCCCTGATGGAGTTAGAAGATGATTTTCGTGAACGTATTCTGGAAAACCTTTCGATAAAGGAAATTGCAGAAGAATTGGAGGAGATGGATACTGATGATGCTGCAGATATAGTAGCAGAACTTCCAGAAGTACGAGCAGAAAAAGTTATTGCTGAAATTGAAGATGAGAAATTAGCAGAAGATATTAAAGAATTGCTGAAGTATGAGGAAGATACGGCAGGTGGTTTAATGGCAAAAGAGTTGGTAAAGGTAAAAGAAACCTGGACGGTTGCCGGCTGTGTTAGGGAAATGCGTAGACAAGCAGAAAATGTTACCAGAGTACATTCTATATATGTAGTGGATAAAGAGGGAAGGCTGAAGGGAAGATTATCTCTTAAAGATTTATTGACTGCTACGGCAAAAACTCATATCAGTGAAGTATATATTCCTAAGGTAGATTTTGTGCGAGTAGATACAGAAGGTGAGGAGGTAGCGAGAATTATGCAAAAATATGATTTAGAAGCTATTCCCGTAATTGATGATAATGGTATTTTGGTAGGTCGTGTGACTATTGATGATATGGTAGACTTTATTAAAGATGAGGCCGAAAAAGATTATCAATTGGCTGCGGGTATTTCACAAGATGTAGAGGCAGATGATAATGTGTGGGAATTAACAAGAGCAAGGCTGCCCTGGCTTATACTTGGGCTCTTTGGAGGGCTGGGGAGTGTGTTTATTATGGAAGGTTTTGAGGAATTAATGACTGATCCTAAAAATAAAAGCCTCTTTTTTTATACCCCTTTGATTGCTGCAATGGCAGGAAATGTAGGAGTTCAGTCTTCTGCGATTATTGTACAAGGCTTGGCAAATAATGTGGTAAAAGGAAGTCTCCTGAGTAGGTTGTTAAAAGAAATAAGCCTTAGTCTTATCAACGGTATTGCTTTGGCGCTACTCATTATTATTTTTGGTTTTATCATGAACTATGATATTTTCTTTAGTATAACCATAGCTGTTGCGCTTATGTGTGTTATTATAGTGGCAGCACTAATTGGAACATTTGTTCCGATAGTACTAGATAAAAGAGGTATTGATCCGGCAATTGCTACAGGACCTTTTATAACCACCAGTAATGATATTTTTGGAATTTTTTTATTTTTCTATATAGCAAAGTTGATTCTGGGTTTCTGAGTACGGGTGAAAGAGAGAGGTATTTAGGGAAAACACCGTCATACGATATTTGCAATTCCAAAATCATATGACGGTAACAGGTGCTAAGAAGTCTGTAGGCAGGTATAAATTTGCGGGCAAGCATGAATTGTATTACAGTAGGACGGACCAGTAACGGATCCACTACAAGAACAGCCGCATAAGGATAAGTCGTTTCCTCCAAGTCCCTTGATTTGACGTTGGCTTTCTTTGGTAAGAACCTTAATACCTTCAATGTTGAAAAAAATTGTTTTCATGTGTTATTTGTTTTTAAGTTAGTAAGGTAAATATATATCAAACGTCCTTAGTCTATAGCAGTTTTAACGTTTTTTTATTTTCGTTTTTGCTACTTTCAAGGACTATAAAATCGGTAATTTGATCAGCTATGGAAACAGAAATTTTTGAATCTCAAATTATAGTACCAGCATCTGCAATTGATGACATCAACCATGTTAATAATGTGCAATATTTACAATGGGTTCAAGATATTGCTAAAGAACATTGGGAAGAAAAAACATCTCAAAAAATGAGAGATACTTATGTGTGGGTAGTGTTGAGTCATTTTATAGAGTATTATCATCCGGCGTTTGAAGGGGATCAGATTACACTCCAGACCTGGATTGATCATTACCGCGGGGTGAAAAGTGAGCGGCATACAAAAATAATAAATACCTATACTAAGAAGGTAATTGTTTCTGCAAAGACCTCTTGGTGTTTGCTCTATAAAGAAACGTTAAGACCTGCCAGGATTACTGATGAAATTGTTACCTTGTTTTGAGATGTTTAAAATAGTATATGAAAGCAATAAATATTCAAGAAAAGTTATCTAAATTTGATGCTCAGTGGCATCCTCATAGGATTGCTACCATAGATGATAATCAGGTATATCTAGCAAAAATATCAGGAGATTTTGTCTGGCACACACATGAAAAGGAAGATGAACTTTTTCAGGTTATAAAGGGCACACTATTTATGAAGTTTAGAGATAAAACGGTAAAAGTTGAAGCTGGGGAACTTATTGTAGTGCCAAAAGGGATAGAGCACTGTCCTTCTGCAAAAGATGGAGAAGAGGTCCATCTTTTATTATTTGAAAAAGCAACTACCAAGCATACAGGAGAAACTAGTACTGAACGAACTGTTTCGCAGTATGTTGATATTTAAAAGGTTTTAAGTATGTTTTTTGTATAACTGTGTGTGGTGTTTAGTATTTTACTTGTCCCAGAGTTTAGATATGGGTAAATCAAGTTAAAAATTCTGAAAAGTAATCTTTTATAGTAAAAAATCCAGTAAGCAATAACCTACTGGATTTTCAAACTATTTTACTATTAGTACTATATGAATATTCCTAAGTATTTATTGTTTTACAAATCTCAGTGATTTACTTTCGGTATCTCCTGTTAGTCTGACAAAATATATTCCAGCATTTAGATTCGCTATTTTTAATTGTCCGCTAAAATCAGAGTTGTTTATGGTTTGCTTTTGATGAACCTTACCTAGCATATCAATTATTTGGATAGAATTATATGTTGAACTATTTCCGAGAGAGATATTAAGAATATCTTTCGCAGGATTTGGATATAGCATTACTTTTCCATTGGCTAAGCTTTCTGGGGTAACGTCTGATCCAGATGCTTTAGCAGAAGAATAGAATTGAATATTCCATTTTTCGTTATTGCTATTGCTGTTGAACCAGAATATTTGTGCATTAGCATTTGTTGCTCCATTGTGTCTATCCATTCCCAGGTTGCTACAATGCACTGGTTTAATCGAATAATTACCTCCGTTTTGTGCAATTTTCCATTTTCTGTTATTGCCACTAGAGCTAGTTCCAGTAGATACATTTGCATTGTTAGTACAGGCTGAATTATCTACCTGTAAATATCTTCCTGTACCAGAATTTCTAATTGTGTATTCGTTGTTTCCTTGGTGTATGAATACCCATCTTTGATCATTATAATTACCTGGATTGATCATACGAGCATTATAATTAGCCCAAGAAGGAGCAAGTAAGCGTTGAGAATTCTGAGGGGAAGTGATGTAGTATGTTCCGTCTGAGATAATTTGATTACCGCTATTACCGCCGCCGCCAGAAGAAGCAACAGGTTTATAAACACGAATCCAATCTATGAGCATTACATTTTTTGCTGAGTTATTTAGATCATAAGATGGAGAAATAGGTCTTCCGTGATGACTTTCTGTATCTATAATAATGAATAACTCCTTGGTAATTTGATTCTCCCACTGACTTTTGTTTAGAGGAGTGGAGGATACATTCGGGTTTGGATTTTGCAATATTGCCTGATTATAACTACCGTTTAAGTTATTTTTGTATCGCCCGTCAACAAAATGTTCTCCTTTTGATGTAGGGACTCCATCGATATAAAATGTAATATCAGTAGGGCTTTTCCAGTAGCATCCAAAAGTATGAAATCCGTCTCTCCAATAAGGATTTTGAGCTAGACTTTGATTGGGATTAACTTTAAAAAACGTTTGATATGTATGATCGTTTCCTGATTTCCAGATATGAAAATTTGTGGACATTTGCTTACTGAAAAATTGATTTGTATCGCCACCATACACTTCTAGAATATCAAGTTCTTGCCACCAGCCTGGATTGTTATTGTCTTTTTGACTCAGTAACCAGAAATTGGATGAATTTAATATATTAGATGCTTTAATTCTGGCTTCCATGTAGACTGGGTACTTTATCTTGGTTTTAGAAGAGATAACACCGCAGTTTACTTTGCTTCCAGAACCCTGTGTTCCTCTTATTTCTAGAAATCCTCCAGAAACATTAGAGTTCCCGGTTACCCAATTGGTTTCTCCCGGACCAGGCCATCCCGGATCAGGCATGTAGTAATCTACCCATTTATTAGTAAAGTTAGCATTCCCTTTTCCATTATAATTGAAGTCGTCAGAAAAGTTGGATTGTAATTGCCATTGCTTACCTGATCCAGCGTTGGCAGGAATAGGAACTCCTGACCAATCTTGCCCAAAGGTAAAAAGACAGGTGCAAATTAAAAAAACACTTAACAAGTAATTATTTTTCATAATTATGATGAATTATTAGAAATAGAATATTGTAGTGTGGAGAGTTAAATTGAGTTTGTGATGATTAATTCTATTCTGGGTTAGTAATTAAATAACGTATTTTTATTACGGTTTTAACGTAAAATGTTGATTTCAAATCTACTGAAAAAAATAGATTAAATACAAAAAAAAAGGATAAAATTTATAAATTAAATTTAAAAACCTATATTCTATAAGGGTTTTAAAGAAGCATAATAATTTTATTTTTATAGTTTTATATGAAATTATATTAAAAATTATGTTATAAAATTGAATAATATTTAAAATTCGTTAATATTTAATTTCATTTATGGCACATGTAAAAGTAGTCTTAAGATTACTTTTTTTTAGTTAAAATATAAATCCTTAATTTGACGATTTTTCAATGCTTTGCATATAACACGGTTAGAAAGTTTTGATGTAGATGGTTTTCGTTGTATTTGTGTTTTTGATTACATAGTGATTTTACTCGATAATCGAGATTTAAATGGAGGCTTGCCTCGAAATCATTTTTTTTTCAATACATGCCTCGTGGGATTGCCCTGAGATAGTTTACTCTTATCTGGAATGTATTAATAAGATAATTATGGTAATTACATTGGTTTTTCTAAGGGTTTTGATCTTTTTAAATACAAGAGTTCTTAATAATTAATAAGTGTTCATTTACATTTCATAGGACTAAAAATGAAAAGCGAATAAAATTTATAATTACACCAGCCTTAGATAGCATCACGGTAAACGGAAATAAGAAGAAATGATTTTAGTAGTTAATTTCATTTGAAAAATGGGACTTACTACTATACCAGGATAGGAAAATATTTTAGAATACCCCAAAATATTTATATGAAGTGACTAAAAAAACAGGATAAAACAGGTAACACTTTTTGATAAAGATCAAATTAGATGATTTAAAATAGAATATAACTAAAAGAAATATCAAAACAGTAAGAATGATAAGTAGGTATTAAAAATGTTAAAACCTTAATAATAGTACTGTTTTTTAGTAATAAATATCTTGATTTTATAGACTTAGTGAAGTTATGCCTTGAAAAATAAACCCACAATTACAAAAATTGAACCACTTTTTGAACTAAAATTTCAATAAAAAGCTAGGGTTAAAGCTCTTATAAACGTTTAACTAATGGTGTAATGTAGATTATTAAACTATTAACTGATTAGAACAAATTTTTTCACATACAATTCTTTATGAAGCTTTCTTACTCTATAAATAATAATATGGAGCTGGAAAATCTTTTTCCTGAATTAAAAGTCTTTATTTTTTGTTTACATCAAAAACGTTTAACTGCTTTTTATCCATTAAATAAATGAATTTAAATTTTTTCAATGAGACAAATCTTTTTTTATGTCATATGTGCAATTGGCATAGTAACTACAATTTCTGCGCAACAATCAGGAGGTCCTTCTAGTATTGCTAAAGGTACTTTTATAGGAAAAACAAAAGTATTTAAAGAGTACCCAACAATAAAGGGTCACTCAAAAAGTGTAAAAGAGGTAACTATAGTATCAAATAATTTGAGAGCAAATGAAAAAGTAAATCAAAACGCTCTACCATTAGGTCCGGATCCGTCGAGACAGCAAAAATTTGGAGTTTTTGCTACTAAAAATTTACTTGTAAATTTTGAAGGAACTAATATCAATGAATCAGGAGGGAAATTGCCGCCAGATCCATCGGGAGCAGCAGGTCCTAATCATTATGTACATGGAGTAAATATAGCGATCAAAATTTTTGATAAAAATGGGAATTTACTAGCAGGTCCTACTTCACTAGCTGATTTTTTAGGCACTGGAAATAATGATGGTGATCCCATTATATTGTATGATCATCTGGCAGATCGCTTTTTTGTAAGTCAGTTTAGAAAATCAGATAATGCATTAATCATTGCTGTGTCTGATACCCCTGATCCTACAGGTGCTTATAATGTATATGAGTTTCCTTTGGATGATTTTCCAGATTACCCCCATTATTCTATCTGGCCAGATGGTTATTATTTGACAGCGAACAAGGCATCCGGTAATACTACATATGCATTGGAGAGAGAGGTAATGATTGCAGGTGGAAGTGATCCTCAGATTATAGGTTTCGATCTTCCTGGTATTAGGCGTAATCCCACTACAATTTTTAGTCCGGAACCTGCAAATCTGGTAGGGTTTGACTTTCCTGTTGATGTTCCCGGATATATCGTATATCTGCAAGATGATGGCTGGAGTACTGCTATCACCGAAGATCATCTTAAAATATGGGAAATTGATATAGATTTTGCTAACCCTGCAAATTCTACAATTTCACAACCATTAGAAGTGGCTACAGCTCCTTTTGACAGTGTGTTTGCAAGATTCGGATCTGGAGATATAGAACAACCAGGAACCACTCAGAAAATTGATGCCCTTGGAGGAGTGATATCATATGCAGCAAATTATCGATCTTTTGCAGATCACAATTCCTGGCTAATTACATTTAATGTGGATGTTGATGGTAATGACACCTCTGGGATACGCTGGATTGAACTGAGAAATAATAATACAGACGGTTGGACAATCTTTCAGGAAGGTACTTATGCGCCTGATGATGGTCATAGTCGATTTATGGGAAGTGCTTGTATGGATGAAAATGGAAATATAGGGTTAGCATTTAATATCGCTAGTGCTACGCTTGCTGCTGGTATTAGATATACAGGTAGATTTTCGGATGATACTACGGGAGAAATGACGCTGGCAGAAGAATCGATCATTGAAGGTGCGGGAGTACAGACATTTTCAAATAGATTTGGTGATTATTCACATCTTACTATGGATCCGGATCAATCTACTTTTTGGCATACTGCAGAATATTTTAAATCAGATAATGTATGGGCTACTAGGATTGCGTCTTTTGGATTGGTGTCCGGTCTGACAAATGATGTAGGAGTAAATGTTATTTCAAGTCCTAATACTAATGGTTTTCTTACCGGTTCAGAAACAGTTGAGGTACGACTAAGAAACTTTGGAACTATCCCTCAGAGCAATATTCCAATACAATTATGGCTTGATGGAAATCTGGTTGCTACAGAAACCTATACAGGAACTTTGGATCGAAACCAATCAGATATTTATGTGTTTACACAAACAATTGATTTATCCAATGTTGGGCAGACATATGCTATTGAAGTAAGAACAGCCTTGAACAATGATGAATTTTCAGAGAATAATAGTGCTAGCCAAAGGGTGACAAATTTATTCACTGATGATGCAGGAATCACTAATATCATAATACCATCTACAGGAGCTGGATTAGGGCTGGAAGATGTTACAGTTGAGATCACAAATTTCGGAGGACAAACCATTACGAGCACAGAATTACAATATGCTGTAGATGGAGGAACCCCAGTTACTGAAACATTTTCAGGGATAATTGCAGCAGAGGAAACAGTTTCTTATACGTTTACTACGCAAGTAGATTTGAGTACTGTTGGTAGAACTTATGAAATAGAGGTAAGAACAAATCTGAACGGTGATTTACAATCAGGGAATGATGCAATTTCAAAGCGTATAACACATACCGCTTGTGTGCCCGAAGCTTTAGAAGGATGCAGAGCAAGTGGTATAAAAAAGTTTGTTCTCAATACGATTAATACTGATGATGGTATTAATGGTTGTAATACAGAGGGAGTATCTGGTGTAAGGGGATATGCTGATCGTACTAATCTTTCGACAATGCTTCTTAATGTTGCTGGAGAAAATGAATATGTATTACAGGTAAAGCAAAATCTGGATTTGACACTAGGAGCGATGGCTCTTTCTGTTTGGATTGATTTTAATGATAATACTATTTTTGAACCTTCTGAGCAATTGATCCAGGGAGAACTTTTTCAATCTTTTGAAGAGTTAGAAGATTTTAATTTGGTAATTCCTGTGGGAGCTCCTATTGGGGGTCATGTGTTAAGAGCAAAAGCTATAGATACTTCGGTAACTGGAGATGTTAACGATCCTTGTGGAGATTATAATTTTGGAGAAATTCAGGATTATACAGTGGTTATCGATGCAGTTTTAAGTACCGAAGAACAGCAATTTAATAATTCTGAATTACTTGTTATAACAAAGCCAGAAAATAGATATGAAATTACTTTGAAATCAGATGATTCATACGATGGAATGGTCTACATGGGAGTATTTAATATGTTAGGGCAACAGCTATCCACAAAAACCTTAACAAGGGTAGGAAGTGAGTACAAAATAAATCTAAATATGTCAGAAGCCACATCTGGAGTTTATTTTTTAAGGATAGGAGATATAAAAGTCCGATCAGCTAAAACAGTAAAAATAATTGTTCAATAGTTTTTGATCTGTAATCATAATATAACTGGCTTAAGTTTTATAAAACTTAAGCCAGTTTGCATATAGTATATGTTACTCGTACTCAGGATTTGTTTTATACGATTTATAACTAAAAATTTCGCATATTCATCGTTTCTTTTTCCTTTCTACTTCGTTTAAAAAATAAACCGTAGCTATAGCTATGCTTGATTTTTTTGCCTTGCATAAAGAAAAAATAATTCAATGAATTTATACGAATTTTTTAATCACAAATCGTATTACACCTTTTCCATTTTTAAATTACTCATTAAAATTTGCGCTTCTTGATCCAAAGAAAGTTTACATGATATACTTATATTTTATTTAAAATAGAACTGGTATTATAGTACATCTTCCCAATTTGGATAAGCGTGTAATTACTACAATCTTAGTTTAGAGTTTGCCACACTGATACCTTAGTTTGTATCGCATTCCAATCTACTGAGTTTTTAGCATTCTGTAATTGTTGTGCAAGTTCAGTTTCACTCATATTGAAAAGGTTTTTTGCAACTTCAAACAACGTTTTATCAGTATTTATATCATCCAGAGCTTCTCTGTCAATAGTACTGATTGCCAAACAGACAGAAGCTCCAATTTCATATAATAATACAGAATCAAATACTAACGTAAGAATTTCTTGATTTGTAATTCCATAGTCATTATCTAATACACTTCCTGGAATAAAAGACTCATTTGATCTTTTTGGGAAAAGTGCTCTTACAGCCATTCTTTCAATATATCGTGCACTCCCTTCATCCGTTTCTGATAAATCATATGCATATTTTATAGATGAATCCAGTTCACTTTCTTTAGATCTGATTGCTACATATTGCTTTAGTTTCTCTTCCAGAACGGTTCGACTGATAGCTCCATTAGGGAAATCCTTAAAGATCTGATGTGTTAAGGTTCTTAGTTCCAGTATTTCCTTAGAGATTGATGATTTTTGATGCTGTTCTATATTTTTAATTGACGTTCTTTTTGGATTCCAGCTATCCTGGTATGTATGAAAGTTTTCGTGAAGTATAAAATCAATAGCACCAATTGTGATTGTATCCGGATCAAAGAAACCACCAGGATATATTGCCAATTCTTCGCCAGCAATAACCTCATCATCACTATATATCTGTAGATAGTAGTTTTGGTTATCAATTTTAAAATTAAAATCATATAACCCATTTCCAGTATCTGATGTGATCAATTGAAAAGCTCTTAGAATTTCATCATCATAGCGATAAACTTCTAATCCATTATTATTTTCCTCATCAATTTCTAAAGCATTGCTTATAGCAGACTGTGGATTGATTATAATTCCTCTGTCTACTTTCCCTTCTTTGTTTTTATGCACAAGATACATAGGTGTTTCTGTCAGATTAAAACCAGTCCAGATTTCATCGGCGTCAAATAGGATTCCTGCTTTTTTAATTTGTGATAATAACTGTTTATCTATGCTGGAAATTTGATCAGATGGGATCACAATTTCATTCATATCTATATTGTTATTATTAGGAGTATCATCATCGGTACTACAAGAGATAAATAATAGCGCTAGTAATAGCAAAGGGTTTATTAAAAATTTAGTTTTCATTTGTTTTTATTTAAAAAT
This sequence comes from Aquimarina sp. RZ0, assembly GCF_008370685.1. Classification (GTDB taxonomy): domain Bacteria; phylum Bacteroidota; class Bacteroidia; order Flavobacteriales; family Flavobacteriaceae; genus Aquimarina. The sequence goes on from NZ_VTZU01000004.1 coordinate 176,433, forward strand.
ATTAATCAAATCTTATGTGTATCACTGAAAATCTACTGCAGCTCGAAATCAGCAACTACACATACGATATATTTAGAATGTTATGTAATTTATTTTAAAATGTAATTTCTTTTTCGGTTAACTGGAAGCCAGCAAAAACGCCATAACCTCCAGTTTCCAATATATTATTAGGAGGAATTATGACTTCTTCTACAGGGCTTCCCTCACTTTGGGAATTAAGATAAGAAGCGAGTAACGATTGATATAAAATTTGCTCTACATTGGCCACTTGTAGTTTTAAAATATTACCACTTAAAAAGTCATTTTTTCTTAAGATTCCTTCAGAACTTATTGTTGTTCCATCTCCCAGATTGTCGGTAGCAAAGCGATCAGATTCAAAATCAAATGAATTTCTAGAAATAAATATATTGGGATCTGTGTTTTCAATTTTTGCACCTACGATATAGAAATTTTGAGTTTCTGTAATGTCATCAAATCGTACTTTTACAACCTTTACAGAGCCTTTGTCGTCATCTTCTTTGTCACTTAGAAGCTCAGAAATAGATTGAATTCTTTTATCAGGAATTCTACAAGAGGCGTTAAATTCTTTTTCATTGACTATTACTTTGAGAAAGTACCTTTTTCCTTCTACGATCGAAAAATCTGATGCCATAATCTGGTATCTGAAATTATTTTCGGAGTATGGTAAGTCTACGCTTGCTCCATCTTCATCGGTTATAGAAACAATAGCATTTGTAATGGCAAATTTATTGTCGACACTAAAATCATTAATAGGTTGCCCAATTATAAACTCTGTTCTGGAAACCTTGACAGCGATAACATCGCTTTGTGGAGCTATAAAACTATTAATGATTACCAGTGATTCATTGTTATCCAATAAACCATCAGGATCGATAATATCTTCACAGCTATATAAACTGAGTAATAGGCAAAGAATCAAATAAAAATAAGTTCTCATTTTTTTAAAATTTTAAGGTATAATTAAAAGAAGGAATAAATACAAGTAATGAATAACGCCTTAGTGTTTTTTCTGTAGCTGTTGAGTTATCACCTCCCAAAGCTGTAAAGCTGGTATTGTTAGTGGAGACATAGTAAAATAAAGGATTTCTGTTGCCATAACTATTGTATAGAGAAAACCCCCAGGTTCTCTCATTGTTTCTTTTGGTTTTTTTGTGAAATTGCACCCCGAGATCTAATCGGTGGTATGCTTCTCCTCTAAAATTATTACGCTTTGTAGCGAATTCAAATACAGGATCTCCTATTACATCGGATCCTGAATCAATCGGAAATTGATCATCAGAACCTGCTGTTTGGAGATTAGGTAATGTATAATTGAGCCCGGATGAATATACCCAGTTTGCCGATACAGTTATTTTTTTGTTAGGCTTATAAATACCTACCAGAGATATATTATGTCTTCTGTCATATCTGGCATTAAATTTTTTTCCTAAATTTAATTCGTCAAATTGCCTCTCGGATTTAGCAATAGTGTACCCGATCCAACCTGTTAATTTTCCAAGTTGTTTTCTGAACAGGAATTCAGCACCATATGCCCAGCCTTTTCCTATGGTGATATTTTCTTCCCAGGAAACATTTTTTCCACTCTCCAGATCGCTCAGAACAAGAAATGAAGCGCCTTCCCGATACGAAATAACATTGTTCATTTTTTTGTAATACCCTTCTATTGTTAATGAGTATCCCGTATCTCCAAAATCTTTTGCTATACCCAAGGCTATCTGTTCTGAGAGTTGGGGTCTCACTTTATCTGTAGAGGAAACCCATAAATCAGTAGGTAAGCCTATTCCCGAGTTGGTCAATAGATGGATATATTGATTCATTTTAGAATATGAAGTTTTAATTGCTATATCCGGAGTCATTCTCCAGGCTACAGTAAGCCTGGGTTCCAGAGCAGCATAGTTAGATAACTTATATGTAAAATTGCTAAACCGTAATCCAGAAGAAAAACTCCATCGATCAGTAATACGCCAATTATCCTCCGCATAAACAGCGCTTTCAAAAGAATTCAATTCCTGACTTTTATTGATGTCATCAATACCAGTTTCCTTGAGAACAAATCGTTGAGGTGTGAAGTTATGATAGATACCTACAGCTCCAAAACTCCAAGTATGTTTTGGGTTTGGGAGATATTGTATATCAGTTTTAAAACCATAATCATTAATCCCAGAACTTGTATTAAATGTGAAATTGATATACTGAGATTCGTTTTCTGCTGCTACCTTAAATTTGTAATTACTAAATATTAGGGATGTATTTGAAAAAAGTCGACTGTTGAATTGATGGTTCCAACGGAGTGTAGAAGTGATATTGCCCCAGGCAATTTTGTTATCGCTTCTATCATTATTTTTTCTGTTTTTAGAAGTAAAATTATCCTGACCATAGTAGGTGCTTAAGAATAATTTATTTTTAGTATTAAACACGTGATGGATTTTAAAATTAACATCCTGGAAATAATAGCCTACTGCAAGATCTTTGGGTTGAAAAGGTTTGGAGACTAGATCAGCATAGGTTCTTCTTGCACTGATAAGAAATGATGTTTTGCCTCTGTTGATAGGGCCTTCTAATAAGGCAGAAGAAGAAATAATCCCAAGACTAACGTTGCCTTCTAGTTTTTCTTTATTACCATCTTTCATATTAATATTAATTACTGAAGAAAGCCGTCCTCCAAATCTTGCAGGAAATCCTCCCTTAAAAACTTCAACAGATTTTATGGCATCTCCGTTAAAAACAGAAAATAATCCAAAAAGATGATTAGAATTATATACGGGCGCTTCATCCAGAATAATTAAGTTTTGATCTGGAGTACCGCCTCTGATATACACTCCAGAACTTGCTTCTACTCCTGATTGGATACCAGGAAGTAATTGTAACGTTTTTAATACATCTTTTTCTCCTAAAAGAGAAGGTGTATTTGCTACATCGCTAATTTTTAATGGAGTCACTCCCATGCGTGTAGTTTGACTTTGTCGAGTAACCTTTTGATCTGTGATCAGTACTTCTTCTAAGGACTCTTCTACTATTTGCAGATCAATATTAAGTTCAGAATTTTCTATAAGATTTATAGCTGTATTAATAGTTCCATACCCTAAATAAGAGATGAGTAATTTATAATGCCCTTCTGGTAATGTAAGCGAGTAGAAGCCATAATTATTTGTTATGGTGCCTAGACCTAACTCAGGAATATATATTGATACCCCAGGCAGGTGTTCTCCGCTTCCCTTTTCTTTTATATATCCATTGATAGTTTTTCTTTCAGTTTTTTTCCTGAACAGCAAGATATTTTTCTGTAATACTTTGAATTGATATCTTGTACCTGTCATTAATTCTTCTAAAATTTCTCTAACCGTTTTATTTTGTAGATTAACAGTTATTTCTTTGTCAAAAACAGTAGTGTCTCCAGCATATCCGATTTTAGTACCACTAAGTTTTTCGAGTTGTTTTAGCGCTTTTTTTAAGCTTTGATTTTGTACTGTAAAATGTTCAATTTGTATATCAAAAATTGAATTGTTTTCTTCCTGAGCATTACAAAATACTGTAAGAAGTATCATGAAAAATGTACTAACTAGTTTCATTTTAATAAGTTAATGTAAAATATTGATTGTTTGTTTGGAGTTTTTGTTGCTATGCAGTTAGCATTTTCCTCCCTTAATTCGATATGTATTTTCGCTCTCTAATTGATATTCAATTTCATAAAGAATTTGAAGAGTTTCTAAGACGTTTTGGAGAGATGCCTGATCAAATTGCATGGTAAGATGACAACTCAGTAATTCTTTATCTTCTATCGAAAAAGTGATCTGATACAATTGACTGATATCCTGAATAACCTTAGTCATTGGAGTTTCATCAAATTTTAGAACTCTTGTTTTCCAGGCCATAAAATTAGCATCTGGATTTTTGACTTTTAAAAGGTTTCCAGAAAGGTTTGAACTTATTTTTTCGCCTGGAGCAACAATTAGTTGTTCTTGTTCGGTACTAAACGCTACACTACCTTCTACCAAAACTAATGCTACAGACGTATCTGTATTTTCTTTTAGGTTAAATTGTGTTCCTAATACGCTGGTTTTAGTATTGTTTAATTGTATTGTGAAAGGTTTATGAGGGTTTTTCTTTACCTCAAAATAACCTTCTCCTTTTAATAGTAAGTCTCTAGAGTTTCTGGAGAATTCTTTTTTGTATGATAGCTCACTGCCTTTGTTTAACCAAACCAAAGACCCATCCGGGAGCTCAAATTTTTCGGGAGCATCAATTGCAAGAAGCGTAATTTTTTGATTTTCTGTATATTGATATAAACTAATAGCAATAAGTAATGCAAATCCAGCTGCTATTTTCCATAGTATAGCTGGAGTGAGTTTTCTGGTTTTTTTCTTTAATTTTAAGGTGTTAATTCTTGTTTGTACTTTTTTCCAATCTTTTTCGATATCAATATCGTTAAGATCTTTTTGAGAATTAGAAGCACTCCAAAGATTTGTGAGCTCTCTAAAATATGTTTTATTTTGATCAGAAAACGAAATCCAGTCTTCTATAAAAATAGTTTCTTGTTCTGTAGCGTCTTTTTCTAAATATCGGATCAAAAGATCATCATCAATAGGTTGTTTGCCCATATTCATCGTTTATTATTTGACACTATGACAACAAAAAAATAGAAACACGTAAAAAAAATAAAAAAATATCAGATTATTTTTTTTCACAAGCTCTTTTAATTTTTTCAAGGCATTACTGATGTGAGTTTCTACGGTTCTTTTGGTTAGCCCTAACTGATCTGCAATCTCTTGATTAGAGTAACCGTCCAACTTGCTCATTCTGAATATCTTTTGATTTTGACTAGGAAGTTTGTCAATTGCTTTGTATAGTTTTTCTGAAAGTTCTGCCAGATCTATCATCTCGGATACATCAGTATCCATTGCATCTATATCATTGAGTATATGCTGATGGTGTACCAGAGATTTAGATTTTTTAATGTAATTGAGCGTGTGATTACGAACAGATGTATATAAAAATGATTTTATAGAAGTATGGATCTTAAGCGTTTCTCTTTTTTCGAATATCATAACAAAAACATCTTGTACCAAATCTTCGGCAATTGCTCTATCGTGGATATAATTGTTAGAGAAAATAACAAGTACTTTGTAATATTTTTTAAATAAGCTTTCCAGTGCCTGATTGTTATCAGCCTTTAGTTCATCTATAAAAAAGATATTTGACATGTATTTTATGTTGAAAATTCTTCCATTTAGGATATCAAAAGTTACATATTTTTTTTGAGAAGAAGTAAGCATTAATAAACTAAAGTCAAAAAATGAAATTCAATTTGTATGTAAACAGATGTCTTTATTGTACGTAAAAAAGTATATTATAAAAACAGTATCTAATACGATTTATAACTAAAAATTTCGCATATTCATCGTTTCTTTTTCCTTTCTACTTCGTTTAAAAAATAAACCGTAGCTATAGCTATGCTTGATTTTTTTGCCTTGCATAAAGAAAAAATAATTCAATGAATTTATACGAATTTTTTAATCACAAATTGTATAATTCAATTTTCAAATGAAATTACATACCGAAGTCATTACTCGATAATCGAGATTTAAATGCTCCGAGGCTTGCCTCGAAGTCAAAATGTTTTTTTTCAATAAATGCCTCGTATCCTTGCCCCGAGGTAGTTTACTTTAATTTTATTTCCTGATTATTATCTGATGGAATTTCTAAAAATTGCCTGGCAGCCTTGAGGTTACCCTCATCAAGATAGATAAGCCCTTCATACCACTTAGCTACATATGATTTTCTTCCTGTAGGATGCTGGATTAGTGAATCCAATGTTTGCAATGCAGCCGTCGTGTTTCCTGTCCTATAAAGAGATAAGCCTCGGAGTAATAATGCATCCTCATACGCCTCTTGAGTTTGATTAATATCTTTTAGTTTTGTGATAACTTTCTGATAATCACCATTTTCATATTTTTCAAAAGCAGAACGAATTATTTGTCTGATTGAGTCCTTATTTTCTCCTCTTATGATATTATAGCTCAATCCAATCTTTTTGTTCCAGGCATCTGCTATACGTGTATTGATATCAGGTTCTTGTTGTCCATTATTGAATTGCCATATACTCAATACTAAGATAAAGCCAGCTGCAATACCACCAATCCACCGCCAGGGAATATGCTTCTTTTCTAATTTTTCCTCACTATCCAGTATCTTGTCCCATTGTTCAGTTCGCTTTTGATGTTTTGAATTCTCAAAAGCTTGTGTGACTATAGTTTCACTTTGTTGGTAGGTCTGTAATTTTTGAAAAAAATTAGTATCTGTTGTTAATTTTTTTTCAAAAGAAACTAATTCCTTCTCAGAAAGCTGGAAGTCCAAATACTTGTTAATTAAGGCGATATCTTTTTCTTCGGCATCCATAATCATCTGTTTAGTAAGGTAGTCTCTTTAAGTTGGTTTAGTAATTCGTATACTTTTTTCACCAATCTTTTTTTGCAATTATACTTGGCCTGTACTAGTGCCTGATAATTAGTATACCCTAATGGTTCTTGTAAGCTTTTTAACTGATTTTTAGGATCCAGATCTGTTTCCATAATAGTTTTACATTTAGGAGACAATGTTTCCAAAGCCATAGTCAGTGCCTTATGTTTAAGTGTATGTTCTTCTGCTTCCATTTCACGGTCAAATGCACTGTTTTCTGGACTTTCATTAATTTGATTATCAACTTGTGTATGAATAATTTCATTATTTAAAACCGCAATACGTTCCTGTTCTCTTTTCTGAAGTAACCAGGCATTCTTACACATTATATAAATATATCCAATGCTATTATGAGGTAATTTTTGCTGTTTTATTACGAAGCATTCCCAGAATTTTTGCATAGAAATAATAAAAACTTCTTTGGCTTCATCTCTGGATTTTGTTAGTACAAGTAGCTTAGGAAGTAACGCGGTAAATGTTTCTTTAAGAAACGTATTAAAAGGTAATTCATTTCCTTGAATTGCCTTACTGATTATCTGTTCCATCCGCTCATCTGCCATATATATCTTTTTAATAAATCGTGATTGCTAAAATTATCAGTAATTTTTTTGAATTCCTTAAATGTAAATTAATCAATATTCACAATAATAATGAAAATTCCAGATAGAATTAATGGTTTTTCCATAAAAATAGGATGCTATTCATTTTTTAAGTTTTTACTGAAACCGTAAATTTCATAGATGTTTTTTAAGAAAATAAAGTTGTAGCAAATATATGCTATAGTTTTGTATCTTTCGTTTTGACAGTATTTCTTTACGTATTGAACTCATCTTGAGTAGTGGTTTTCAACCAAAAAGTTTGACTTTTGTACGATACTAAAGTAGGTTTTTTTCAGCATAGCCACGCTTTAAAAAACCAACAAAATTAGCGTGCAACATGTAAATTGTGTCAGTCAAAGCAGTAGTCAAGATGAGTTCATTATTCAGATTTTGAAACAGTATTTACAATTGTTTTATTTTTACGTGTTTTTCGATTTTCTAAAACCGTATACTATTTGCCCTATGAAATTCCTGGGAACAGTTTCATCACCAGGAAATCCAAGTTTTATTTTCCCACTGTCTTCTGGAACATAATTCGTTTTGAAAATGTAATCCCAAAGGCTCAGACTAATCCCAAAATTAACCCCATAGGTTCCTCGCGGTACTACATAGGAGTGATGGTATAAATGCATAACCGGATTGTTAATAATATACTTTAAGGGCCCCCAGGTAATTTTAATATTAGCATGATTAAGGTGCCCAATGGTAATGGCAAAAAAATGGACAATGTAAGCTTGTTCAGGTTCAAAACCGCCAAGTATCATAACTCCCAGAGTCTTTAATGGTTTATAAAAAATATTTTCCATCCAATGATATCGCAGGTGAGCGGCAAACCCCATTTCTTTTACAGAATGATGTATTTTATGAAATCTCCATAATAACGGGTATTTGTGCAGTAGGACATGAGTAAACCATTGCACAAAATCCAGAATGATAAAAAATAGAAGTAACTGAACCCACATCGATGCTCCAGAGATATCAATAATTGTGAGGCTTTTTGAAGAAATTCCTATAGTATCAAAAAATAACTCGAATACTTTATAAAACCCACTAATAATAATTGAGAAAGCAAAAAAATTGAAGAACATATAGAATCCATCTAGCCAAAAATCTTTTCTAATAATGGATTGCTGTTTTCTCCAGGGAAATGTTATTTCTAATCCCCAAATTAATATCGAAATCAAGATGACTCCCCAGAAATAATTGGAATACCAAGGTACTCTGAAAAGTATAGAATCCCAGATCCAATGCATATTATCCATAATTGCATTAAAAAATGCAGTGATATATTTTTCCATAATACAGTAATGATACTTGTTTATTATAAGATTTCAAAACCTTTGTAAAATACCAGAGTGTCTTCCTTACAAGAAACATCAGATACCTCTGCAAATTCGGGACCTTCATTACACCAGGTTAAAAACATATTGAGCAGGTTTTCTTCTCCTTCTCCTTCGATATAAACACTGCCATCTATTTGGTTTTTCACGAATCCTTGTATCCCTAATTCCAAGGCTTTTTTTCGAGTATTTTTTCGATACCAAACCCCTTGTACTTTTCCTGTGACAATAATGGTATAATGTTTTTGCATTTTTTAAAATCATTTATCTTAAGGAAAGATACTGTAAATCTTGCAATTTTTGAAGTTTGTCATAGTATGATAATTATCATATAAATTAGTGTAGACATCTTATAATTTTGATGATATAAAATCACTTAACACTTAATCATGAAAAAAATTCTTGTACCCATAGATTTTTCAGAACATTCAGAATATGCATTGCAGGTAGCTGCAGATATTGCAAAAAAACAAGGAGCAGAAATAGTAGCTTTACATATGTTAGGACTCTCTGAAGCAATTCTTATTAAAGATGAAGCTCAGGAAGCAGCAGAGGCTATTTACTATTTGAAACTGGCAGAAAAAAGATTTACAACCTTTCTAAACAAAGAATATCTGGAAGGAGTTAAAGTCACAGAAACTGTTCGTAATTATAGAATTTTCAGTGAGATAAATGAAGTGGCAAAAGAAAATGGAGCAGATCTTATTGTGATGGGGTCTCACGGAAGCAGTGGGTTGAGTGAAATTTTTGTTGGCTCTAATACAGAAAAAGTCGTTCGCACTTCTGATATACCTGTTTTGGTGATAAAAAATCAAATTGATTCATTTGATATTAAAGAGGTTTTATTCGCGTGCGATTTTAAAATGGAAAATATACGTCCATATCATAATGCAATTAAATTGTTCAACTCTTTTGAAGCAAATTTTAATTTGGTGTACATAAACCTTCCGGGAGAAAGGTTTAAAAGTTCTGATCAAATCGAGACACAGATCAAAGAGTTTCTTTTTAAAGCAGATGCTGGCAACCTGGAAAATTTTGATAAAATTGAAATTAGAAATGACTACTCTGTAGAGAGCGGCATCTTTAACTATAGTCAAAAAATAAATGCAGATATTATTGCGCTTCCTACCCACGGTCGGCAAGGTTTGTCACATTTTTTTAATGGAAGTATCGGAGAAGATATTGCCAATCACGTAAATAAACCTGTAATTACCTTCAAAATATAGAGCATTTTATAGCAATTTAAAAAAAGCTTAAACCACTTCAATACTAATTCTTAGGACAAAGCAGTCTGAAAAAAAAATTTCAGACTGCTTTGTATTGAATTGAACTAAAAAGCAGGGATTTCTTGTTTAAACAAAAAAGAAAATTAGGCATGGCAGGACCCTTCTTTTTATTTTGAAGTATCAATAAAAATGAACAAATTTTAATGGGTAATTATAAATCAGTACTGGCATAAAGAAATAAAATATTTTGATACTATATCAGGGAGCGAACTAACGGTGCATATTGATTACTTTGATAATATCATTTTTTTGTAAAACTCCTGATTGGCGCCACAGTTGTTTTCCTTCTTTAAACAACATCATAGTGGGTACACCTCTAACCTGATATTTTGCTGCGAGTGATTGATTTTTATCAACATCTATTTTTACAATTTTTATATGTTCTCCCAGTTCATCTTTTACATCTTTTAGAATAGGAGTCAACATTTTACAAGGTCCGCACCAATCAGCAAAAAAGTCTATGATCACAGGTGTTTTAGAATCTATAATATTAGAAAAGTTATCCTTCATTTTGATTTTCTATTTAGGATCTTAAAATACTCTTTTTTTGATATAGTAAACTCATAAAATTTAAAAGAATATAGTATCCACCCAAAAGCAATAATAAAAATACCTCTGTGATAGATTCCTCTGTAGCCAGAATGGATAAAAATAGAATAAGACAATATTAAAACGATAATTCCAATGACAATCGAAGCCATTTTTTGTTCGCTCCATCTGGCAATAAAACTAATAGATAAAGCATATATAAAAAAAGAGACTCCATTGATTGTCGAAAAGATGGCATGCATCTCATTCTGAAATGAATCAAATACCAGCTCTCGATTCAGGGGAGCTGATAAGAATATCCCTGTCAATACCAAAGAAATACAAAAAACTAAAAGTAACAGCGTTTGGAGATGGTGTTTGTGCAAAATTTTAAACCCATTAATAAAAGTTATAAAACCCAACAATATAAAAATAAAGTTCATAATCCAATTGTACGGAGTATTTTGTGCTCCTAATTCACTTAATGTGTTTTTAAGTAAAGAATATTCCCGGTCAGTAAAAAAAGGAAGTATGAATGCTGCTAATAGAAGCATCGCGTATATGATCAAAAAAAATAGATAGCTAGATTTTGTCTGTTTCATATTTTTGTTTTTTAAAGCATAAATAAAAATGGTATTACATCAAGTTAGAACCAGGTAAAATTGAGGAATAGAATGCTCCTAATAATCTGAACTTTTGTTGTATATAATTAGGGATGAGAATGATTAAAAAAAATGATATCAATCAATGGAGGTAAAAGTACAAGCGGATTTCTTTAAAGAAAAATCCGCCTGTATCTATGTGAATATAAAATAACCGGTATGTTGTGGTTAAAACAAGTTATTTCCGATAAGTAATAAACTGTTAACTACCAGGCTGATAATTAACAGATCTAGCACTAATTTAGGTTTTTGTACCGTTAAGATAGCGGCATTATGAGCACTACAGACAACGACGGTTAAGAAAACAAAGAACATTTGTAGTGGACCATTGCCGTCAAATAAAGTTGTCATAATTGCAATAGAGCCTAAACAGGTCGAAGCAATGATTGCCAGTGCAGAGTATCCAATATAGTTTTCTGAGAAATCAGCATTTATTTTAGCATATAATGTCATAGTAGTATGTTTTATTTTTAAAGTAAAAGTAGGCAGCCAGGACTTTTTAAAATATGATAAAAATCAGTTTTATACTATAGATGATTAGGTAGATAAACTTTTTAAAAAGCAATTGTAGTTTTTTACAGGTAATATTCAGGTTTCATCAGAGCAGTTTATACGATCAATCATAAATTTATAGGTTCAGAAGAATGTTTTTTATGATAAAAATCAGTTTTGGTAACTATACAAAATCATTACTTTTGAAGAATGAAAGTTTTTGAAAAGAATAATAATATTTTCAGGATACTTTCTGAAGCGATTTCAGAAGGAATTATTGTAGTTAATGATGATCAGATTATTGTTGCTACCAATGAGGCTGCCAATGAAATTTTTGGGTTTGAAGAAGATGAATTAATAAGTGAGAAACTGCAAATATTAATACCACAGGAATATCATAAGAATCATCACAATCATTTCGAGAATTTTGTAGATCATAGTGGAAAAAGAAAAATGGGAATCGGTAGAGACCTTTTTGGGATCCGAAAAAATGGTAAAAAATTTCCGGTCGAAGTAGGTTTAAATCCGTTTGTGATCTATGATAATAATTATGTGATGGCCTTAGTAAGTGATATTACACTTCGCAAAGAACAAGAGAAACAAATATATGAATTAAATACAGAGCTGGAGCGCAAAATAGAAAAGCGAACAGAAGAGCTTCATTGCACTATAACAGAGCTGGAAGAAGAGATAAAACTTCGTAAAGAAGCAGAAGCTATCACAAAAGAATCCTTAAAAAAAGAAAGAGATCTTAATGAGCTGAAAACTAAATTCCTCTCTCTGGTTTCTCATGAATTTAAAACGCCTCTTAGTGGTATTCTCACCTCTGCCGCCTTAATCGGGAAATATACCCAATTCGAACAACAGTCCAAAAGAGACAAACATTTGGATACCATAAAAAATAAAGTGAAATATTTAGATAATATTCTAAATGATTTCTTGTCAATAGAAAGGCTGGAAACTGGCAAAGTAACCTATAAATTCAATAGTTTCCCGCTTAGTAAAGTTGTGAATGAGGTAGTATATAATGCTAATATGTTACTCAAAGATGGACAAAGAATAAGTTATCCCGACGATATTGATGACTATATCATAGATTTTGATGAAAAGATTTTAGAACTAACATTATCAAACCTTATCCATAATGCTGTCAAATACTCAGGAGAAAACTCTGTTGTAGATCTGCAGGTAAGTTTTGAGGATGATATGTTTACTTTTAAAATAATTGATCAGGGGATCGGTATCCCCGAAAAAGAGCAGGAGTTTATTTTTAAAAGATATTTTAGAGCAGAAAATGCACTACTAGATCAAGGAACAGGAATTGGACTTAATATTGTAAAAAGCCATTTGGAAAACCTTGGAGGGAGTATTACATTTACCAGTACAGAAGGTCAGGGTTCTACTTTTACTGTTCAAATACCTGTTGCCAATAATTCTAAATAATTATGAAAACTATTCTATTAATAGAAGATGATACCGCATTAAGAGAAAATACTGCAGAGCTGTTAGCGTTGTCAGACTATAGAGTCATTACATCTCCTAATGGTAAAATTGGGATTACGAAGGCAAAAGGAGAAAAACCAGACATTATTGTTTGTGACATTATGATGCCAGAAGTTGATGGATATGGTGTTTTAGAAGCATTAGCACAGGATACCAATACCAGTCAAATACCGTTTATTTTTTTATCTGCCAAAACAGAACATAAAGAAATCAGAAAGGGGATGAATATGGGAGCAGATGATTACCTGACCAAACCCTTTGATGAAGATGAATTAATCAATGCTATAGAAAGTCGTCTGGCAAAAGCAGAGATTCTTTCTTCCAGACTAAAAGAATTTTCTGATATTCCTCAAAAAGAAGATGAAGGCGGTCTTAGGAACCTAAATGAACTCAAGAATTTTTTTGATGATCATGGCGATATAGTAACTCATAAAAAAGGAGCACTTATTTTTAAAGAAGGAGAGCATTCTAATAAAATATATCTCATATTAAAAGGAGTAGTAAAAACACATAAAATGGATGAGAGTGGAAAGGAATTAATTACTGCATTATATAAAGCAGATGATTTTCTGGGATTTACCTCGTTTATAGATAACACTCCGTATCAAGAGTCAGCAACCGCAGTAGAAGACTCAGAATTTGCAGGGATATCAAAACACGATCTCAAAGAGATATTAGAAAAGAGTAAAAATATTTCTATAGAATTGATGGAATTGCTCAGCGATAATCTATCCGAAATAAAAGAACAATTATTACAAATGGCGTATAGCTCAGTCAGAAAAAAGACAGCGCAGACGATCCTTCAATTTGCACAAATATTAAATAAAAAGCCAAAGGAGAGTATCAAAATTTCGCGAAACGATCTTGCCAGTGTTGCAGGTATTGCTACAGAAAGCCTGATACGTACATTATCTAATTTTAAAAAAGATGGTCTTATCGAGATTGAAGGACGTACCATCAAAATTTTAAATTTACAAAAGCTCCAGACGATAGAATAAATACAGAAGAAAACGTATAATACCAGTTGATAGATGAAATTATAGTAAACTGAATCAAATTATTTTTTAATTCAGACGAGAAAGAAAAGTCATAGATAGTATAGTGCTATCGATGCTTTTTGTTTTGAAGTGTGAAACAAAAAGAACTGGTTTTAGCAGATAATTTCATTTGGGAATGGCATAAACTGATTTTTATCATTCTTTTCATTGATACATCCTAATACATTTGTTTTATTAGAAAGTATTAAAAATGAAGAATATATTAATTCCAACAGATTTTTCTGAAAACTCGTGGAATGCTGTTACATATGCGTTATCATTTTTTAAGAAGGTACAATGTAATTTTTATTTGCTACATATTTCTCCATATGAAGAGATAATGGATGAAGATTCCTTTTACAGATCTAAAGACACTGTCTTGGGAGAAATCACTTATAATTATAAAGAGCAGATGCAATTACTGCTTAAAAGGATAAGAAAACTTCCCTTAAACACAAAGCATAAATTTTTTACAAGCAATGAATATATTTTCTTTATTGATACCATAAGAAAACAAATAGAAGAGAAGAATATTGATTTTATCGTTATGGGGACAAAAGGTGCCTCTGGACTAAAAGAAAAGACTATAGGTAGTAATACTGGTGATGTCATCACAAAGGTAAAATGCCCGGTAATGGTTATACCAGAAAATGCAAGATACTCTGAGGTTTCTGAAGTTGCATTCCCTACAGATTATAATATCTATTATAAAAACAAGGTATTAAATACGATTACCAATGTGCTTACTATACATCAAGCGACGCTGAGAATTTTGCATATAGCAAAGAAAGAACAGGAACTAACCAATCTACAAAAAAAGAATAAAGATTATCTGGATGATTATCTGGCAGATGATATCGAGCATAGTTTTCATTTCTTATCTAATTCTAACATAGAACAGGCAATACAATGTTTTGTAGAAAGCAGAGATATTGATATGATAACGATGATCGCCAAAAACCTTAATTTTTTTCAAAGAATTTTATTTCATCCTACGATTGAAAAGATAAGTTATCATATCACGATTCCTTTTTTGGTGTTACATGAATGAACCAGAGAAACGCAGAGACAAGTAATCAGAAGTACAGACAATAACCAAAAAGCAATAAGTAGATGTGTATAAATCTAATTAATAATACGATTTGTGATTAAAAAATTCGTATAAATTCATTGAATTATTTTTTCTTTATGCAAGGCAAAAAAATCAAGCATAGCTATAGCTACGGTTTATTTTTTAAACGAAGTAGAAAGGAAAAAGAAACGATGAATATGCGAAATTTTTAGTTATAAATCGTATAAAACGTTGCATCGCAATTTTATGGGCTATACAGCATCCAAAACTAACATGATAATTGGATTGGGTGTGTCTTCTATTGGTGATAGCTGGTATGGTTTTTCTCAAAATGTAAAAGGAATAGAAGAATATCAACATTTGATAAAAGAAGGTATCATACGATTTACGAATAAAAATTTCGCATCTAATGACATTCTTTTTCTACTATATTTTCTTCATAAAATGAAACAATAGCTATGGCTATTCTTTAATTTGATTCATCAA